>NZ_BAAJMD010000003.1:0-317855 GCF_057548395.1 Halopseudomonas sp. 4NH20-0008
AGGGCTCTCTCAGCGTTCAATTACCTGCGAGAAGAGAGGGGTATAGCCAGAGATGCGGGAGCGCGGCGATTGGTTAGCCGGTACGCTTGTTTCGATGATTTTGTGATTGACTGGCTGTGTGCCGAAAATGCGGTCAAGCAAATTCACTTTGCCCCGCAATGGCACTTCCTGGTCAATGGCCTTGGACAAGTGGATATGGACTTTATTGGTAAGCAGGAGAACATCAGTTCTGACTTCGTCCAGGTGTGCAGAGCCTTGGATGTTGAGGTTAACCTGTCGCACACCAACCGTTCGCAAATGACGGCTTTGTCTATCAGCATCTCCGATGAGGCGAGAAGTATTGTGGCCGAGGTATACCGACGTGACTATCAGTTGTTTGGCTATACAAGTTAGCTCTTGCCTGTTTCGCTAAGGCAAGGGTGAGCTATCCAGGTATGCCATGATCTGGGCAACAGACGCGCCGATGCATTGATGCTGCGTCGGTACGACAATCTCTGCTGAGTCAGGGGCTTCGTAGGGTGAATCAACACCTGTAAAGTCCTTCAGTTGTCCGAGCCTGACTTTGTGATAGAGACCCTTGGGATCGCGCCGCTCACACTCTTCAAGCGGTGCGTCTATATACACTTCAATAAATTCGCCCGGCTCGAACAGCGCTCTGGCTTTCTCGCGATCTTCCCGGAAAGGCGAAATGAAGGCGGTAATGACCAGCAAGCCAGCATCAACCATCAGTTTGGCCACTTCGCCCACCCGGCGTATATTTTCTTCCCGATCCTGATCAGTCATGCCCAGGTCCTTGTTCAGGCCATGCCGCACATTGTCGCCATCCAGCAGGAAAGTCTTGTTGCCAGCTTGATGCAGGCTGAACTCGAGGGCGTTGGCAATGGTTGACTTGCCCGAGCCTGAGAGCCCGGTGAGCCAGATGCAGCGTGGGCGTTGGCCAATCAACTGGCGACGCATGACTGGCGTTACCTGTGTTTTGTGCCAGACAACCTCGGCTTTACTGTCATTTTCTCGCTCCTCATAAACCAGCTTTGCCTTGTCGGTCGCCGAACTGGCCCAGTCTGGATGTGTCTGGCTGCAGACTATAAACCAGGGGTTGAGAAGCGACTGGGGATTCTGGTTGTAGCGAAGCGGTGTCAGTTCCGGATAGCGCAAGACCTGACCGCCGGCAGCCTCTACCACGGCCTGTGCCGCAGCCGTATCCCATTCACTGGTGGGACCGAGGCGCGGATACAGATCGGCTGCACCTTCTGCCACCAGGCAGAGCTTGAGCGAGCTGCCCATGGCCACCAGTTCGCTGTTTGGCAGGGCCGTCATGAATGATTCGAAGTCGGCAGAGGCATGTGAGCGGCTGCCAACTACCTTCCAGCTTTTGCCGGGCAAAGGGGGCTGGGCAGCTTGAATGGCTTCAGGAGCAGCTTGACCCTCCTGCTTGAAGGCGCCACGCCCCTGTTCGCCCCAGTAACTGATGCCCAGCGCGGGTGCATGTACAACGCCCATAACGGGGACGCCGTTATCAATGAGTGCGATATTCACGGTGAACTCACCGTTGCGCTTGACGAACTCCTTTGTGCCATCCAGCGGATCAACCAGCCAGTAGCGGGTCCACTGCATGCGATCTAGACTATCCTGGGCAGAGGATTCTTCCGATAGGGCCGGGATATCAGGGGTCAGTTGCGAAAGGCGCGCGCAAATAAGGTGGTGGGCACGCATGTCCGCCTCTGTCAGCGGGCTGCTGTCCTGTTTGTCGGTAACGGCAAAATCCTGTTGATAAACAGCCAGAATCTGTTCCCCGGCGTCCACTGCAATCTTGACTATGGCCTGGATATCGATCATCGGCTGTCTGGCTTCCACAGTAATATTGAGCTTGATGGCTTTAGTTTGAGCCATGTAAGAAGTTTATTCTAACCAGCTTGGCGAGCTGATGTGAAATTGAAACGCGGTTTGTGGGGTTCTGCCTGGTCGGATTCGAGCTCAGATGCTGGAGCGATGCTTGCCTGGACCTTATACTGTTGGCCGGAAAACATGGACGATAGGCAGGAGTACTAACGTGTCGGAAGCCCCCCTAGTATCTATTGTGGTTGCCTGTTACAACCACGGTGATTATATAGAAGAGTCCCTGCGCTCGGTGTTCGCTCAGGACTATCCGAATATCGAACTGATTGTGGTAAATGATGGCTCTACAGATCAGAGTCTCGAGGCGATCGAAAGGCTACGTAGCGAGCACGACTTCACTCTGATCAATCAGACCAATCAGGGTGTGACCCGTGCTGTGAATGCTGGCCTTCAGGTTGCAAAGGGCGAGTTTTTTCTGACTTTTGATTCCGACGATATCATGCTGCCTTCGAGGATCAGTATTCAGGTCGGGCACCTGCTCAAGTATCCTGAACTGGGTGGCTGTGGGGCAAACTTTCAGTTTATCGATGCCCAGGGCGCGCCAATGAAGGGGGCGCCGAACAAGCGTGCCGCGCGTTATCGTTTCAAGGATTTGTTTGAAAATGATGACATCTGGCTGGGCGGTCCTACCGCCGTGTTTCGACGTGAGGCTGTTCTGAAAGCGGGCGGCTATGACGTCAATAACCGCATTCAGGATCATCATCTGGAGTTGCGCATTGCTCACGCGGGTTATCCATTGGATATCATCGAAGACATGGTCACGCTGTATCGCCAGCATGGCCGTAATCAATCGCACAACTATAAGGGCAATTATCCCTGGTTATTGATGGGGCTGGATTGCTATCGCGACCATCCAGGCTATATGCGAGGCAAGCGTAGCCTGATTAACAACACGCTCAAGAGTGCGGTTAAATATGATCGTGAATTCGCGCGGCAATTGTTTGCCGAGTTGCCCTGGTACCGCTGGAATGGCAAAACCATCAAGCGTTATCGGCACTTTCTGTTTAAATACCGTCCGGGTAAGGCGTTGGTCAAGGCTTGAATTGGCTGCGCACTATCGGACTGACCAGTGCCCAGTCCTGCTCATAGCGTAACAAGTGCTGGTAGTTGCGCTTGCGCATGCTATTGGGTAGGGGTTTGCCCAGGCAGCGCAGGTCCGATATGTCGATCAGGCCGAGTTGGCCAGAGGGGGTTTGCACTATATTGCCCAGATGCAGCGAGCGGAAGTACACACCTTTGTCATGTAGTTCAGTGATAAAGGTGGCGAGCTTGGCAAAGAGTTCAATCTGGCCAAGATTGACATCGCGGTTGAGCAGATCGCGTAAGGTTGTACCTTGCAGCGGGTGGTAATGCACCGCATTGCGTGGAGGGTTGATGAGCCGGTATACGGCAATAATGTCCGGGCAAGCTATGCCCAGTTTGCGCAGTGCTTCGGCGTTGTCCGCAAAGCGCTGTGCGGGAGGGAACAGCAGCGTTTTCGAGAACAGGCTCTTGCGCCGGAACAGTTTGAAGAAGGTGCCGTCAGCAAAGCGCAGGACCTTGTCGCCATGGCCATCCTTCTCGAGAACGTCGGCGTCCTCGCGCCAGCGTTCAAAATCTGCGTTGCTGAGTGTTTGCAAAGCTGTTTCCCAATCAAAAAAAACAACAAGTTTATCGCATTTTCCATTCTACCGTTGGTCGATCTTTCCCTGTGTTAAACTCTCGTTCCATCATTCTACTGCGAACAGTCCATGCCCAATCCATTGAATGAAAGTTTCATGCAATCCAGCGTCAGGATTTACCTGCGGCTGCTGGGGTATGTCAAACCCTACTGGATTCCCTTCAGTATCAGTATTTTGGGTTTCACCATTTTTGCGTCCAGTCAGCCGGCCATGGCCTGGATGCTCAAGTACTTTGTTGACGGTCTGAACGCGGGTGCGGGTGCCGAATTTTTTGGCATTCCACTGCTGTGGGGGTTTCCCGCCTTCATTATTCTGGTGGCTTTCTATCAGGGCGTTGGCTCCTTTCTGGGTAACTTTTATATTGCCAAGGTGTCTCTAGGGGTTGTGCATGACCTACGCACTGCTTTGTTCAATAACTTCCTGACCTTGCCCAATCAGTATTTCGATAACCACAATTCCGGTCATCTGGTATCTCGCGTTACCTTCAACGTGACCATGGTGACCGGAGCGGCCACCGATGCGATCAAAGTGGTTTTCCGTGAAGGGATGACGGTGATTTTCCTGTTTGCTTATTTGCTGTGGATGAACTGGAAGCTGACCCTGGTCTTGCTGGCTATCCTGCCGGTGATCGGCCTGATGGTAACCAGCACTAGCAAAAAGTTTCGCAAGCAGAGCAAGAAAATCCAGGCTGCCATGGGCGATGTTACCCATGTCACCTCGGAAACCATCAGTGGTTATCGGGTGGTGCGCAGCTACGGTGGCGAACAGTATGAAATCGACCGTTTCAATCGCGCCAGCGAAGAAAATCGTCAGCGCGGACTGAAAATGACCCGCACTGGTGCGGTGTTCACGCCAACGCTGCAGCTGGTCACTTACGGCGCCATGGCCGTTATCATGTTCCTGGTACTTTTTCTGCGCGGCGACGCTACGGCAGGCGACCTGGTTTCCTACATTACGGCCGCTGGTTTGCTGCCCAAGCCCATCCGCCAGTTGTCGGAAGTCAGCGCCAATATCCAGAAAGGCATTGCGGCGGCGGAAAGTATTTTTGAGCAGCTGGATGAAGACCAGGAAACGGATGTAGGGGTGATTGAGCGCGAGCGGGTCAGTGGTCGCGTTGAAGTACGTAATCTCAGTTTCAATTATCCAGGCACCGACAAGTCGGTATTGCAGGATATCGACTTTGTTATTGAACCAGGCCAGATGGTCGCATTGGTTGGCCGTTCAGGCAGCGGAAAGTCCACCCTGGCCAGTCTGATCCCGCGTTTCTATAACCACAGTCAAGGTCAGATACTCATTGATGGCGTGCCGATTGAAGACTACCGGCTACCCAACTTGCGTCGGCATATCGCCCTGGTGACTCAGCACGTCACCCTGTTCAACGACACCGTGGCCAACAATATTGCCTATGGTGATCTGGCCGGGGCGCCGCGCGCCGACATTGAGGCGGCCGCCGAGGCAGCCTATGCCAGCGAGTTCGTCAATAAGTTGCCGAAGGGCCTGGACACACTGGTTGGTGAAAACGGTGTGCTCTTGTCAGGCGGTCAGCGGCAGCGTTTGGCGATTGCCCGTGCCTTGCTCAAGGATGCGCCGCTGCTGATTCTTGATGAAGCAACGTCGGCACTGGATACAGAGTCCGAAAGGCACATCCAGAAAGCCCTGGACAGGGTAATGCAGGGCAGAACCACGCTGGTTATTGCCCATCGGCTGTCAACCATTGAGAAGGCCGACGTAATTATGGTCATGGATCAGGGGCGAATAGTCGAACGCGGCAGCCATAGGGAGCTTATAGAACAGAATGGCTATTATGCGCGTCTGCACAGCATGCAGTTTCAGGACGAGCCAGGCCAGGCGTCATGATCGGAACGCCCCTGAAGGGTAGAGAAGACAGGTGAATATTAGAATGAAACTGAGTATGCCGCGCTTTGATTCAGCACCGGTACTGGTGGTCGGCGACGTGATGCTGGACCGTTACTGGCATGGACCGACCCATCGTATTTCCCCGGAGGCGCCGGTCCCTGTGGTCAAAGTCGAGCAGATCGAAGATCGACCGGGCGGCGCGGGTAATGTGGCACTGAATATAGCAGCGCTTGGCGCCCCAGCCTGGCTGGTGGGTGTAACGGGTGACGATGAGGCCGCCTTGAGCCTGCAGCAGCGCCTTAACGCTGCGGGCGTGTATTGCGCCTTTCAGGCGCACCCGGAACAGCCAACCATCACCAAGCTAAGGGTCATGAGCCGCCATCAACAATTGATCAGGCTGGATTTTGAAGCGCCTTTCAAGACCGATGGTCAGGCCATTCTTGCTGCTGCCAGAGAGCTGATCGGCAAGGTCAAGGTCATGATTCTGTCGGATTACGGCAAGGGTGCCCTGGTCAATCATCAACAGCTTATTGCCTTGGCCCGAGAGCATTCAGTGCCGGTGTTGGCCGACCCCAAAGGAAAGGACTTTTCAATTTATCGCGGCGCCACGCTGCTGACGCCGAACCTGGCCGAGTTCGAGGCGGTGGTGGGTCATTGTGATAGTGAACAGATGTTGGTCGATAAGGGCATGGCTCTGATCGAGATGCTCGAGCTTGAGGCGCTGCTGGTGACTCGCAGTGAACAGGGCATGACATTGTTGCGCAAGGGTGAGTCGGCCTTGCACCTGCCGGCCCGTGCCCGCGAAGTGTTCGATGTTACCGGTGCTGGCGATACGGTGATTTCTACGCTTGCCGCTGCTCTGGCGTCGGGTGAGCCCTATCCGCAGGCCGTGGCCCTGGCCAATCTGGCCGCCGGCATCGTGGTTGGCAAACTGGGTACAGCGGCTATCAGCGCACCGGAACTGCGCCGTGCAGTTCAGCGTGAGCAGGGGAGTGAGCGCGGCGTTTTGGGTCTGGAGCAATTGCAGCAGGCGGTCGAGGATGCCCGTGCCCATGGTGAGCGCATTGTCTTTACCAACGGCTGCTTCGATATTATCCACGCCGGTCACGTCGGCTATCTGGAAGAGGCGCGCAGTCTGGGTGATCGCCTGATTGTGGCCATTAATGATGATGCCTCGGTAAGTCGCTTGAAGGGGCCGGGCCGACCGATCAACAGTGTTGAGCGGCGCATGACCGTCTTGGCTGGGCTCGGCGCGGTGGACTGGGTAATCAGCTTTGCCGAGGACACCCCCGAGCGGCTCTTGGGTCAGCTCAAACCCGATGTGCTGGTCAAGGGTGGTGACTACCGTGTTGATCAGGTAGTGGGTGCGCCCATAGTCCAGGCTTACGGTGGTGATGTGCAGGTGCTGAATTTTGTTGAGAGCTGTTCAACCACGGCCATAGTCGAGAAAATCCGCGAACGCGGCGACGCTTAAAGACGGCTTAGCCCTTCTGGCCAGTTGGCCCGAGGGGCAGCTACTACCCAGCCTACCTGTTCCGCCATGCTTTCACTCAGCTTGGGCTGGGTTGGTCTTCGCGGAATCAGCTCGCCCTTTTCCAGGGTAAATACCTTGCCATTGGCCCTGCCGTCGCTTATCTCGGCAAGAAAAAGTTCGGGCCGGCGGCTGTCCATTTCAACAACGAGCTCACCGGTCTGGCTGTCGAGATGTTCATCGGCATGTAGCAGGCTCAAACTGTGGCAATTGTCCGGCAGGCTGAGTTGCAGGGAATAGACCAGCTGCAGTGAGTTGCTGGGCAAGTGGACATAGGCCCTGGGTCGCTCGATCAAGTGCAATTCGCGGCATAACACCGGGTGGGTTGCGCCTTGTAATGGGCTGAGGATGAAATGGTGACGCTTGCTTTTTTTCAAACCGGAGTAGGGCGTGGGTAACCAGGTATTCTGGTATCGGCCCTGCAACCAACCCCAGGGGCTCTCTATCAGCAGTTCTTCGGCTATTTCAGTGATGGCTGTGAGCAGGGGCACGCGGAGTTCATGCGCCGGTACGTAGCCAGACAATAATTTCAGTACGGTATCGCCGTGATCTTGACGAATCTGTCGAACCAGAACGCGGAAGCTGCGGCCTTGCCAGTTCAGCGTCAGATTAATGGACACACCGAGGTTGGCGACCGTCAGTTCGAATTGCCAGGGGTCGCTGATAGCGACAGGTAGGCGCAGTGACTGCATTTCATCAAAGTTGAGCGGGTTGCCGACCGGGGTGTAGCAGAGAACTTCCGGCGTGGCCTTGATATGAATAGCCTGGGTTTTGAAGATGACCGGGTTTTTTCGGGCGATGATGCGTGACATGCATGTATCCCTATTGTTGTTCTAGCACCTTCACGGCTGCCGCGACATTGGCCCGCAAGTGTGCAGGATTGATGGTGCCGACAATGGCGCTGGTAACGGCAGGGTGGCCCAGCACCCATTTCAGGCTGGCTTCAGTGGGGTCGTTGCCCTCTTTGCACAGGTGCCCGCTGGCCAGTGCTTTTTTGATCAGAATGCCCTTGTTGTGTGACAGCGCAAAGTCGAGTACGGCTGTTTCCGATTGCTCCTGCAGATTGTAAGTGACCATGGCGCAGTCACCCTGCTGCAGGGCAGCGATGCCGCCTTCCGCTGTCTTGCCGGAAAAGCCGAAGGCACGGATCAATCCCGCCTGTTTAAGCTTGGCCAACGTTGGGTAGACCTCCTCGGCCAGTACGGCCAGATCGTTGCCATCGGAGTGTACCAGCACCAGATCAAGGTAGTCGGTAGCCAGGCGCTTCAGCGAACGTTCAACCGACAGTCGGGTATGTCCGGCACTGAAGTCAAAGTGCGATTGACCATGCTCGAACTCTTCACCGACTTTGGAACAGATCACCCAGGCTTGACGCTGGCGGCGTAACAACTGGCCAAGGCGCTCTTCGCTGCTGCCATAGGCCGGTGCCGTGTCGATCAGGTTGATGCCCAACTCACTGGCCAGCGCCAATAGATCGGCTGCCTCTCGGTCGCTCGGCAATTCAAAATGACTGGGATACTTGACCCCCTGATTGCGGCCCAGTTTTACCGTGCCAAGTCCGAGTGGTGATACCAGCAGGCTGGTATCACCCAGGGGTCTGAGAAAATTGCGCATATCGCTCATGGGAACAGGCCGTCCCATACCGGTACGGCCGGGGCAGGTCTGGGCAGACCAAGGTTGCTTTTCTGCGCTGAGGGCTGAATGCCCTGCCGTTCCAGCTCTGCCAGAACCTGATCACTTAGATCCGGTGCCAGAGCCAGCTTGGTCGGCCAACTGACAAGGCCATTGCTGCTGGCTTGCAAATAGGCGCTATCGGGTCTGGTAAGGCCACTCTGCGCCGGTTCGGCACGGTTAACGGGCAGGGTCTGCCATTGGCAGCTGCTAAGGTCTACCCAGGGTAACAGGGCAGCCAGTTCCTGTTGTGCTTTGGCAATCAGTTGTGCGGCACTTTGCTCAACACCCTGTTCGGCGATCTCGCCACCCAGATACCAGCACCACTGGCCGTCATGGCAGGGATGAGTGGTTACGGTAAGGCGGGGTTTCGGACTGTTGCCCAGGCAATGGGCGTACAGGGGAGGAAGTTGTGCACCCTTGACTAAAACCATCTGCAAGGGCCGGCGTTGCATCGCGGGCTTGCTCAGCCCCCACTGCTGCAGCAACTGTTCGTTGCCCTCTCCGGCACACAGGATGTAGCGCCGGGCACGAATAAGGTGGCCTTCGATCGCTATGCCTTGGATGTCGCCATGATCCCCCTGTAGTACCTTGGGGTCAGGGTCGAAGACCAGGCTGTCAGCACTGAGCTCGGCCAGGTGTTTCACCAGGTCGGGTACGTCCAGCACCAGTTCTGCCAGTCGGTAGACTTTGCCCTTGAATGCGGGGTGGGCAAAGACCTCGGGGAGTGCCTTGCCCTTGATCTGGTCAACCCGGCCGCGCAGTGCCTTGCTGGCAAAAAAGCCGGCAAGATTGCTGATCAGGCTGCCGGGCGACCACAAGTAATGATACTGCGACAATACTCGAACGCCGCGAAGGTCAAGCTCACCCCGGCCATCCAGACAGGCGCGCCAGCGAGCAGGCATGCCTGAGATGGCTTCAGCAGCCTGGGTCAGGCTGCCTTGCAGGGCATACTTGGTGCCGCCATGGATGATGCCTTGGGATTTCATGCTTTGTCCGCCACCCAGCTGATTCTGTTCGATCAGCAGGGTGTTGTAGCCGGCAGCACGAAGACGTGCATTCAGCCAGAGGCCAGCAATGCCGCCGCCGATCAAACAGATGTCGGTGTCAAGAGGTGTGCTCATGAGCTCCCATACAGGTAATGAAAAGAGCCCTAGTATAGACATTGCCAGGCCGCGTGCGAACTTCTGCTACCATAGGTCGCAGTCAATTCGGCGCAACATGTTGCCGACTGTCACTGGGGAGTCATGATGTCCCGTCTCGTTTATACCGTTATTTTTGTACTTTGCCTGCCACTGATTATTGCTCGCCTGCTGTATCGATCTTTGCGTGCACCGGCCTATGCGCGGCGCTGGCATGAGCGCTTTGGACTGGGTGGCGATCTGCGCCCCGGAGGTATATGGGTGCATGCGGTGTCGGTTGGCGAGGCTATTGCAGCAGCCCCGATGGTGCGCGAACTGTTGCAACATTATCCGGCCTTGCCGGTGACCATCACCTGCATGACGCCCACGGGCTCGGAACAGATTCGTCGGCTGTTTGCTGATCAGGTTGGGCATGTTTACTTGCCCTATGATCTGCCCTGGTTACAGCGGCGTCTGCTGCGGCGTCTGCGCCCGCGCATCGGCATCATCATGGAAACCGAGTTGTGGCCGAACCTGGTACATGAGGCCAAGGCGGCCAAGGTGCCTCTGGTGTTGGCCAATGCACGCTTGTCGGAACGCTCGGCCCGCGGCTATCAGCGCGTTGCCTGGTTGGTTAGGCCGATGTTCAAGGGGCTTGACTGGGTTGCCGTACAAACACGAGCCGAGTCTGTGCGCTTTGCTGCTCTTGGCGTGCCTGAGTCAGCCATGAGCATCACAGGCAGCATCAAGTTCGACCTCAAGCCGAATGCCGATAGTCTGGCCAGTGCCGCTGTCCTGCGGTCGGATATCGGCGAGCGGCCGGTGTGGATTGCCGCCAGCACCCATGCTGGGGAGGACGAAGTGATTTTGGCTGCACACAAACGCATTCTGGACCATCAACCTGAAGCGCTGCTGATTCTGGTGCCGCGTCATCCCGAGCGTTTCAATGCAGTCGCGCAGTTGATCGCCAACAGCGCCCTGAGCTTGGCCAGACGCAGTCTTGGTGAGCAACCCGCGGCACAGCAGCAGGTATATCTCGGCGACACCATGGGCGAGCTAATGATGCTCTATGCCTGTGCCGACCTTGCTTTCGTCGGTGGTTCGCTGGTAGCCAGCGGTGGGCACAATTATCTTGAGCCGGCAGCACTGGGCAAACCGATACTAAGCGGCCCGCACCGGTTCAATTTCGCTGAAATTGGCGAATTACTGGAAGGTGCTGGTGCGCTGCAGGTTGTTGACGACGACGAGAGCTTGGCTGAATCGGTGTGCGCACTGTTTGCCAGTGCTGAAACGATGCGTAAGGCGGGGATGGCTGGTCAGGCTGTGGTCAAGGATAACGAAGGAGCCTTGTCAGCGCTTTTACAGGGTATCGACCATCTGCTGGCGAGGGCTGATAGGGATTCCTGAAGCCCCATCCTCGCGGCTGTTTGCGCGAGGATGGGGTGGCGTTTAGAACGAGCTGCGCATGCGCCGTTCATCGTCGCCCGCTGGCGTCTGACGACCGAGGGACATGCGTTGGGCTTCTTCTTCTGTGAAGGGCGGAATGAAATCGCGGTCCGGGTTGTAGTCCGGGTTGAGCCAGGTGGACAGGTCGGTCAGATCTTCCGGACTCAGGGTGCCGGCTGCCTGTTTCAGGCTCAGGTTGTCAATGATGTAGTTGTAGCGCACGGTGTTGTAGTCACGTACAGAACGAAACAGGTTGCGCTGAGCTTCCAGCACGTCCACTACGTTACGTGTGCCGACTTCATAGCCGGTTTGCGTGGCGTCCAGTGCGGCCTTGGCGGAAATGATAGCCTGACGCCGGGCTTCAACTTCCTCAACGCTTGATGTAACAGTGCGATAGAGGTTGCGCGTGCTCTCGACAACCTGGCGCAATTGAGATTCGCTGAGCTGCTCGGCTTGGGTTAGGCGATAGTTGGATTCGCGGACCCGTGAGGTGGTTGCGCCACCCGTGAACAAGGGCAAAGTCAACTCAACACCGATACTGCTCAGCTCGGAATCATTGTTATTGCCGCCGTCAAATCCGCCACCACCGCCTCCCGTACTGCTGGCTCCGCTGGTACCGCTGTTGTTATAGCGGACAAAGGCATCGACAGTGGGGGCGTAGGCAGACTTGCTACTGCGCAGGGTCTGGTTGGCACTGGTTACGGCCAGGCGACTGGCTTGCAAGCTCAGGTTCTGAGCAGCAGCCGTATCGACCCATTGCTGCAGGTCACTGGGTGTGGGCGGCAGTATCGGCAGCTCGTGGCTGATGCCTACCAGGCGCTGATAGTCACGGTTGGTCAGGCGGGTCACGGCTTGGTAGCTGACGTCCAGATTGGTTTTGGCGGTCAACCGGGCCGCGCGAGCGGTATCGAAGCCGGCCAGGGCTTCAAGGACGTCAGTGCGTGCTGACAGGCCAACGTCGAAACGCTCCCGAGCCTGATCCAGCTGGCGCTCAAAGGCCTCTTCCTCGGCGCGGGCGGTGGCCAGGTTATCGCTGGCACGCAGCACATTGAAATAGGCCCTGGCCACTTCAAGGATCAGATTTTGCTGGGTCGCCGAAAACTCGACTTCGGCCTGTTCGCTAATCGACTTGGCTGCCTGATAATTGAACCAGCGGTCAGCGCGGAACAGGGGCTGGGTCAGTGATGCCTGGTAGTAATTGCTGGTGTAGCTGTCGCTGCCAACGCCATCAATGTCAATGCGCTCGCGGCTGGTCCCGGCACCTAGGCCGATATTCGGCAGCAACTGAGCTCGGGCCTGGGGCAGGGCCTCCTGACGAGCCATGGCATCTGCCTGGGCCGCAGCCAGGTCGGCACTGTTGGCCAGGGCTTCTTCATACACAGACATCAGGTCATTTTCGGCCAGGGCCTGTGTGGAAAAGCCGGCAAGCAGGATGGCGAGGTACAGAGGACGCAGCATGCAGAGATCCTTCGTAACGGGAGGGAATAATTGATCAAGGCTAATGACCGGCAGGTATATGGTCAAGCAAAGACTGCTGGTGGGCTTGGAACAGATTGTTTCCTCTCGCTGCCCTGGCATTCGTCGGCGCTGGTTTGATATTGCCAGTGCGAGCGTGCAGCGGTGGTTTGCGACGCGGTGCTGGGGTAAGCTGTAGTCATCTTGACGGGGTGCTACCTTTTAGGGGCGGCTGAGATCATACCCGTTGAACCTGAACCGGCTAATACCGGCGTAGGAATCGAGATGTCTTCCCGTATCGACAGCCTTGTTGCTGCCGCTGCCTGTGACTTCGATTCCCTGTGAAGTCAACCCGCAGTGGAGTACAGCAATGAGCAGCCAGTTATCGGATACCGCTATCGCCACCTCCGGCGCAGATAGCGCATCAACCAAAGCTTTTCCCAACTCCCGCAAGATCTATGTGACGGGCTCGCGCTCGGACATTCGTGTACCTATGCGCGAAATCAGTCTGGCCGACACTCAGACGGACAAGGGTATTGAGTCTAATCCGCCGGTATTGGTGTATGACACATCGGGCCCCTACACCGACCCGGAAGTGGCTATTGATTTGCGCGCAGGCCTGGCTGATGTGCGCTCTGCCTGGATAGCAGACCGAAATGATACCGAGGTGCTGTCCGGGTTGAGTTCCGAGTTCGGCAAGTCGCGTTTGGCTGACGAGCGACTCGACCACATGCGTTTTGCCCATGTACGCACGCCTCGCCGCGCCATGGCTGGCCGCAATGTCACGCAGATGCATTATGCCCGACAGGGCATCATTACGCCCGAGATGGAGTATGTGGCGATTCGCGAAAACATGAAGCTGGCCGAGGCCCGGCAGGCTGGGTTATTGGTCGCGCAACATGCGGGTCACAGTTTTGGCGCAAGCATCCCCAAGGATATTACGGCTGAATTTGTTCGTGAAGAAATAGCCCGCGGTCGAGCCATTATCCCGGCCAACATCAATCACACCGAGCTGGAACCGATGATCATCGGTCGAAACTTTCTGGTGAAGATCAATGGCAACATTGGCAACTCGGCGCTGGGCTCCTCTATTGAAGAAGAAGTGGAGAAGATGACCTGGGGTATTCGCTGGGGCTCGGACACCATCATGGATCTCTCGACCGGCAAAAACATCCATGAAACCCGTGAGTGGATCATTCGCAATTCACCGGTGCCGATCGGTACTGTGCCCATCTACCAGGCCTTGGAGAAGGTCGACGGTGTGGCTGAGAACCTGACCTGGGAAATTTTCCGCGATACCCTGATCGAACAGGCTGAGCAGGGTGTCGACTACTTCACTATCCATGCCGGGGTGCTGTTGCGTTACGTGCCGATGACCGCCAAGCGGGTCACCGGGATTGTCTCGCGTGGCGGCTCGATCATGGCCAAGTGGTGTCTGGCTCACCACAAGGAGAACTTCCTCTATACCCATTTTGAAGATATCTGCGAGATCATGAAGGCCTATGATGTGTCTTTCTCGCTGGGGGACGGCTTGCGTCCCGGTTCGATCGCCGATGCCAATGATGAAGCGCAGTTCGGTGAGCTGGAAACCCTGGGTGAGCTGACCAAGATAGCCTGGAAACATGATGTTCAGGTGATGATTGAGGGGCCTGGTCATGTGCCCATGCAACTCATTAAGGAGAACATGGACAAGCAGCTTGAATGCTGCGACGAAGCGCCTTTCTACACCCTGGGGCCTTTGACCACCGATATTGCGCCCGGCTATGACCACATCACCTCGGGTATCGGCGCGGCGATGATCGGCTGGTTCGGCTGTGCCATGCTCTGTTATGTCACGCCCAAGGAGCACCTGGGCCTGCCCAACCGCGATGATGTGAAAACCGGGATCATTACTTACAAGATCGCTGCTCACGCTGCCGATCTTGCCAAGGGCCACCCCGGCGCGCAGATCCGTGACAATGCCTTGAGCAAGGCGCGCTTCGAGTTCCGCTGGGAAGACCAGTTCAACCTGGGCCTGGATCCGGATACGGCTCGGGCTTTTCACGATGAAACCCTGCCCAAGGAGTCGGCCAAGGTGGCGCACTTCTGTTCCATGTGCGGACCGAAGTTCTGCTCGATGAAAATTACTCAGGAAGTGCGCGATTACGCTGAAGCCCAGCGCATCGAGGCAGTGGACCTGGAGGCAGAGGAAGGCATGCAGGCCAAAGCGGCTGAGTTTCGCCAGGCGGGCTCGCAGCTGTATCAGAAGGTGTGAGGCTGGGGCCTCACACCTTCGCTGAATGCTAGAGGCTGGGATGGTCATAAACTGCAGTGTTAGGGAGTTGGGTGCACGGTTTAATGCCGAAGTGCTTTGCATCAGTGGGCGCCAGGGCTAGTCTTCCAGCCTCCAGCCTCCAGCCTCCAGCCTCCAGCCTCCAGCCTCCAGCCTCCAGCCTCCAGCTCAGGCGTTAGCCATGACAGCGCGTCTGCCGGCGGAGCATGGATGCCGCTTTTGCCTTCCAGTTACAAACCGAACTTGCCCGCAACCCTCACTTGCTTGTAGCTTGTAACTTCTATCTTGCCGCTTAAGACCGGGAGTTGCCGTGTCCTTCAGTTCCGCCGATGTCGAGATCATTCAACGCGACACCGCCTTCAAGGGGTTTTATCGCCTGGATGTGCTGCATCTGCGTCACCGCCTGTTTGCCGGCGGCTGGGGCCCGCAGCTTCGCCGCGAACTCTTTGTGCGGCACGACGCTGTGTGCGTATTGCCCTATGACCCTTGGCTGGACAGTGTGGTATTGCTGGAGCAGATGCGCATTGGTGCGATCGGCAAGTGTGACAATCCCTGGATGATCGAATTGGTTGCCGGCTTGATTGATACCGATGAGCAGCCCGAGCAGGTTGCTCACCGTGAAGCCGATGAAGAAGCCGGCCTGGTGTTGCGAGAGCTGATACCCATTACCCGCTACTTTCCCTCTCCCGGTGGCAGTGACGAACGCGTTCATCTTTACTGCGCATTGGTCGATAGCCGAGGCGTGGGCGGTATTCATGGTTTGCAGGAGGAAGGTGAGGACATTCGTGTCAGTGTCTGGTCGCGTGACGATGCGCTAACAGCGGTCGACTCGGGGCGCATCGATAACGCAGCCAGTATCATCAGTCTGCAGTGGTTGGCCATGCATGCCCAACGCCTGCAGCAACAGGCTGGGCCGCAGCCATGAACCAGTTACGCAAACCTCGTTACCGTGTTGACCTGATCAGTCTGCAGGCTGTCTGTGAGTCCAATTACTGGCGTTTGCTGAAATTGATGCCGGACGCGGACTCTCATTCCGAGCGCAGCTTGTTGCTCGATACGGGCGATGGTCAGCCCCAGCGCCTGTCCGTGCGTCTGCTTGAGCGTTGCCGCTACACCACCACAGTGCAATTGCTGCATCACAGTGGTCCTGGCTGGTTGGCACCGCCGAGCATGGAAGTCAGGCTGTATCATGATGCCGCCATGGCTGAAGTGGTCGCCGCTTACAGCCGCAGACAGTTCAGAGGGGTTTATCCCTATCCAAACGAACAGATGTTGCAGCCGGATGAAAAGTTCCAGTTGAACCAGTTTTTGGGGGAGTGGCTGAGTCATTGTCAGCGCCATGGGCAGAGTGAGGATCGGCTCAGTTTTACCGGCTGAATGGCCTGAAACCGCTGCCTTTACCCTGCAGCTGTGAACCAGTCACTGGATTATCTGCCATCTTGTTGACATCATAGGCCATTGTATTAGGACGGGGAGCAGGTGGTTCATGGCATCACCGCAAAAGACTGAATCAGGTCATATTCGTATTCTGCAACTGACAGATTGCCATCTGTATGCCCAGCAGAATACCGAGCTGTTGGGGCTGGATACGCTGGCAAGTCTGCACGCGGTTGTTGATCAGGTATTGGCAGAAGCCACAGCTATTGATCTGATTCTGGCCACGGGTGATATTGCTCAGGATGCCAGTGAGCAGGGCTATCGCCACTTCATCAGCGCTGTCGAACGCCTGCCTGCGCCCTGCGTGTGGATACCGGGTAATCACGACGATGCCCGTTTGATGGACTATATTGGCGCCCCATTGGGACTGAACCAAAATTGGGTTGACCTTGGTGCCTGGCGTATCGTCATGCTCGACTCGAGTTTGCCTGGCTCAGTCGCAGGTTTCCTCGCGCAATCCCAGCTTGAGCGGCTGTCTGATGCGCTGGCCAGTGCCGATGACCGGTTCGTGCTGGTTTGCCTGCATCACCATCCGGTTGCCATCGGCTGTGGCTGGATGGACCCCCTGGGCTTGCTTAACAGCACGGCGTTGATGCCGATTGTGGCGACTGACAAGCGTGTGCGTGCATTGCTCTGGGGGCACGTACACCAGGAGTTTGAACAGCAGCATGGGCCGTTGCGGCTGTTGGCGACGCCGTCAACCTGCGTGCAGTTTGCTGCCCAAAGCAAGGAGTTTGCCACCGACAGCCAGGCGCCGGGTTATCGCTGGCTGCAACTCTTTGATGACGGCCGGATCGAGACACAGGTCAAGCGCCTGCCGCATGGACGCTTTATTCCCGATCCTGACGCCACGGGATATTGATTCGAAAAGGGTCGAGGAGGCGCGGCCATTGGCATGCCTGGCCGCAGACGGATACTATGCGGCATCAAGGATTGACCTGCCCCATTCAAGTGGTTGATCCTCCCTGCATCACCAGCATCAAGGAAGCCCAGACAAGCTATGTCACAATCGACCTATAACGCCGATGCACTGGAGGTCCTCAGTGGTCTGGACCCAGTGCGTCGTCGCCCGGGCATGTATACCGATACCACGCGGCCGAATCACCTTGCCCAGGAAGTGATCGACAACAGTGTGGATGAAGCGCTTGCTGGTCATGCCCGCAGCATCGCCGTGATTCTGCATCAGGATAACCGCCTTGAAGTCAGCGACGATGGGCGGGGCATGCCTGTTGATATCCATGCCGAGGAGGGGGTGTCCGGGGTAGAGTTGATCTTCACGCGGCTGCATGCCGGCGGCAAATTTTCCAGCAAGAATTACCAGTTTTCCGGCGGTTTGCACGGTGTAGGTATTTCCGTGGTCAACGCCCTGTCCCTGCGTGTCGATGTGCGTGTCCGCCGCGACGGCAACGAATACGCCATGGCCTTCGAACATGGCGAAAAAGTCAGTGAACTCGAGGTGGTGGGCACGGTCGGCAAGCGCAATACCGGTACCACCGTGGTGTTTTGCCCGGATCCCAGCTATTTCGATTCACCCAAGTTCAGCATCAGCCGGCTCAAGCATCTGCTCAAGGCCAAGGCCGTTCTCTGCCCTGGCTTGAAAGTCGACTTTGATGACCGCCAGAGTGGCGAGCAGCACAGTTGGTTGTATCAGGACGGTTTGCGCGATTACCTGCTGGATGCCTGTTCCGAGTGGCCGACCCTGCCGGAAGAGCCCTTTGTCGGCAGCTTCAAGGCGCGCCAGGAAACCGTGGACTGGGCCGTGCTCTGGCAACCCGAAGGGGGTGAGCTGATTCAGGAAAGTTACGTCAACCTGATCCCTACGGCGCAGGGCGGCACCCATGTCAACGGGTTACGTGCCGGTCTGCTGGAGGCCATCCGCGAGTTCTGTGAGTTCCGTAATCTGCTGCCGCGAGGTGTCAAACTGGCACCTGAGGATGTGTGGGAGCGGGTCAGCTACGTGTTGTCACTGAAAATGGCCGAGGCGCAGTTTTCCGGGCAGACCAAGGAGCGCCTGTCATCCCGCGAGTCAGCCGCCTTTGTTTCCGGTGTGGTCAAGGATGCGTTCAGTCTGTGGCTGAATCAACATGCTGATATCGGCCAACTCATTGCAGAAATGGCCATCAACCATGCTGGCCGACGACTCAAGGCCGGCAAGAAAATCGAACGCAAGCGTATTACCCAGGGCCCGGCCTTGCCCGGCAAGTTGGCGGATTGTGCCGGACAGGACAGTCGGCGTTCCGAGCTGTTTCTGGTCGAGGGGGACTCGGCTGGTGGCAGTGCCAAGCAGGCCCGTGACAAGGAGTTCCAGGCGGTCATGCCACTGCGTGGCAAGATCCTCAATACCTGGGAGGTCGACTCCGGTGAGGTGCTGGGTTCTCAGGAGGTGCATGACATTGCGGTGGCCATTGGGGTTGATCCGGGTTCGCCGGATCTGGCGCAACTGCGTTACGGCAAGATCTGCATTCTCGCCGATGCCGATTCGGATGGTCTGCACATCGCCACCTTGTTGTGCGCCCTGTTTGTAAAGCACTTCGAGCCGCTGGTAGCGGCTGGGCACGTGTTTGTTGCCATGCCACCGCTATACCGGATCGATATCGGCAAGGACGTGTTCTACGCACTGGATGATGCAGAAAAGCAGGGCGTGCTGGACCGCATTGAGGCAGAGGGCAAACGCGGCAAGATTCAGGTCACCCGTTTCAAGGGGCTGGGTGAAATGAATCCGCTGCAGTTGCGTGAAACCACCATGGCGCCGGATACCCGTCGTCTGGTGCAGCTGACCATCGATGATATGCCGGCCACTGAGGCCTTGATGGACATGCTACTGGCGAAAAAGCGTGCCGGTGACCGCAAGATCTGGCTGGAAAGCAAAGGCAATCTGGCCGAGGTGTTGCTTTGATTGCCTTTGACCGCGACAGGAGACTCTGCCGTGAGTGAGGCGCCGCAAACCCAGCGTCTTGGCAAGGTCATGATGTATCTGGCCTGGGCTGCCGGCCTGTTTCTCGCGGTACAGTGGTTCGCTGCGTTCGAGGAGCGCAAGTACAATCCCAACCAGCAGCCGCAAGCGCAGACCACGGATCAGGGCATTGAGGTGCGCTTGCAGGCCAACCCACAGGGGCATTACCTGCTCAAGGGGCAGATCAATGGCGCTGATGTCACCTTCATGTTGGATACCGGGGCGACCTTCGTGGCTATTCCGGGTAGCCTGGCCGAGCGCTTACGCCTGGAGTCCGGGCGCCGTGTGATGGTCAATACCGCCAATGGCATGGCGGACAGTTTCGATACGCAAATCAGCTCCCTGAACCTGGGCGGTATTCGCCTCCGGGATGTCAGTGCCGGCATTATTCCTGGCATGACCGGAGATGAAGTACTGCTGGGTATGAGCGCCCTGCGCCAGCTGGACTTCAGCCAGCAGGGTGGAGAATTGATTCTGCGCCAGTATCGCTAACCGATGCGCGTTTTCTGATTTAACCGAGGATAAGTATGACTGACAGTCTGGATCTGAGTATGGATGGAGTAGAGCGACGCGCCCTGTCGGCCTTTACTGAAGAGGCTTATCTCAACTACTCCATGTACGTGATCATGGACCGTGCCTTGCCGCATATTGGTGACGGACTCAAGCCGGTGCAGCGGCGCATCATCTATGCCATGAGTGAGCTAGGTCTGTCGGCCGGCGCCAAGCACAAGAAATCCGCACGCACCATTGGTGATGTGCTCGGTAAATATCACCCGCACGGCGATTCGGCCTGTTATGAGGCCATGGTGCTGATGGCGCAGCCCTTTTCCTATCGCTACACCCTGGTAGATGGTCAGGGTAACTGGGGTGCACCGGATGATCCGAAATCCTTTGCCGCCATGCGTTATACCGAGGCGCGCCTGGCGCGTTACAGCGAAACCCTGCTGACCGAAGTGGCCCAGGGTACAGTGGACTGGCAGCCGAACTTCGACGGGACCCTGGACGAGCCTATGGTGCTGCCTGCCCGTCTACCCAACCTGTTGCTTAACGGCACCACCGGGATTGCCGTGGGTATGGCCACCGATGTCCCACCGCACAACCTGCGTGAAGTGGCTGCGGCCTGTGTGCGTATGCTGGATGATCCCGGCGCTGGGGTTGATGAGCTGTGTGAGCATATTCAGGGCCCGGACTTCCCCACCGAGGCGGAAATCATCACGCCGCGTCATGAGCTGTTGAAGCTCTATGCCACCGGACGTGGCTCGGTGCGCTGCCGCGGCGTATGGACTCGCGAGGATGGCGATATCGTGGTGACGGCTTTGCCGCATCAGGTGTCGGGCTCCAAGGTGCTGGAACAGATAGCCGCGCAGATGCAATCGAAGAAACTACCGATGGTCGCCGACCTGCGCGACGAGTCTGACCATGAAAACCCCACGCGCATCGTTATTGTGCCACGCTCCAGCCGGGTCGATGCCGAGGAATTGATGCAGCATCTGTTTGCCACCACGGATCTGGAACACAGTTACCGCGTCAATATGAACGTTATCGGCACCGATGGTCGTCCGGCCGTGAAAGACTTGCGTACGTTGATCGGTGAGTGGCTGGGCTTTCGCATATCCACAGTGCGTCGGCGCCTGCAGTTTCGTCTGGACAAGGTGCTGGCTCGACTGCACTTGTTGGAGGGTTTGTTGGTCGCCTTCCTGAATCTCGATGAGGTCATTCACATCATCCGTACCGAGGAACACCCGCGTGCCGAACTGATGTCACGTTTCGGCCTGACCGAGGTGCAGGCGGACTATATTCTCGATACTCGCTTGCGGCAGTTGGCGCGTCTGGAAGAGATGAAGATCCGCGGTGAGCAGGATGCCCTGGAAGAAGAACGTGACAAGCTGCAGGCGGTGCTGGGCAGCGACAAACTGCTGCGCAACCTGGTCCGGGATGAGTTGTTGGCTGATGCTGAAACCTATGGGGACGACCGGCGCTCGCCGTTGGTCGAGCGCCGTGAGGCACGTGCGTTGTCGGAGACCGAGTTGCTGCCCTCGGAGCCCGTTACCGTCGTCTTGTCCGAGAAGGGCTGGGTGCGTTGTGCCAAGGGTCATGATGTGGATGGGCGCACGCTGTCCTATAAAGCCGGTGATGCCTGGCAGGCCCAGGCATCCGGGCGCTCCAATCAGCAGGCGGTGTTTATCGACTCCACAGGCCGCAGCTATTCCCTGACGGCGCATACCTTGCCCTCTGCGCGGGGTCAGGGCGAACCCTTGACGGGTCGCCTGAGCCCACCACCTGGCGCAGCCTTTGAACATGTGCTGATGCCGGATGAGCAGACGCTGTACCTGTTGGCCTCGGACGCCGGTTATGGCTTTGTTGTCCAGGGTAGCGAAATGCTGGCCAAGAACAAGAACGGCAAAGCCTTGCTGAGTCTGCCAGAGGGTGGTCGGGTCATGCCGCCATTGCCAGTGTCGGCGATGGACGCTGATCTTGTGGTAGCGGTGTCGAACGAGGGGCGCTTGCTGGTCTTTCCCCTCAAGGACCTACCGCAACTGGCCAAGGGCAAGGGCAACAAGATACTTTCTGTGCCGTCGGCGCGGGTTAAAACCCGTGAAGAGTTTCTCTTGGCTACGGCCCTGTTACCGCCGGATGCCAGTCTGATACTGACGTCAGGCAAGCGAACCTTGACCCTCAAGCCGGCTGATCTGGAGCACTATCGTGGTGAGCGTGGACGTCGCGGCAACAAGCTGCCGCGCGGTTTCCAGAAAGTTGATCAGATGAACGTCGAGATGGGCAAAGTGCCTGTCCAAGTCAATGTTGACGTTGACGGTAAAGATGACTGAGCTGCTGTTCCAGCATGCTCTGATAGGGGTCCTGCAATCGTTCTATGCAGTAGACCCCAGGTTGGCTGGCTAGACGCCGTACCACAGCCCGTTGCAGTAGGCTCGGCTGATTGGCCAGTTCGGCCTCCAGCAGCAGCAGGTTGCGGCTAAATCCGATCTGTTCGAACAGCGTCTGGCAGGCTGGTTGATCGGCCAGTTGTTGCTCTTCGACAAAGCGCATGCACGATGCGTGGCCAATCGTCAGTTGCAGGTGCAGGGTAATACCGGTGTCAGCAATTTCCACCTGCAAATCATGCCCCAGTACCCGGATCAACTCACCACAGCACAGCGCGTGGGTCAGTTCATCTTGCCGGCATTCGCGGGCGTGGAACAGCATCAGGCTGGTCCCGTCGATCAGAGTATGCAGGTGTCCGTTATACAGTTGGCAGGCCTGTTCAAGCTGCGTGCGGTAGCGATCGAGTAATGCCATCAGACGGCTGCGCGGCAAGCGCTTCAAGGCATCCTGATTGCCGAGTCGGACCGCCAGCAATGCCGTTTCATGCTGCGGGGTGCCTGAGGGATGAACGGCCTGCACCTCAACCATGGTTTCTGTGCTGTCGGCTTCGTCAACGAGCTCTTGAGCAACGTCTTCTTCGTCATGAATGTCATCGACTGCGCTGGCGACTGGTGTCAGGTTGTCCTCGGCTAGGGCCGCCGCTGGGCTGTCTGCAATCTCGGGTTGTACATCAAGGCCGTCATCGCCGCTCAACGGCTGCTGGATGTGCACCTCGGCTGCCAGCTGATCGTCTGGCGGGGGCTGAATGGAGGGGGACGTATCCACTTCAAGCTCTGGCTCTGGCTCTGGCTGGTTGGCCAGTGTGTTGGTTAGCATCTGCCTCGCCAACGCACCGATTTCATCACTGCGATCGCGTCCAGGGATCTCAGTGTCGCCAAGGCTATGCCAGGCACCCAGGGCCTGCAATGCCGAGGTCATGCCATGCGCCATACGCCAGGCGACCAGTCCGGAAGCCAGTAGCAGGGCAATCAATATCCACAGGCTGGTACTGATAAGTGACTGCGCAGGCGAGGCGAATGGGGTGGCGCTCAGACTGAGTTGAACCTGACCCTCCATGACGTCCTGAATCTGAATCGCCGCATTGAAATGCCCCTGGCCTGGCGCAATCCGGACGCCATTACGTTGTCCAGCCTCGGCAATCATGCGGTTATCCGCGTTATAAACGCGGGTATGGGCGATCAGGGGATTTTTACTCCACTGCGCCAACTGCAGGTTAAGGCTGAGTTGATCGCCTGCCGCCAGGGAGTCTGCCAGTGAACTGGCGATCTGGCGGGCCAGCTCTGCTCCTACGCGGTCGGCCTGCGTTGCAATGTTGTTGTGTACTTGTTGCTTGGCAAGCCCCAAACCCAAAAGTGCTAGTAAAAGGGGGATGACAGCCAGCATGGTCAGTTTGCTGCGCAGGCCAAAGCCGTTTTCCCGCCAATGGTTATAGCAACGGATAAACAGATTGTCTGAGTGGGGCGGTATCGGGTTCAAGGTATGGCTCGGTCCGGTGAAGGCAGTCTGCCCTCAGGGGCATGCGAATATCGCCAGTATAGCGATTCCCCGAGTGTGGCAAAAGCCAGCATCTGTGAGCCTTGCCCGTTTTCCAGTTAGAATGGCGATCAATAGCCATTTTCATTTCAGACTGGAGCGCCCCTTGAAGGAAATCGTGCTGATCAATATTACCGGACCGGATCGACCGGGCCTTACAGCGGCCATAACCGGCATTCTGGCAAGAGCCGAAGTGAATATCCTGGATATTGGCCAGGCCGTGATACATGACACGCTGTCGTTCGGCATTCTGGTAGAGATGGTCGGTCAAACCGGTATGGCTGATGTGCTCAAGGATATTCTTTTTCGCGGTTACGAACTGGATCAGCAGGTGCGTTTTACCCCAGTGAGTGCCGAGGAGTATGCGCGCTGGGTTACCGGTCAGGGCAAGCCTCGGCACATTGTTACGCTGCTGGCCAGGCGTGTGACTGCCGAGCATATCGCCAGGGTCAGTGAAATCACCGCGCGCTATGGTCTTAATATTGATCATATTGACCGTTTGTCCGGGCGGATTCCCGAGGGCCTTCCAGCCGACCAGGGCAAGGGCTGTATCGAGTTTTCCGTGCGCGGCGAACCAGCTGATCCAGCGCAACTGCGCGCCGAGTTTCTTACCATAGCCCAGCAGTTGAGCGTTGATATCGCCTTCCAGCAGGACAGCGTGTTCCGCCGCAACCGCCGATTGGTGGTCTTCGATATGGACTCAACGCTGATTGATGCCGAAGTCATTGATGAGCTGGCCAAGGCCGCAGGCGTTGGCGATCAGGTTGCCGAGATTACCGAGCGCGCCATGCGGGGTGAGCTGGACTTCAAGGCCAGTTTCCGCGAGCGCATGGCCTTGCTGAAGGGTTTGCCGGTGAGTGTTCTGGAGGAGATAGGCGCATCACTGCGGCTGACTGAAGGCGCGGAGACCCTGATCAGTCAACTGCGTCGTCTGGGCTACAAAACCGCCATCCTGTCCGGTGGCTTCAGCTACTTTGCCGAGCGCCTGCAGCAGCGTCTGGGTATCGATTACGTTTATGCCAATGCCTTGCCGGTGGAAAACGGCCTGGTTACCGGAGACGTGCTCGAACCTATAGTCGATGGTCAGCGTAAGGCCGATCTGTTGCGTGAACTGGCCATTCGCGAAGGGATAAGCCTGGAGCAGACCATAGCCGTGGGTGATGGCGCCAATGACCTGCCCATGCTGTCAATTGCCGGCCTTGGCGTTGCCTTTCGGGCCAAGCCATTGGTCAAACAATCGGCCAAGCAGGCGATATCGACATTGGGACTGGACGGTATTCTTTATCTGTTGGGTTTTCGTGATCGCGAGGGCGATTGACGATCGGGGCCTCTGGCCCCGATCTGGTATCAGTCAGCAGAAAAGTCGTAATTCATGCTGTCGCTGGGGGATTGCAGGTAGTGACCCTGTATATAGTTCACCCCGGCTTGCCACAAGGTTGGCATCATCGCGGCAGAATCCACATAAGGCACAATAACCAGTTTGCCCATACTGTGCAGGGTAGCGATCATTTCCTTCAGGGTATCGACAGCTTCAGGTGTCGACAGGTCTCGGCTGAAGGAGCCATCTACCCTTATAAAATCGACATGCAGGTGCTTGAGCGACGCATAGGGGTTCAGGGCGCAACCAAAGTGGCTGAGTGACACCTTGCAGTGCAGCGCCTTGAGCGATTCGGTCAGGCTCTTGGCCTGTTTCATGTAGGTATTGGCGTCGGCGTCATTGAACTGGAAGACCAGACTGTCGCTTGGCAGGCGGTTATCCTTGAGTTGTCCGGCCAACCATTGAACCAGCCCGGCATCCTGCAAACTGGCACTGGTCAGATTCAGGATCAGTCGGGTATCGGCACCTTTGCTGCGATGGCTAGCCAATAGCTTGACTGCCTGAGAGATGACCCAACGATCGATTTCGGCGGCCAGACCGGCTTCTTCAGCGGCGGGCAGAAAATCGGCTGCCGGCACTTCTTCGCCCTGGCTGTTGTGCAGCCTTAGATAGGTTTCATAGTGTTCGGCGCTGTCGCCACGCAGACTGATAACCGGTTGAAAAAGAAGTTTGAACGCGTTGGTTTCCAGCGTGTGCTTGACCAGAGCAATCAGGTTTCCACGATTGGCTTGGTGAGCAAGTTCATCCAGCGGATTGAAGACTTTGACGGCATTGCCGCCGGCCTGGCTCAACTGGTCGGCCAGACGATGTGCGCGGTTGATGGCCAGATCAGGTTGGGGATGGGTCTCGCTGATGGCCGATACACCAATGCTGACGGTTATTTGAACGGTTCGACCGTTGGCTTCAAACAGGTTGCCCTCGACGCGCTTGCGCAGGCTTTCCAGGCTCTCTGTCAGGGCATCGGGTTCCTTGCCGCTGAGCAGCACGGTACAGGCGTCATCGCCGAACCGGGCCATCAGGGTATTTTCCGGGAAGCTCTGGCGGAGTAACTGGGCCAGGTCGGTCAGAATCAAATCGGCGCCACCAATGCCGACGTCACTCTGAACCACGTTGAAGTTGTCGATACCGATGTAGATCAGGCTACTGGGCTGGCCAGAATGCACGGCATGTTCACTGACTTTCTCCAGTTGCTCCTGGAAATAGGAGCGGTTGAACAGCCCCGTCACCAGATCCTGACTAGACATGACCTTGAGCTTTTCTTCGAACTCGGCGCTGGCCGTTTCAACCCGGATCACCACCTGGGTGCAGGGTTCGCCATCATAACTGGCCGGCGAAAAGGTCAGCATGATCGGGAATTCCTTGCCATCGATATCAACGGCACTGCAGCGCAGTTCGTTCTTTGCGCCCATATCGCTGTAATTGCGCAGAAAAGATTTGAACGCGTCACGATCCTTGGTGGCAATCAGGCCGACCATCGGTTCGGCGGCCAGATCATCGGGATCGTCGTAGCCGAAAAGACTGATGTACGAGCGGTTGGCATAGATATGCATGCCGTCATGCACATAGGCAATTGAATCAACCGAGCTGTCGAGAAGAAGCTGGCAGCGTTTTTCTGCTTCGCGCAGGGATTGTTCGGCGATGCGCAGTTGCCGGCGCGACATCAGACTGGACAGTTCACGTTTGACGACGGTGGTCAGCAGTGATTCGGCCGCTTCGCTGACGGCATCCTGCATGCCACTGCGCAAGGCCGACAGGCGACCCTCATCACCAAGATCCCCTGGGCAAACGAGAATAAAGGGGATGTCACGGGATTGCCGGGCGATCATGCTGCAGGCGTCTTCAGCGCTCATGAAGCTGGTTTCGGGGCGGCCCAGACACAGATCCCAGTTGTGTTGCAGGCTTTCCTGCAAGTCTTCCGTGGAGGTTATCCGGTGAGCTCGGGTTGCATGCCCTGCATTGCGCAAAAGACTGACGAGATGCTCAGCATTGTTTTGCGAGTCATCGAGGATCAGCAAACGGATGGCGTTAGTTTCGTTGCCCATTGTCTTCCAAACTGATTAGGGCCTTCAGGCCCTGTATTGGTTAAGACGCCTGAATTTACAGCGACTTCCATAGTGAGTCAAAGTCATCATCGCTGCTGATAGCCAAACTTGTGCTGCCAGTCTCGTTTTTGTCTTTTAGCTCAGGGCTTTGCTCCAGCATGCGGTACTCGAATTGGCTGAAACTGCCGGTGGCAGCCACCCTGTCTGTCAGGTGCGCCCGGGACTCTCGGTTGCCCTGCAGAATCACTACCTTGCTGTTGACCTGAAACGGCAGGCGAGGGGTGATGATGGTGGCGGGTCGGTCAATGGCAGTCACTTCAGGCAAAATCAGGCCGCGCAGGAACTTGCTCGGCTCTGCGGTCTTGCGGATCAATTTGATCGCACAGGGAGTGCAATGTGGCGCGACCAGCTCGATACCCATTTGAGTGCCGCCACCCCGTACCTGGCGAATCCAGCGGACAACTGCCAGGCTCCAGTCCTGGTCGCTGTCTTCCTGAATGCCCAGCAGCTCGCCGGCTTGTAACTGTTTAGGTACATCCTTTGGCCAGGTAAGGCAAAATCCTCCCGGACTGTGGTTGATGATCGGCAGGGTAAAGATCGGGTAGTCTTCCTCCTGCTCCTCTTCTTCCACCCCAACATGCGCAGTGTTGTAATTGATCTGTTCGAACTTGCCGTTGCCCCAATCAACCGACTGGTCACCGTCGAAGGCATTGCTCCAACCTTCCTGTCGTGAGCGCTGGGCGGCATCTGAGAAGGGGTTGATATCATGCTCGCCAGCGCTGATATAACGTGAAAAGGGTGTGTTGCTGATGCGGTAATGCGTGGCGCTGATACCGATGCTGACTTTCAACGCTCCCCGTCCGGGTACACGGTTGAATGTTCGCTCGGCCAGATCGCCCCAGGATTGACTGACATGCTGCAGCAGTTCGACGCCAAAACCTTCAGGTACCTTGAGTCCAGTGCGACTCTCAGCCCCGTTGAGCATGTAATCTTTAATGCCATCTACCAGATTTTGTGTGCTCAGGCCCAAACTGTCAGTCAGGTCTTCCTCAAGGATCAGCGAGCGGTATCGCGGTGCGCAATCCATGGCCGGATTGACGATGAACAGGGCACGTGGATCTTCCGGCGGCAGCAGGCTGGCCATGCGGCACCAATCCTCGAGGGTGGAAAAGACCCTTGCCATGCCGCTTTGACGCATTTGATTGGGCCTGGCTGACCCCATGAGCAGGGCCACCAGATAACATTGTTCGATGCTCAGGGGGCGCTCGCTGACACTTTCACTGTCAGGAATAGGTTTTTGATGTACTTTTCGGCGTCGAGCGAGTTGATACAGTTGATGCAACTCCAGCCAAACGCCATCGGCTACCGGGCAGTAAAGCTGGAAGGCTCTCAGCAAGGGGCCACATAAACCTCGCATGGCGCGCTGAATAGCCAAGCTGACGGTGTCTGCATGGTCACGGGACTTGATCAGTCGTTCCTGTGCAACAACAATTTTATAGCCGTTAGCCATATGGTTTTGCAGGGACTGGGACAGGTTGGCGACTTTACGCGGCTTGTCTTCCAGAACAATCGACTGGCCAAGATAATACTTTGATAAGGCACTGCAGACGTAATGGACCTGGGGTCGAATAAGCTCAAGCAATGCCAGACGTTTTTCTGGAGAAATTTCCAACTGATTGAGTTCAATCAAGCCTTGGTAAAGCTGTCGGGCGGTTTCGCCGATATTGGCCTTGGGCAGATTGGCCAACCAATGGCTTATACCTTTTTCACTGCTATCGGCAAAGCTCAGGGATTTCAGGCTTTGCTGCGGGATCCGCAAATTCAGTTTGTTAGCAGTGCTATCCATAATCAGTTGTATCCAGTACAGGCAGTTCTAGCCAAATCCCGAGGCATTCAGGCGGGATCGCGGGTCTAACGTGCTGTTTAAGCGTCAAATAATACTCTAGCAGTAAAGTGATCTTGGTGCTAAGTCAATAAACCGTTCTCATTCGTCCAGTATGCAGGGTGAAACCGGCAATGGGAGCTTGCTGGGTTGCCCGGCTACTTCCCGAACCAGGCGGGGTACTAGAAAGCCTGGCAGGCGCGACAGCATCTGGCTCACCAGCTTGCAGGCCTGGGCATCGGTAACCTGGAAATGATGGGCACCACGGACCGTATCCAGCACATGCAGGTAATAAGGTATGACGCCATGGTCGCCGAGTGCCTCGCTTAGGCTAATCTGGTCCTCAAGCCTGTCATTCACTCCTTTTAACAGCACAGCCTGATTGAGTAACGTTATGCCGGCTGACTTCAAGCGCAAAATGGCGGCGCCCATCTCGGCATCAAGCTCGTTGGCATGATTACAGTGCAATACCATGGTGACCGGGAGTCGTGTACCGCAAAGTGCATCCAGCAGCTCAGGGGTAACCCGTTGAGGAATGACCACAGGTAATCGGGTATGCACGCGAAGCCGGCGAACATGCTCAATTGCCGCAATTTCACGGGTCAGCCAGGCCAAGCGTCGGTCATTGGCTGCCAAGGGGTCACCGCCGCTGTAAATAACCTCACGGATGCTGCTGTCGGCGCGGATATAGTCCAGCGCCTGATGCCATTCAGCGGTACTGAGATTGTTATCCGCGTAGGGAAAATGGCGGCGGAAACAATAACGGCAGTTAATCGCGCAGCCACCGCTGACCAGTAGCAGCAGGCGGCCGTGATACTTGTGAATGATGCCGGGACGGGCATTGCTGTGTTGTTCACCGAGGGGGTCAAGGACATATCCAGGCTGCGCAACCAGTTCTTCACCCAGCGGCAGTACCTGGCGTAGCAGGGGGTCATCAGGATCGCCCTTGCGCATTCTGTTCAGGTAGGGTTCAGGAACGCGAAGGGCGAATTCACGGCTTGCGGCATGGGCTGCGTCAAGCAATTTGGGATCGAGCGAAAGGCGATGCAGCAGGGTTTTCGGGTCACTGATGCAGTTGGCCAGAATACTTTGCCAGTTGTCAGACTCAACAGGCGCTGAAGATACATGTATCATTGCGTTTTTCCGCGCATGGGTGGCAGGACATCCGTCGGTCGTTGTAGTCAACGTCTGGCTGAATCCGGTCGATCAGACCAGGCTGTGACTTGGTTTCAGCGCGTACTCGGATGTTTCCGTTCAAACTGTCAGTGGGAAATGTATGGCCAACTATTCTACCAATGAATTCAAGCCGGGTCTCAAGGTGATGCTCGATGGCGATCCTTGCTCCATCCTGGAAAACGAATACGTCAAACCAGGTAAGGGTCAGGCGTTCAACCGGGTCAAAGTGCGCAACCTGAAGACTGGCCGGGTCAACGAACGTACCTTCAAGTCAGGCGACAGCCTGGAAGGTGCGGACGTCATGGATCGCGAAATGGAATACCTTTATACCGATGGCGAGTTCTGGCACTTCATGGCCACTGATGGCTCCTTCGAGCAGGTTGCTGCCGATGAGAAGGCCGTTACCGAGGCCAAGAACTGGTTGAAGGAGCAGGTTATCTATCAGGTAACGCTGTTCAATGGCGCCCCGATTGCCGTTACCCCGCCGAACTTTGTTGAGCTGGAAGTGGTTGAGACTGATCCAGGTGTTCGCGGTGATACGTCTGGCGGCGGCACCAAACCGGCAAAATTGATGACCGGTGCTGTGGTCAAGGTGCCCTTGTTCATCAACATCGGTGACGTGCTTAAAGTGGATACCCGCAGCGCCGAGTATGTCGGTCGCGCTTGATCGCTTTTAGCTAGGTGCCCTCGGGCGCAGATTAAACCGGGGCAATGCTCCGGTTTTTTCATTCTGACCAATGGAGTTTCAGATGCCGAACTGGCAACCCTCCGCGTCAATCACGGCATTGCATCGTCGAGCCGAGATAGTGCAGCAGGTTCGTGGGTTCTTTTTACAGCGCAGGGTGCTGGAGGTCGAAACGCCTTTTCTGTCCTGCGCCGCAGTCAGCGATCCGCAGTTACATCCTTTTGTCACCGACTTTGTGCCAGAGGGAGGCGGTCTGCCGCAGTCATTATTTCTGCATACGTCCCCGGAATATCCGATGAAGCGCTTGCTGGCAGCCGGAAGCGGTTGTATCTGGCAGCTGTGCAGAGTGTTTCGCAATGGTGAGCAAGGTAGGCGGCACAATCCTGAGTTCAGCATGCTGGAGTGGTATCGGTTGGGCTTTGATCACCACCAGTTGATGGATGAGGTGGATGCTCTGGTGTCATCCATACTGGGTACTCCGGCTGCACACAGAGTGACCTATGCGGCTCTCTTTGCTGCACATTTGCAGATTGATATTCACCAGTGCAGTGATCAGCAGCTTTCCGAGCTGGGAAGCAAACTCAGTGGTCTTGTTGCCGAGATGTCCAGAGACGGCTGGTTGAACCTGCTTTTTTCACACTACATAGAGCCAAAGTTGATCGAGCCGACCTTGGTCTATGCCTTTCCGGCTTCACAGGCGGCGCTGGCACGTATAGTCGATGGGGATGATCGAATCCCGGTGGCCGCGCGATTCGAGATGTTTATCGACGGCATGGAGTTGGCCAACGGCTATTTCGAACTGGTTGATGCCGAAGAACAGCAACGACGTTTCGCCAGTGATCAGCACGAACGCATAGCCATGGGCAAGACTGCGCTGCCGGTCGATCACGCTTTGCTGGCGGCCATGCAGTCCGGCTTGCCCGACTGCGCCGGTGTTGCCCTTGGTTTGGATCGGCTGGTTATGCTCGCCCTGGGCGCAGAGCGGATCGACGAAGTCATCGCATTTCCGCTCAGTCGGGCTTGAAGCGTTAAGCAAGCTTGAAGTTTGAAGCATTAAGCTGGAAGTGGTTCGCAGTGGCAATGGTTACGCTGTTTCAACTAAACTTGTGATGTGGCTTGACATAAAAGCATTGCTCCACAGACTTTTCCAGCTTCCAGCTTCCAGCTTCCAGCTTCCAGCTGAAAGCCTAGCCGATCAAACGGCCGTATTCGCTGGACCCGTTTTGAAGCCCATCGCCTGCCCCATACGTACCGCTGTGCCAGCTTGCAGCTGCTCTGTCCAGCGAACCTGCTCCGGCCCGAACAGAATGATGGCAGTAGATCCCAGTTTGAAACGGCCCATCTCTGCGCCACGCTCAAGGTTTGGCGCGCTTTGCCCGTATTGCTGGGCTTTCAATTGACGCGTCGGTGGCGCAACCAGTCCGGCCCAAACGGTTTCCACTGAAGCCACAATCATGGCGCCAACCAGTACCACGGCCATGGGGCCGGCCGGACTGTCAAATAGGCAAACCACGCGTTCATTGCGGGCAAAGAGTTCGGGTACGTTTTCTGCCGTGCTCTGATTGACCGAAAACAGCTTGCCGGGTACGTAGATCATGTCCCGAAGGGTGCCCTGCAATGGCATGTGGACGCGATGATAGTCGCGTGGCGAAAGGTAGACGGTAGCGAACTGGCCACCCTGAAACAGGGCTGCGTGCTCTGGATTGCCGCCAAGTAGTTCGAGTACGCTGAAGCTCTGTCCCTTGGCTTGAAAAACCCGGCCATGTTCGATCTGGCCAATCTGGCTGATGGCGCCATCGGCGGGGCACAGCACGCTGTCCGGTTGATCATCCAGTGGTCTGGCGTCGTCCTTCAATGCTCGGGTAAAAAAATCGTTGAAACAGGCAAAGGCAGTCGGATCTTCCTGCTGAGCCTCGGACATGTCTACCTGGTAGCGTTTGACAAACCAGCTAATGAAGGGGTTTTTCACCCAGGGCCAGGTGCAGTTGGCCAGGCAACCAGCAAGGCGGGATAAAAGATGCTGGGGCAGCAGGTACTGCATGATGATAAACAGGCGTTCTTGCATGGGTTTTCCTTAAAGTTCCACTGGAGTGTCGGGGTGATTTCCCCATTCCGACCAGGAGCCGGCGTAGGCTTTCACTTTTGGGTAGCCGAGTATCTTGGCGGCAAGATAGGTGAAGCCGGAGCGATGATGGGTCTGGCAATGGGTAATAATTTGTTGATCCGGGCTGATGCCAAGATCGAGCAATTGCTTTTGCAGGTCACTACGTAGCCGCAAGCCGCGCTGGGCATCCATACCGGCGGTCCATTCAAAGTTGACCGCGCCAGGGATATGGCCAGCTTTTGCCGCGAGCACTTTCTGGCCACTGAATTCTGCCGGCGAGCGAGCATCCCAAATACGTAGCCCGGGTGTGCCGAGCAGCGCTGTCAGGCTTGCCAGATCAATGCTGGCGTCCTGATTGATCTGTATTGTCGGGTTGCTGACGGGAACCGTCTGCTGGCCTTGTTCGGTTACCAGCCCAGCCTGCTGCCAGGCGACAATGCCACCGTCGATATAGCTGTAGTGGGGATGCCCGATGCTGTCGAGTATCCAGGCGAATCGCCCGGCCCAACCACCACCCTCATCATCGTATAGCACATAGTGAAGGTCTGGCTGATGACCCAGTTGAGCAAAGAGTGCTTGCAGCTGGGCGCTATCTGGTAGCAAGCCCGGGCGTGGAGCGGGTGACTGGGTCTGCCCTGGAGGGACATGGACGGCCCCCGGGATGTGCGCCTGAAGATACTGCTCTGTGCGGGACAGGTCGACCAACCGGAAAACGGAAGGGTCCAGCGGCAGCTCGAGTTCCAGCGGGTCGATCAGTATGGGTAGGGCGGATTGCGACATGCGCATTGTCTCCAGCATTTCGAGTCAGGTTTTATTATGCTTGGGGCGTTTGCTTGAACGTGCTCAATGCACGGTACAAACATTCAGCGGTTTTTTGCAGCGCCTTGCGTGGTTGCTCGCTTACCAGCGCGGGCGGCTCAAGATTCTGCGCGGCCAGCAAGGCTATGATCTGGCCCTTGTGCACTACCGGTAGCAGAAAGGCATGCTGATCGGCCAGCAGACGCTTGATGTTGCCGGGTATCAGTGCGCTTTCGCGGCGCAGACTGCTGGTGGTCATGGCATGACAAGGGCTGCTGGCCAGCCAGCGTCCCCAGGCGGTATTGCGACTGGGCCCCAGCTTGAGGCCAGCAATGTTGCTGCCGGCCTCGAAGCCGTGCACGGCACTGACGACCAGTTGCTGTTCGCGGCCATTATACAGTGCTACCCAGCACTGTCCGATACCCAGCCCATCGTGCATGGCGCTTAGGGTAACCTGAAGCATTTCGCTGACGCTGTTGAATTCGTTGGGTTGCTTGATCAGCTTCATGCATTGCTGTCGCCAAAGCGCTTGATTCGGATGTAAGGCAGTTGCGTCGATCTGTTTCAAGGGCTTGATGGGCGGGGCTGCGGCTTTACTGGCTGAGGGCGTCTGGCGGTCACGAGTCGCCCGGCTGCGTTGACCTGTCGGCCACAGTAGCGCCTGGGCAGGCCGCCAGATTGTACTTTCCGTTGCGGAGAGTGATCTGGCGGCTTCAACTGCATTCTGATGAGTCAGGCTTTGTACTGAGTCCAAAGGTGCTCCCAGATATAGGGCAGTAAGCTGCTGCCAACGATTGGTATGCGCAGCATCCCAATCGAGATGGGCACCCAATGCCAAGCCGTTGGCAAGCATCAAGCTGTTCGCTGGCTGTGTAAGCCAGCGGTAGAGCGAACGGTCAGCATCCAATCGTGCTTGCTGCTCCTGGGGGTGGCTCACATCACGGGCAATGTGCAATGCCTTGACGATGACTCGGCGATCGGTGACCAGCGCGCGGTAGCCCTGCAGAATCCAGGGCGGTAGCCACCAGTCTGAGGCTAGCTGCTGGGCCACATCAAGGAGCCGCGTGCTATCCGAGAGCCAGGGATTTAAATGATTTTTCTTGTCCTTTTGCTGATCCAGCAGCATCGTTTCCCACTCCCGAAACAAGGCCGGGCGTTGATGGACCAGGATCCAGTAAGGCGCCAGAAAAAGCAGGGTGGCCAGGGAAACTTCATGCCACAGCCTGGCCATGCGATGTGAGAACAGGCCCTGAGCCTGAATGACCGCATGTTCGCTGATGCTCAGCAGCTGGCGGTATTCTGCGGGCAGCTCATCCAGGCTGGCGGTAGGCAACTCCTTTACCAGCTGGGTGAGTTGCAGGACACCCAGAAGATTGCAGGCCTGTTCCAACGTCAGGATGTCGATATCCCGTTTGCGCGCTGCTATACCGGCTACACGGCATACTTGCAGCGTTGCTGCGGGTACTTTGAGAATCTCGCGGGTCAGATCTGATATGCTCAGAAACTCGTTGTCGAGCTGTTCGATAAGCCGGCTACGCTGAGTTTTTTCGATAGGCAATACAAAATGCTTCAGGCTTTCGCGCAGGCTGCCGATATCATCTTCTGTGTTCGGACTGACCTGATCATTTGTGCTCATAAAGTTATACAGCCGTATAATTGATCCGCGTGTATGGTTAAGACTATAACGCTATCAGGGCGGTTTTGCTGCGCTGGCCCATGACTAAAAGGCAGTTTACTGGTGAATCGGGGGATCTGAAGGATTTATGCTGAAAATTGCCGGTTTTCTTGTGGTGATCATCTGCGTGCTCAGCGGCTTTGTTCTGTCGGGCGGCAAGCTTATGGCCCTGTGGCATCCCTATGAGATTCTGATTATCGGTGGGGCGGCTTTTGGTGCATTCCTGACGGCCAACAACATGGCAACAGTCAAGAAGGTGTTCGGTAAGGTGCCGGTTATCATTTTCGGCCATCGTTTTAGTAAGGCGTTTTATCTGGATGTGCTGGGTTTGCTCTACGAAGTGCTGAACAAGAGTCGCCGTGAAGGCATGATGTCAATTGAAGCCGATATCGAAGAGCCACTCGAAAGTCCTATCTTTAGCAAGTATCCAGCCATTATCAAGGATAAGCAGATGCTGTCGTTTGTCTGCGATTACTTGCGGATCATGTCTACCGGTAATATGGCACCGCATGAGCTTGAAGCCCTTTTCGACGTGGAAATCTCAAGTCTGTCCGAGGAGATTCTTGAGCCCTCACATGCCGTTACCCGCGTAGCTGATGGCCTTCCCGCATTCGGTATTGTGGCAGCTGTTCTGGGTATTGTGATTACCATGGGTATTCTGGGTGATGCGGATAATGCCGAAATCGGTCAGAAAGTCGCCACCGCGCTGGTGGGCACTCTGCTGGGTATTTTGGCAGCTTACGGTTTTGTTGGTCCTTTTGCCTCCGCTATGGGGCACGAGGCGCATGAAGAAGTGAACACCTACGAAGCCATCAAGATGTGTCTGGTGGCGAGCGCCCAGGGACTGCCGCCCGCGCTGGCGGTCGAGTTTGGCCGTAAAGCGCTGCTGCCGGAGCATCGCCCCAGCTTTCAGGAGCTGGAAGAGTCGGTCAAGGGGCGTTGATCGGTGGATAACAACCAACCCATTATCGTCAAGCGCATCAGTCGCAAGGCTGACGGACACCACGGCGGAGCCTGGAAAATTGCCTTTGCCGATTTTGCCGTGGCGATGATGGCGTTCTTTCTGGTCATGTGGCTGTTGTCCACGGCGACGCCAGAGCAATTAAAAATGATTGCCGGCTACTTCAATGATCCGGTCGGTTTTTCCGAGGGCGGCAGCCCTTTTGCGATTGATCTGGGAGGAACGCCCACAGTTTCACCAGAGCGCACGCTGAACGATGCCGAGGAGGACAGTTATCTGGTTCCCCTGGATGCGGAACGTATTCAGGAAATGTCGGAGGAGGTTGAGCGACTTGAGCTGGATATGCTGCTCCAGGAATTGCAGAACAAAATTGATGATGAGCCTGTATTGCAGCGGTTCAAGGACCAGATTCTGATCGAGATTACCCAGGATGGTTTGCGCATCCAGATCATTGATGCGGCCAACCGCCCCATGTTCGCCAGCGGCAGCGCCCAGTTACAGCCCTATTTCGAAGACATTCTGCTTGCCCTGAGCGATACCATCGCGGTTGTTCCCAAAAAAATAAGCATTGGTGGGCATACAGACTCGCAACCCTTTAGTGGGCGTCGCGATTATGGCAACTGGGAGCTGTCCAGCGATCGTGCCAATGCCGCACGCAGAACCTTGCTGGTGGCGGGTTATCCGGAAAGTCAGGTAGCGAGAGTGGCGGGTTATGCTGACTCTGCGCTCTTTGACCGCAGTAATCCGCTCAATCCGATCAATCGTCGTATTGATATTGTGGTTCTGAACAAAAAGGCTGAGGAAGAACTGTATGATCGGGTCAGTGAAGGGGCTGCCGATAACGTCGATGAGTCTGCGGCTAACGACGTGATTGAGCTGCCAGAAACCGATGAGCCTGCAGTGGCACCGGAAGTGGATAGTGATTTGATCGATGATGCGTTTGTCATCCCTGAACAGACTGCAGTGGGGCCCCTCGAAGGTGACCCCCTGGAGCCAGTAATGCCAGGGCTGTCAAATGAGTTGCCAGCAGCAGGCGACTCAGATTTGCCGGAGGCACCTGAACCGCAACCCCCCGCTGAGCCGCAGCCGGCGCAGCGCCCTGCCAATCTGTTTGAAGACGGCAATCCACTCAGGCAGTTGCGCGAAAGCCCTGCTCAGTAACTCTCGGTAACCAGGCTGGAGAGTATCTGCCTGTAGCTGGCCATGCGGCTGGCGGATATCAGTTTGCTCTCCACCGCCTGTAGCAAAGCGCAGCCGGGTTCATGCAGGTGCTGGCAGTCGCGGAACTTGCAGCGGCCCAGCCAGGGTCTGAACTCGATAAAACCTTCCAGCAGGTCATCGTGACTGATGTGTGTCAGGCCAAATTCGCGGATACCTGGCGAGTCAATAAGATCGCCACCCTCAGGGAAGTGAAACAGTCTGGCCGTGGTGGTGGTATGGGTACCCTGGCCACTCGATTCGGACAGTGCCCCGACCCGCAAATCAATGCCTGGCAGCAAGGCATTGATCAGCGAGGACTTACCTACGCCGGATTGGCCAACAAATACGCTGATGTGCCCGCACAGCGCGGCTCGCAACTCATCCAGCCCGCTGCCTGAGCTGGCTGACAGGCTCATTACCTGATAGCCCAGAGCAGCGTAGTCGTCGAGCCACTGGCGCAATTCGTCAAACTCGCCGCCGAGCATCAGGTCGGCCTTGTTAAGCACCAGCAGGGGTGTCAGGCCGATTTGTTCGGAGGCCACTAGATAGCGGTCAATCAATGTGGTGTAAGGGGTCGGCAAGGGCGCAAAGACAATCACCAGCCGGTCGACGTTGGCCGCCACCGGCTTGAGCTGGCCGCGGTGGTCGGGACGGTTGAGCTCGGTCTCTCTGGGTATCTGGGCAACGATGACGCCGCCCAGTTGATTGTCTGCGCGCCAGACCACGCGATCACCGGTGACCAGGGCTGGCAGGTTGGCGCGCAGGTGACAGCGACGTACCTGGCCGGCCAGCTCACCGGACAGCGCTTCAACATCAACCTGGACGCCAAAATGAGCGATCACCAGTCCGGCTTGCTCGGGTCCCAGATCACCACCCATCAGGCTGGCTTCGGCCTGTTCGGCACGACGTTGGGCGCGAACCGTGCGCTCATCCTGTACTTTCTGGATTTGCCAGCTCTGTCGGCGGGTAAGGTGTCGCTTGGCCATGGGATATGCTGTTCTCTGAAGTTGCGCCACTATACCACGTGCCGCGTATACTAGAGTCAATCCAACCCGCCGCAGGAGTCCCCATGCAAAATCCCGAGAACCTGATCTGGATAGACCTTGAAATGACCGGTCTGGATCCGGACAAGGACGTGATTATCGAGATTGCCACCGTGGTGACCGATGCCCAGCTGAATGTGCTCGCTGAAGGGCCGGTGATGGCGGTTAAACAATCAGACGCGCTGTTGGCCGGGATGGATGAGTGGAATACCCGTCAGCATGGCCAGTCTGGTCTGACCCAGCGTGTGCGCGACAGTCAGATCAGCCCTGAACAGGCCCAGCAGCAGACGCTGGACTTTCTGCAGCAGTGGGTGCCGGCGGGCAAATCACCCATGTGCGGCAATAGCATCTGTCAGGATCGCCGCTTTCTGTATCGCGGCATGCCTGAACTGGAAGTGTATTTTCATTATCGTAATCTGGATGTGTCGACGCTCAAGGAGTTGGTGGCTCGCTGGGCGCCTGAGCTCAAGGGTGGCTTTAAAAAGCAGGCCAGTCATTTGGCCCTGGATGACATCTACGATTCGATTGCCGAGTTGAAGTACTACCGCGAGCACTTCCTCAAGTATTGATGGGGGCTGCTGCGCTGTGGCGTGCCAGCGCCCAGCGTACATGCTCGCGGACCAGTTCCGAGGGATGATCCAGGCGGCTTCTCAATGCCTCAATCACGTCGATACTGGTGGGCGCATTTCCCAGGCCTACGGCCAGATTGCGCAGCCAGCGTTCATGGCCAATACGGCGAATCGGTGAGCCTTCGGTATTGCGCAGAAAGCTGTCCTCGTCCCAACGAAACAGGCTGACCAGGCTGGCCTTATCGAGTCGGTGTCTGGGGCTGAAGTCGGGCTCTTCGGTCGGTTTGGCGAAGCGGTTCCAGGGGCAGACCAGTTGGCAGTCATCACAGCCGAACACCCGATTGCCCATCAGTGGGCGCAGGTCTTCCGGAATGGCATCCTTGAGTTCGATGGTCAGATAGGAAATGCAGCGTCGCGCATCCAGTACCCGGTCGCCCACAAAGGCATCGGTCGGGCATTTGTCCAGGCAGGCACTGCAGCGGCCGCAATGGTCGGTGATGTGCTCCTGGTCCACGGGCAGTGGCAGGTCGGTAAACAGCTCGCCAAGAAAGAAATAACTGCCGGCTTTGCGGTTGATCAGCATGCTGTTCTTGCCGATCCAGCCAAGGCCGGCTTGCTGAGCCAGAGCCCTTTCCAGAACCGGGGCGCTATCAACAAAGGCGCGATAGCCAAAGGGCCCGATGAGTGCCTGAATATGCTCAGCCAGTTGCTGCAGGCGTCGGCGCATGAGCTTGTGGTAATCGCGCCCTAATGCATAGCGCGACAGGTACGCGGTTTCAGGTTGCAACAGGCGTCGTGCCATCTCGGTGTCGGCGGGCAGATAGTCCATGCGCACCGAGATGACCCTGAGCGTATCGGGTACCAGGAGCGCCGGCTGGCTGCGCTTTTCGCCATGGCTGGCCATCCACTGCATATCGCCCTGATAGCCGGCATCCAGCCAGGCCTGCAGGTGATCCGCATGTTCACCCGTGTCGGTTGCACTGATGCCCACTTGCTGAAATCCCAGCTGCGCGCCCAACTGCCGAATCTGTTCGGCCAGCGCGGTATAGTCGGTGGGTTGGTTGGGCATGGCAGGCGCGGTCATCCGGGTTTTCAGGTATAAAGTCTGTAATCGCTCTAGCGACAATTGTGCCAGACAATCCTGCAGGTAGCCTATTTATGAACGATGCCTTGCCCCACTGGTTTTTTACTGCGCAACAGACCCGTGACCTGGATGCGGCCATTATTGCGGGTGGTATTTCGGGTTTTGATCTGATGCAGCGTGCCGCGCTAGCGCTGTGGCAACACCTGCAACAGCGTTGGCCAGAGGCTGGGCACGTCACCGTGCTCTGTGGTGGCGGCAACAATGCCGGTGATGGCTATCTTCTCGCCAGGCTGGCCCATCAGGCCGGCTATCGGGTGCAGGTGTACTGGCTGACTGATCCCATGCAGCTCAAGGCCGATGCGGCGCTGGCCTGGCAGTCAGCTTTGACTGCGGGCGTCGAGATTCAACCTTGGGCACGGACGGTCAGGCTGCAGGGTATTGTGGTTGATGCATTGCTCGGTACCGGTTTGCAGGGTGAGGTGCGAGCGCCATTCATTGAGGCCATCAAGGCAATCAATGCCAGTGGATTAGCGGTTCTTGCCGTGGATCTGCCCAGCGGCTTGCATGCCGATCGAGGTGTCCCACTGGGCATGGCTGTCAAGGCTAGCCTGACCTTGAGCTTTATTGGTCTTAAACCGGGGCTGTGCATGGCTGACGGCCCAGACTATTGCGGTGAACTGCGTTTTGCCCAGTTGGCGGATTTGCCCCATACACGGCCGCTGCCCGCAGCAGAGCGTCTGACTATGGCTGAATGGCGCCACTGTCTGGGCCAGCGACCGCGCAATGCACACAAAGGGCTATTTGGTCATCTGGTGTTGCTGGGTGGTGATCTTGGAATGGGCGGCGCGATCATGCTGGCCGCCGAGGCGGCACTGCGCAGTGGCGCTGGCAAAGTCAGTGTGGTGACTCGCGACTGCCATGTGATGCCGCTGTTGGCGCGTTGTCCCGAACTCATGGTCAAGGGTGTTGAGCAGCCTGCTGATGCGGCTGGACTGATTGCCGCCGCCGATGTGTTGGTCATAGGACCTGGGCTGGGGCGTGCTGATTGGGGGCTGGAGTTGCTTGAGATGGGGCTGGCAAGGAAGGTGCCCAAGGTACTGGATGCTGATGCCCTGAATGCTCTGGCCGAGATGGGCGACGCTGGCAGAGCACCCGGGAACACGGCTATTATCACGCCGCATCCGGCTGAGGCTGCGCGGCTTTTGGGGATTTCCACATCCGAGGTTCAGGCTGATAGGCTGAATGCCTTGCAACGCCTGGTTGAACGCTGGAGCTGTGTGGTTGTCCTCAAAGGTGCGGGTAGTTTGATTGCCGGGCCTGACGATCAGGCTCGGCCGCCCGGTTTGTGCACCTATGGCAATCCTGCCATGGCAACGGCGGGTATGGGTGACGTGCTTTCGGGTTTGGCTGGGGCTCTGCTGGCCCAGGGGTTGAAAGCACCTGATGCGGCTCGCTATGCCGTGCTGCTGCATGCGCTTGCCGGAGACCAGGCGGCAGCAGGGGCTCAGCGTGGACTGCTGGCCAGCGATCTGTTTTTATCACTGCGACAATTGCTCAACCAACGGGATAGTGAATGAATCATGAGTTTCTGATCGCCGATGAGGATGCCATGCAGGTACTCGGTGCTGCCATTGGTTCGGCCATGCGAGGGCGTGGGGTGATTTATCTACAGGGTGATCTGGGTGCCGGCAAGACCACTTTGAGTCGCGGCCTTATTCGTGGTCAGGGGCATACTGGTGCGGTCAAAAGCCCCACTTTCACGCTGGTGGAGCCCTATGAGCTGGCCACGGGGGTGATTTATCATTTTGACCTGTACCGGCTGTTGGATCCTGAAGAATTGGAATTTTTGGGTATTCGAGATTATTTCAGCGCAGAGAGCCTGTGCCTGATTGAATGGCCAGACAAGGGCAAGGGCGTTTTGCCTATGCCGGACCTGAGCATTACCATAGGCAATGAAGGCACCGGTCGTCGAGTAGGCTTGCAAGCCCATACTGCCCGGGGAGAAGATGCCTGCGTGGCCATACAACAAAGTCAGAGCAAGAAACAGCCATGATGGGTAACGCTGGGGGAAGGGGTAGCGCAATGCTGAGAGGATTTATCTGCTGCCTGTGTCTTTTGATGACAGGTGTATTGAAGGCTGCTGATATTCAGAATGTGCGGATCTGGCGTGCGCCCGATAACACTCGGCTGGTTTTTGACCTGACTGGCCCGTCGGAGCACACACTGTTTACCCTCTCCAGCCCGGAACGCATTGTCATTGATTTAAGCGGTGCCAGATTCAGTGCCGATGTCAGCGCTTTGCCGCTGGAAGGAACCCCTCTGACCGGCGTCCGTTCGGCGCCTCGCGAACAGTCTGATTTGCGCGTTGTGCTGGATTTATCGCGTCAGGTAACCGCCAAAAGCTTTGCTTTGCCCCCCAATCAGCAGTATGGGCATCGCCTGGTTATTGATCTGTTTGATCAGGAGCAATCGGACCCTGTTTTGCCATCAGTCGCTCAGCCTGCCGCCACAAACCTGCCGGTTACGCCGAGCCGAACGGCGCCGCCAGAGGGTGAGCGAGACATTATCATTGCATTGGATGCCGGCCATGGTGGTGAAGACCCTGGTGCGCTTGGTCCAGGCGGTGCCCGCGAGAAAATTGTTGTGCTGGCAATCGCCCGCGAGCTGAAAACCTTACTGGATGCTGAACCCGGGTTCAGGGCCGAGCTGGTCAGAACCGGTGATTATTTTATCCCTTTGCGGCGCCGTACCGAGATAGCACGCCAACATAATGCGGATCTGTTTATTTCCATTCACGCCGATGCCTTTACGCGCGCCAGTGCATTCGGAGCCTCGGTGTTTGCCTTGTCTGACCGTGGTGCGACCTCGGAAACGGCGCGACTGTTGGCAGATCGTGAAAACCGCTCCGACTTGATTGGCGGGGTCGGCGGCGTCAGCCTGGAAGATCGTGATCAGGTGCTGGCCAGTGTATTGCTCGATCTGTCTATGACCGCAACGCTGTCAGCCAGTCTTGATGTTGGTCAGCAGGTGTTGGCCTCCATCGGTCGAATTACACCCTTGCACAAGCGCCGCGTGGAGCAGGCCGGCTTTATGGTGCTGAAGTCTCCGGATATCCCCTCGATATTGGTCGAAACCGGCTTTATTTCCAATCCTGGTGAGGCGCAAAAGCTGGTTACTCGCAGTCATCAACAGGCGTTGGCGCGCGCCATGCATACCGGCGTCAGGGAGTATTTCCATCGCAGCCCGCCACCCGGTACGCGCATAGCCGCAATGAAGGCCAGTGGACAATTGCAGGTGCAGCGGCCAGCTGAGCACACCGTTGCCCGGGGAGAGAGCCTGTCATTGATCGCCAATCGATACGACGTATCGGTAGCCAGTTTGCGTCAGGCCAACGCGTTGACAAATGACCAGATTCGGGTTGGTCAGGTATTGAAGGTGCCGGCAGGCAGCCTGCTAGTGCGGAATGAACCCTGACATGGCGCGGATCGAATTACTTAGCCCGCGGTTGGCAAACCAGATTGCTGCCGGCGAGGTGGTTGAGCGTCCAGCATCGGTTATCAAGGAGCTGTTGGAAAACAGTCTGGACGCTGGCGCGCAACGCGTTGACATCGATGTAGAGCAGGGCGGCGTCAAGTTGCTCAGGGTGCGCGACGATGGTTGGGGCATTGATCAGGATGATCTGTCATTGGCACTGTCCCGGCATGCTACGAGCAAGATTCGCGATCTGGATGATCTGGAGCGTGTGGCTACCCTGGGCTTCAGGGGGGAAGCTCTGGCGTCGGTCAGCTCGGTGTCGCGCCTTACCTTGACCTCCTGTACCGAAGGCGCTGATCAGGCCTGGCAGGTGGAAACCGAGGGCCGCGATATGGCGCCGCTTCTTCAGCCTGCAGCGCATCCGCGAGGTACTACGGTTGAGGTGCGCGATTTGTTCTTCAATACGCCGGCCCGCCGCAAGTTCCTGCGCACCGAAAAAACCGAGTTCAGTCATCTGGAAGAAGTGGTCAAGCGTCTGGCTCTGTCGCGTTTCGATGTGGCATTCAACCTGCGCCATAATGGCCGCTCGGTATTCAGTTTGCGCTCAGCACAGGGTGAGCTGGAAGCACGCAGACGGGTAGCTAGTGTTTGTGGGCCAGCCTTTGTCGAACAGTCTCGTCTTATTGATAACGAGCGTGCCGGTTTGCGCCTTTGGGGCTGGGTCGGTCTGCCGACCTTTTCACGCAGTCAGGCCGATTTGCAGTACTTCTTTGTCAACGGTCGCATGATTCGTGACAAGCTGGTTGTCCATGCGGTGCGCCAGGCTTATCGGGATGTCCTGTTCAATGGCCGGCACCCAACCTTCGTTCTCTATCTTGAGGTCGATCCAGCGGTGGTCGATGTCAATGTGCATCCGACCAAGCATGAAGTGCGGTTTCGCGATGGTCGTATGGTCCATGACTTTCTCTTCAGCACCCTGCACCGCGCTCTGGCCGATCAGCGCCCGGGTGATCAGTCGCAACCGGAGCAAGCCGAGACACTGGCTCAGCCAGCGGTGGTCGGTCAGGCGGCCGGGATTTTTTCCGGGCAAACCAGCATGGGTCTGAATGAACCGTCCGCGTCTTGGCAAGTGGAAACGGGCTATCGCCCAGAACGACCGTCCGTTGGCGCTGTGGCGGGTACACTGGCAGCTTACTCGGATCTATATGCCGACACTGGTGAGGCAGCATCTACCGACACCTCTGCTGCTGACGTGCCCCCCATGGGGTATGCCCTGGCGCAGTTACACGGGGTGTTTATCCTCGCAGAAAATGCCCACGGACTGGTGGTGGTCGATATGCACGCGGCGCATGAGCGCATTACCTATGAGCGTCTCAAGCTGGCTATGGATCAAGAAGGGCTGCGCGGTCAGCCATTGCTGGTTCCGGAGTCGCTCGCAGTAAGCCAGCGCGAGGCTGACTGTGCCGAAGAACATGCTGAGTGGTTTGCTCGTCTGGGCTTTGAACTGCAACGCATGGGTCCGGAAACGCTGACTATCCGGCAAACGCCGGCCTTGTTGCGCCAGGCTGACGCTGAACAGTTGGTGCGTGACGTTCTGACTGACCTGCTCGAGTACGGTACCAGCGACCGTATTCTTGCGCATCGCAATGAATTGCTCGGGACCATGGCCTGTCACGGCGCCATTCGTGCCAATCGGCGTTTAACCCTGACCGAGATGAATGCGCTTCTGCGTGATATGGAGCAGACTGAGCGTTCCGGTCAGTGCAATCACGGCAGGCCTACCTGGACGCAAATGGGTATGCAGGATCTGGACAGGTTGTTTTTACGTGGACGTTAACGGTGCCTTGGTGGGGTCTGTGAGATATCGGGTGGCGTTATGAACGATCAGTCTCCGGCGGTGATCTGTCTGATGGGCCCCACTGCAGCCGGCAAGACCGATCTGGCCTTGTATCTGGCGGATAATCTTCCGTGTGAGTTGGTCAGTGTGGATTCTGCGCTGGTCTATCGAGGCATGGATATCGGTACAGCCAAGCCGGATGCGGACACCCTGGCGCGTTACCCTCACCACCTGGTTGATATTCTCGATCCGGCGCAAGCCTATTCGGCTGCGCTGTTTCGTGACGATGTGTTGCGCTTGATTACCGAGATCAGCGCGCGTGGTCGAATCCCCCTGCTGGTTGGCGGTACCATGCTGTATTTCAAGGCCTTGGCTGACGGTTTGGCGCCGATGCCACAGGCTGACGCCGGGGTGCGGCAACAGCTTGAGACCATGGCCGCTACAGAGGGCTGGGCCGCGGTTCACGCCCGGCTTGCCGAGGTTGACCCGGAGTCGGCTGCGCGCATTCATCCCAACGATCCACAGCGAATTCAGCGTGCGTATGAAGTATTTCTGGTATCGGGCACCAGCTTGAGTGACTGGCATCGATTGCAAGCCGCAGAAAAAGCCTGCACAACGGCGCGCAATGGCACATTTTTACCCTATACTATGCATTATCTTTCTGTCGCACCCCGTGAGCGTTCTATTCTGCATGAGCGCATTGCAGAGCGTTTTTCGACTATGCTGCAGCTGGGGTTTGTCGATGAAGTCAGTCAATTGCACGCGCGTCCCGATCTGCATGTCGGCATGCCCTCGGTGCGTGCAGTAGGCTATCGTCAGATCTGGGATCATCTCGATGGGAAACTCTCATTGGATGAAGCGGTCGAAAGGGGTGTAATTGCAACCCGGCAACTGGCCAAGCGGCAGATGACCTGGTTGCGCGGTTGGAAGTCTGATATTGACTGGTTTGATAGCATGGATCCGAAAAGATTTGCGCAGGCCTTGAAACGGGTTGAGCAGGTCACCATATAGGTCAAATCATCTGCTAGTCTTTTCAGGTGCCAGATCAGATTTTTTGCGTCGGTAAGCCTTCAGGACGAGGGCATTTCGGCGATTTCGCATTGTTACAATGCTAACCACTATGGTTTCCAAAAGGAGTGAGGCAATGTCAAAAGGGCATTCACTACAAGACCCTTACCTGAACGTTCTGCGCAAGGAACGTGTTCCGGTATCTATTTATCTGGTCAACGGCATCAAACTGCAGGGTCAAATCGAATCTTTCGATCAATTTGTCATTCTGCTCAAGAATACCGTCAGCCAGATGGTCTACAAACATGCAATCTCCACTGTTGTGCCCGGTCGACCGGTTCGCCTGCCAGTTCAGGGCGGTGGCGACGAAGCTGAGGCTGACAGCCTTTGATGCGTCGGGAGGCTTGATTGTTTTTTGAGCGTCACGAAGGGGGAGAACGGGCCGTTCTCATCCATCTTGAAGGTCACGACGAGCGCACCCGGGAAGATCCCCAGGAATTTGTCGAGCTGGTCAGCTCGGCAGGGGCGGATATTGCTGCCTTTATGACTGTCAATCGTCACCACCCCAGTCCGCGCTTTCTCGTGGGTGCGGGCAAGGTTGACGAGATACAGTCAATGGTGCGTGAGCATGCCGCTGACCTGGTCATCTTCAATCATGTGTTGACGCCCAGTCAGGAGCGTAATCTCGAGCGTGAGTTGCAGTGTCGGGTCATTGACCGGACCGGGCTTATTCTGGATATTTTCGCCCAGCGTGCACGTACTCATGAGGGCAAGTTGCAGGTCGAACTGGCACAGCTTGACCATTTGAGTACCCGTCTGGTCCGTGGCTGGACTCACCTTGAGCGGCAAAAGGGCGGCATTGGCTTGCGTGGCCCGGGTGAAACCCAGCTGGAGACTGATCGTCGACTTTTGCGCGAGCGGATCAAACAGATTACCCGTCGCCTGGAAAAAGTGCGTAGCCAGCGTGAGCAGGCACGACGCGGGCGGCGTCGGGCAGAAATCCCGGTGGTTTCTCTTGTTGGCTATACCAACGCCGGCAAATCAACGCTGTTCAACACCCTTACCGCTTCCAACGTTTATGCGGCGGATCAGTTGTTTGCGACGCTGGATCCCACGCTCAGGCGTATCGAGCTGGCCGATATTGGCCCGGTTATTCTTGCCGACACAGTGGGTTTTATTCGGCACCTGCCGCACAAGCTGGTTGAGGCTTTTCGTGCCACCCTCGAGGAGTCCAGTCAGGCAGATCTGCTCCTGCACGTTATCGATGCAGCTGATCCCGAGCGCGACTCGCATATCGAACAGGTGGTCAAGGTACTGAGTGAGATCGGTGCCATTGAGTTGCCCATCCTTGAGGTGTACAACAAGGTCGATTTGCTCGAGGCAGTCGAGCCGCAGATTCAGCGTGATGAATCTGGCGTTCCCGTCCGCGTCTGGGTTTCAGCGCAGAATGGCCTTGGGCTGGATTTGCTTGCAGAGGCCATGGCTGAGCGATTGGGCGAAGATGTCATTCAGGAGTCGATCCTGCTTGAACATGCCGAAGCTCGGTTGCGCGCGCAGTTCTATGCAGCAGGTGCCGTTATTGCCGAGCACATCAGCGATGATGGGCGACAGCAACTTGATTTGCGTCTGCAACGCACGGATTTCAATCGGTTGCTCAAGCGTGAAGGCTGGCAACCTGATGACTTTCTTCAGCAACATACTTTGCAATAATGCACGCCTGACAGGTTCGCGTCACGTGCGCTAATTGCTGTAGGATTGCATGAATTGAATCGTCATCCAATCCGGATGGCGGTCTGGCTGGTTTACGTTTATACGGAGAACGCTATGGCCTGGAATGAGCCTGGTGGCGGCAAGAACAATCAAGACCCTTGGGGTGGTGGCGGTAATAACGGCAATCGTGGTGGCAAGCAGGGTCCGCCTGACCTTGATGAAGCGCTACGCAAACTGCAGGACAGTCTCAATGGCATGTTCGGCGGCAAGAAAGGCGGTGGCAAAAGCGCCGGCGGTGGGTCTGCGGGTGGCCAGGGAATACCCAAGCCACTGTTCTTTATTGCTGGTCTAATTGCTGTGGTTGTTTGGTTGTCCTTTGCTGTGTACATGGTTGACGAGCAGGAACAGGCCATTATTTTGCGCTTTGGTGAATATGATCGGACTGTCGAGTCGGGCTTGCATGTCTACTTCCCGCCAATAGAGCGCAAGTTTCAACGCAATGTGACGCAGGTTCGTTCCTACCGGCAGCAGGGTCAGATGTTGACTCAGGATGAGAATATCGTTGAAGTTCCCCTGGCTGTTCAGTACAGGATTTCCGATCTGGAAAATTTCGTACTTATGGTTGAGGACCCTGAAACCAGTCTTCGCCATGCGACAGAAAGCGCCCTTCGTCACGTTGTTGGTTCAACCTCAATGCACCAGGTTCTGACCGAAGGCCGCGAGCAGATGGGTGTTGAGACGACCGAACGTCTGCAGCGCTATCTCGATCTATATAACACCGGGATAACCGTTGTGCAGGTCAACATTGAAAGTGCTCAGGCGCCGGCCGAAGTTCAAGATGCCTTTGATGACGTTATTCGTGCTCGTGAAGATGAAGTACGTGAGCGTAATCAGGCCGAATCTTATGCCAACGGTGTCATTCCAGAGGCTCGTGGTCAGGCCCAGCGACTGCTTGAAGAGGCTAACGGTTACCGTGAAGAGGTTATTGCCAGGGCCGATGGTGAGGCTCAGCGCTTCAATTTGCTGGTTGAGCAATACAAGCTGTCACCAGTGGTCATGCGCGAGCGCATGTTTATCGAAACGCTGCAGGATGTGATGAGCAATACCAGCAAAATCATGGTCTCTGGTGGTGAGGGTAACAACAATCTGCTTTATCTGCCGCTGGATAGATTGATGCAGCAGGGTAGTGCACCTTCTTCCTCATCATCGAGTAATTCGCCTGCAGCCGATGCAACGGCACGTTTGCCTGTTCAGGTGCAGCCGCGTGACCTGCGTTCAAGGGAGACTCGCTGATGAGTAACAAGTCTGTGTTTGGGCTGGTAGCTGCCCTTGTGATTGTAGTTGTAGGTTGGAACAGCTTTTTTGTTGTCAGCCAGATTGAGCGTGGCCTGGTACTGCAGTTTGGTAAGGTAGTCAGAGACGATGTTCAGCCGGGTCTGCACTTCAAACTGCCCTTTGTTCAGGAGCATCGGTTGTTTGACGGTCGCCTGCTGACCTTGGATACCTCGACTCAGCGTTATCTGACATTGGAAAAGAAAGCCTTGATGGTTGATTCCTATGCCAAATGGCGTATTGCCAACGTCCAGCGCTTTTATACGGCTACCTCCGGCTTACGCTCCATTGCCGAGGAGCGCCTGTCTCGCCAGCTGGAGTCAGGGCTGCGTAACGAAGTGGCGCGTCGCACTTTGAACGAAGTCGTATCCGGTGAGCGTGATCAGTTGATGGCGGACATCACCTCAACACTTGATGCCAGTGCGCAACGTGAGTTGGGTATCGAGGTTCTGGACGTCAGGGTCAAGGGGATCGATTTGCCCCGTGAAGTTAACCGCAGTGTGTTTGAACGCATGAGTACCGAGCGTGAGCGTGAGGCGCGTGAGCACCGCGCCAAGGGCCGTGAGCTGGGCGAGGGTATTCGTGCCGATGCTGATCGACAGCAGCGGGTGATTCTTGCTGAGGCCTTCCGTGAAGCTGAGCAGATTCGCGGTGACGGTGATGCCCAGGCTGCCGCAATTTACGCCGAGGCCTATAACAAGGATCCCGAGTTCTATTCCTTCTACCGCAGTCTGCAGGCCTACCGTGAGAGTTTCTCGAGCAAGTCGGATATCCTGGTATTGGATCCGGACAGCGAGTTCTTCCGTTATCTGCAAAGCAAGGGCGTTCGCTGATCTATCGTCCGGCCACTCTGCAGTCAATGCAGGTGTGGCCGGGTAAAAACGTGATACAATCTTGCAGCCGGGAAATCCCGGCTTTTTTGTGACCATCGTGTGTGTCGTCCTTGGCGACAACGCCTGCGGCGCGAGCTTGAGGGTGAGCCATGTGGCAAAGTTTGGCTGCAGCATTGTGCCTGGTTCTGGTGATTGAGGGGCTGTTGCCGTTTCTGGCCCCGGCGCGCTGGAAGCGCATGCTGTTAAGCGTGGCTCAGGTGCCTGATCGTCAAATACGTTTGATTGGTCTGGCCTGCATGCTGAGCGGCACCCTGTTTCTATATCTGATTCGCTGAAGAGTGCGCCGAAGCAATGGCGCCTCATTGTGTAAAAGGTTTGAAAATGCCCACTGTTGATAGCTGGTTGTTACCTGACGGTATTGAAGAGGTGCTCCCCCAGGAGGCTGCCCGTATCGAGGCAGCACGCCGGCAACTGCTGGACCTGTTTGCTTCCTGGGGTTATGACCTGGTGATTACCCCGCATATCGAATATGTCGAATCCCTGTTGACCGGTGCAGGTCATGATCTTGAACTGCAGACGTTCAAGATGATCGATCAGCTCTCAGGTCGGATGCTTGGCCTGCGGGCGGATATTACGCCGCAGGTGGCGAGGATTGATGCGCATACCCTGGGTGCTGATACGCCGAGTCGACTTTGCTATTGCGGTAGTGTCATGCATACCCGGCCTCGGGCACTATCCAGTGCGCGGAGTCTGATTCAGTTGGGCGCTGAACTCTATGGTGATGCCTCCAGCGCCAGCGACATCGAGATTATTACGCTGATGCTTGAAACGCTGCGCTCTTGTCGCGTCGCCGATGTGCATCTGGATATAGGTCATGTCGGTATTTATCGTGGCTTGGTGCAGGCTGCTGACGTGAGTGAGGTTGTAGAGCAAAAGCTCTTTGACGCCCTGCAGCGCAAGGCGACCGACGAAGTGCGTGCCTTGTCCGAGCAGATTGGGCAGTCGTCCCTGGCGGCCATGATTTGCAGTCTGGTTGAGCTTTCCGGTGGTCTGGAGGTGCTTGACCGGGCCCATGTTTTGCTGGACGGGGCCCCTGAAGTAGTTATGGCGGCGTTGGATGATCTGGCGGAGATTGCTCAGACCCTGACGCGCCAGTATCCCGATATCCCGCTGTATTTTGACCTGGGCGAGTTGCGCGGCTATCACTATCACACCGGTGCGGTGTTCGCCGCCTTTGTGCCCGGCGTCGGTCAGAGTATTGCCCAGGGTGGACGTTATGACGATATAGGGCAGTATTTTGGTCGAGCTCGCCCGGCTACCGGGTTTTCCACTGACCTGCGCTTGCTTGTCGAGCGTGGACAGATCACCGCTTCCCAGCGTCGTGGCATCTGGGCTGCGAACGCCACGGCTGCCGGTTTGCAGCTTGAAGTCATGCGTCTTCGACAGTCTGGAGAGCGCGTGGTAGTGGCGCTACCCGGACAGCTGGATATTGACGCCATGGTCTATGGCTGCGATAGGGTGCTGCGCTGGCAGGGCGATCAGTGGCAGGTCAGTAATCTGAATTCATGATTAGATAGGCCCTTTGGGGTCATCCAAATGTTAGCGAGGCAAGAGCTGAAATGGGTAAGAACGTAGTCATCCTGGGCACCCAGTGGGGCGATGAAGGCAAAGGCAAGATCGTTGATCTGCTGACAGATCAGGTGGCGGCCGTCGTTCGCTATCAAGGCGGGCATAATGCCGGGCACACGCTGGTAATCGATGGGGAGAAAACCGTTCTGCACCTGATTCCCTCTGGGATCCTGCGCGAGAATGTTCGCTGTTTTATCGGTAACGGTGTGGTGCTGTCTCCCGAGGCGCTGCTAAAGGAGCTGACTGAGCTGGAAGCCAAGGGTGTGCCTGTTCGCGAACGTTTGCGCATCAGCCCGGCCTGCCCGCTCATACTGCCTTACCATGTCGCCCTCGATCAGGCGCGCGAGAAAGCCCGTGGCGAAGCCAAGATTGGTACCACTGGTCGAGGTATCGGGCCGGCCTATGAAGACAAGGTGTCGCGTCGCGGGCTGCGGGTTGCCGATCTATTTCACCGCGAACGCTTTGCTGCCAAGTTGGGCGAAGTGCTGGATTATCACAATTTTGCCCTGCAGCACTATTACAAGGTTGATCCGGTTGACTTCCAGAAAACCCTGGATGAAGCCATGGGTTATGCGGAATGGTTGAAGCCCTTGATGACCGACGTTACGGCACGCCTGCACGAGCTGCGTCGTGAAAGTGCCAATATCATGTTCGAAGGTGCCCAAGGCTCGCTGCTGGATATCGATCATGGTACCTACCCCTTTGTTACCAGCTCCAACACCACCGCCGGTGGTACCGCGACCGGTTCGGGTTTTGGTCCGCTGTATCTGGATTATGTGCTGGGGATCACCAAGGCTTACACTACGCGAGTTGGTTCTGGCCCCTTCCCGACTGAGCTGTTTGATGATGTCGGTGCGCGCCTTGCTGAGCGTGGTCACGAGTTTGGCTCGACCACCGGTCGGGCGCGTCGTTGTGGCTGGTTTGATGCGGTTATCCTGCGTCGGGCCATGGAAATCAACAGTATCAGCGGTCTGTGTCTGACCAAGCTGGACGTGTTGGATGGCCTGGACGTGATTCGCATCTGTATCGGTTATCGCAATGAAGAGGGTGCTGTGATTGAAGCGCCGACCGATGCAGACAGCTATTTGGGTCTGGAGCCGGTGTACGAGGATGTCCCGGGCTGGTGTGAATCTACGCTGGGTATTCAGGCGCTGGATCAGCTGCCGGCTAATGCACAGGCCTACATCAAGCGTATCGAAGAGTTGGTCGGTGCGCCGGTGGATATTATCTCCACGGGTCCGGACCGCAACGAAACCATCATACTTCGCAAGATTTTCTAAGTCGTAGTAAACAGAAAAGCGCCCTACGGGGCGTTTTTTTGTTTCTCCCGCGCGCATGTTGACAGGCTGCGCGAGCAGTAAAGAATCGATTATTTGACGTTGTGGGGTTAGAAAAAAGGAGGGTTAGAGCTAAAAGCAAGATGGTGCCCAGGAGAAGACTCGAACTTCCACGGCCGTGAGGCCACCAGCACCTGAAGCTGGCGTGTCTACCAATTTCACCACCTGGGCATTGCGTGCAGCACGAAGCGCTTCATGAGATAGTGCGTGAAGCTTGAAAATGGTGCCCAGGAGAAGACTCGAACTTCCACGGCCGTGAGGCCACCAGCACCTGAAGCTGGCGTGTCTACCAATTTCACCACCTGGGCGTGCAAGCATTACAGGAGTGCTAAGCTTGAAATAACTTGTATTTCAACCTGCAACCCTTGATGCATCAACGGCGCGAATATTACGTAGCGGTTCCCGCCTTGTAAAGCCCCGGGTGAAAAATTTTATCCCCGCACCGGAAATAAGGTGCATGAAACACGGATTCGCGGTTCAATAGAGGCCTATGACGAAAAAATCAATATCCAAAGACTCGGCCTCCCCGTCGAGCAACTCCAAACGTTCTTCCGCATCACCGGCCAACTGGGCAAGCATTGATCCAGAAGCCAAACGCGAAGCACAAAATTACGACAACCCCATCCCCAGTCGTGAACTTATCCTGGCCCTGCTTGAAGAGCGTGGTGCTCCCGCTACGCGCGCGCAGCTGCAGGATGAGTTCGGCATTACCGATGAAGAGGGCGTAGAGGCCTTGCGCCGGCGTTTACGCGCCATGGAGCGTGATGGTCAGCTGATCTATACCCGCCGCGGTGCTTACGCGCCAGTCGACAAGCTGGACCTGATCAAGGGTCGAGTGCAGGGACATCGCGATGGTTTTGGCTTTCTGGTACCGGATGAGGGTACTGAAGATCTGTTTCTCAGCCCGGCGCAGATGCGCTTGGTGTTTGATGGTGATCGGGTTCTAGGTCGTATTACCGGTGTTGATCGCCGTGGCCGCAGTGAAGGTACCATTGTCGAGATACTCGAGCGTGCCCATGAGGTGCTGGTAGGCCGCTACTACAATGAAAACGGTATCGCCTTCGTGGTGGCGGATAACGCCAAGATCAACCATGAGGTGCTGGTGACGCCGGGTTGTGACGGCGGTGCCAAGCATGGTCAGTATGTCGAGGTAAAGATTACCCATTGGCCGACCATGCACCGCCAGTCACAGGGTGAGGTCATCGAAGTGGTGGGGGACTACATGGCCCCCGGGGTTGAAATCGAGGTTGCCCTGCGCAGTTACGATATACCCAGCGTATGGCCCCAGGCGGTGCTGGATGAAGCGGCAAAGCTTAAAGACCATGTTGAAGAAAAGGACAAGCTTAAGCGCGTCGACCTCAGGCATCTGCCCCTGGTCACCATTGATGGCGAAGATGCCCGCGACTTCGATGATGCCGTGTTCTGTGAGCCGCAGAAAGCCAGTGGCTGGCGTCTGTTTGCCGGTGGCTGGAAGCTTTACGTGGCGATTGCCGACGTCTCGCATTATGTGCCGGTAGGCTCGGCACTGGATGCCGAAGCTGAACTGCGCGGTACCTCGGTGTACTTCCCCAGTGAAGTGGTACCCATGCTGCCCGAGGCTATCTCCAATGGCCTGTGTTCGTTGATGCCTAAAGTTGATCGGTTGGCCATGGTCTGTGAAATGACCGTATCGAAAAGCGGTGAGCTGACCGACTATCAGTTCTATGAGGCGGTCATTCATTCGCACGCACGCCTGACCTACAACAAGGTGTCCGCCATGCTGGAGCACCCGCGTAGCCAGGATGGTGCCCGACTACTTGGTGAATATGCCGATGTTGTCCCGGCCCTGAAAAATCTTTATGAGCTATACAAAGCATTGGCCAAGGCCCGTCAGGGGCGTGGTGCTATTGATTTTGAAACCACCGAGACGCGCATTGTCTTTGGTGAGAATCGCAAGATTGCAGAGATTCGGCCAACCACGCGCAATGATGCGCACAAGATTGTCGAGGAATGCATGCTCTGCGCCAATGTCGCTACAGCACGCTTTCTTCAGGATCTTGAGATGCCAGGCCTGTACCGTGTGCATGACAGTCCCCAGCCGGAAAAGATCGAGCGCCTGCGTCAGTTCCTGGGTGCCATGGGCATGAGTCTGACCCGCAAGAAAGGGGATCCGACGCCTGAGGATTACAGTGCCGTATTGCAAAAGGTTCAGGGGCGCCCGGATGCTCAGCTGATTCAGACAGTCATGCTGCGTTCATTGAGTCAGGCCGTCTACAGCCCGAACAATGCCGGGCACTTTGGTCTCAACTATGAGGCGTATACGCATTTCACTTCGCCCATTCGCCGCTATCCTGATCTATTGACCCACAGGGCTATACGCAGCGTCGTGCGCTCGCGGAAGAAGACCGATCGGGTGCAGCGTGCCGGTGCTGGCGTACTCCCTAAGGCCTCGATTTACCCTTATGATCACGCCGCCCTCGAGCGTCTTGGTCAGCAGTGCTCGCAGAACGAGCGACGTGCCGATGAGGCCACCCGTGATGTGGTCAGCTGGCTCAAGTGCGAGTTCATGAAGGATCGGGTTGGCGAGAGTTTTGATGGTTTGGTTACAGCGGTCACCGGTTTCGGTCTGTTTGTCGAGCTCAAGGATATCTACGTGGAAGGGCTGGTACATATTACCGCCTTGCCAGCCGACTATTACAACTTTGACGCGGTGCACCACCGTCTTGTCGGTGAGCGTTCAGGCAAGAACTTCCGTCTTGGTGATCAGGTTCGCGTGCAGGTCGCTCGGGTCGACCTGGATGAGCGCAAGATCGACTTCGAAATGGATAAACAGCAGCCGCAGGCAGCCAGTACAGTTGAAGCCAGTCGCGCCGTCCGCCAGAAGCTGATGGATGATGCCAAAAAAGCCGGTGGCAAGCCCTCAGGTCGTGCGCCAAAGTCTGGCGGCAAGGGTGGTCGTAGTGCTGCTCCGGCGTCAGCAAAGCCGGCTGGCAAAGCACCCTCTGGAGCGCCCGCACGTGCCCCGCGTGCACCCCGTGCTCCGCGCAAGCGCAAGTAACAATAAACGGATCGGCAGGGCACAGACAGAATGAGTGATATTGAATACGTCTACGGTATCCATGCCGTACAAGCCATGCTGGAGCGCTCAGCCAAGCGGGTAAAGCGGGTAACGCTGGTCCGTGGGCGTCTTGATGCTCGTGCTCAGGTCCTGCTGGATCTGGCCGCCAGCGTGGGTGTCAGCGTCAATCGTGTCGCTCCCGAAGAGCTCGACAGGCTGGTAGATGGCGTGCACCAGGGTGTGGTGGCTGAAGTGGCCGCCAGCCAGATGTGGTCAGAAGAGATGCTTGACAATCTACTGGAAAAGCTCGAAGAGCCAGCTTTGCTGCTGGTGCTGGATGGCGTGACAGATCCGCATAACCTGGGTGCGTGCCTGCGCAGTGCTGATGCGGCGGGTGCCCATGCTGTTGTCATCCCGCGGGATCGCTCGGCCAGTCTGACGCCTGCAGTGCGCAAGGTGGCTTGCGGGGCGGCAGAAACGGTTCCGCTGGTTGCAGTGACCAATCTGGCCAGAACCCTCAAACAGCTCCAGCAACGCGGTTTATGGGTGGTCGGTACCGCCGGTGAGGCCGACCAGCTCCTCTATCAGGTCGATCTCAAAGTGCCCAGTGTTATCATCATGGGCGCAGAGGGGGCTGGCATGCGTCGCTTGACTCGCGAGCACTGCGATTACCTGGCCAAGCTGCCCATGGCCGGTGCTGTCAGTAGCCTGAACGTCTCGGTTGCCGCCGGTATTTGCCTTTTTGAGGCTGTTCGGCAACGCAACAAGGCTTGAGCTGCAAGCTGCAAGCCGCAAGCTACAAGCTTTAAGCCAAAAGCCAAAAGCCAAATCCACTACGGTCTGCTTGCAGCTTATGGCTTAAAGCTTGCCGCTATCCCTTAAAGCTTGCAGCTTCCCACCCACTCCCCTAGAATGTGCGCCCCAATCTAGAGTTCTACTCCTTGCCAGACCATGTTGGGTGGCTGGCTATAACCCGTAAGGAGCACTTATGCGTCATTACGAAATCGTTTTTCTGGTACACCCGGATCAAAGTGAGCAGGTCGGCGGTATGGTCGAGCGCTACACTAAGCTGATCGAAGAAGATGGCGGCAAGATTCACCGCCTGGAAGACTGGGGCCGCCGTCAACTGGCTTACCCAATCGACAAGATCCACAAAGCCCACTACATCATGCTTAACGTCGAGTGCAGCGCCAAGGCACTGGAAGAGTTGACTGAGAACTTCCGTTACAACGATGCCGTTATTCGTAACATGGTCATCCGTCGTGAAGAAGCCATCACCGAGCAGTCTGACATGCTCAAGCCTGAAGATACCGGCCGTGGTGAGCGTCGTGAGCGCCGTGAGCGCAGCGATGATGATCTCGATACCGACAACGACGGTGACAACGTCAACGACGACGACACAGACGGCGACGACGAGTAAGTCAAACCGGTCCCTTTTTTCAGAATCCTAGGAGACGCTGCCATGGCACGTTTTTTCCGTCGCAGAAAGTTCTGCCGTTTTACCGCTGAAGGCGTTAAAGAGATCGATTACAAAGATCTGAACACCCTGAAAGCCTACGTTACCGAAACCGGCAAGATCGTACCCAGCCGTATTACCGGTACCAAAGCCAAATACCAGCGTCAGCTGGGTGTTGCCATCAAGCGCGCCCGTTATCTGGCCCTGTTGCCCTTCACCGACAGTCACGGTCGTTGATAGGCAGTTGAATTCCTGATCAGGGGATGTGAACCGGCATGCGCGCCTTGGCAGAGTACATTATGCGCGGTCGCAAGGAAGCCACACTGGTTGTGGCGATTGCCTCCGCAGTACCGCTGCTGTTTCTGCTTGCTGCTGCAGCAGTTGCCCTTGTGGTATTGCGGCGCGGACTCAGCGAGAGCCTGCCGGTAATCGGCTGGGGTATATTGCCAGCCGTAGCCTGGGTTTTTATGGGCGATATCACGCCGCTGCTGGTCATTATTGGCAGCGCCGCGCTCGCGGTACTTTTGCGCGAGCGCGCCAGCTGGTTACAGGTCTTAATGGCTGTAGTGCCAATAAGCTTGCTGTATACGCTGGTGTTGATGCTTGTATTGCAAGAGCCGATGGCCGGGCTGGTGGCGCAGCTGGAAACAGACTTGCCTGAGGTGCTCTCTGCCAACGGTGTAGACGAGTCTGTTCAGCTTATGGTTATCGGTTTGCTCAAGCCTTTGCTGGCAGGCTCCTTCGGCATGTTCAACGGCCTTATGGTGTTGATCGCGCTGATGATAGGTCGCTCATGGCAGGCCGGCTTGTATAACCCGGGTGGGTTTCGTGCTGAGTTTCATCAGTTGCGTCTGCCGCCTGTCATGGCCGCCATGTTCTGGTTGTTGTTCCTTGGAACATTGAAACTGGGACAATTTGCGATCATGGCGCCTATTGCAACCTTGCCGCTGCTGATAGCAGGTCTGGCGGTGCTGCATGGGGTTGTCGGCTTGAGGCAGATGGGCATTCAGTGGTTGGTGGTAGTCTACGTGCTGCTGGTTATTGCTGCGCAGGTGGTGTACCCCCTGATTATGGTTTTGGCACTCATTGATAGTCTGTTCGACTTTCGTTCACGTCTTGCGCCGGCCTCGGGCCCCCGTGATGACAACGATCCGAACGGCCAAGATTGAATAAAAGAGGTTATCGAAATGCAAGTTATCCTGCTCGAAAAGATCGCGAACCTGGGTAGCCTTGGCGACAAGGTTAACGTCAGTGCTGGTTACGCTCGCAATTTCCTGCTGCCCTTTGGCAAGGCTACGCCTGCCACTGCGGCCAACCTGGAAGCCTTCGAAGTGCGCCGCGCTGAACTCGAGCGTATTGCGGCCGAGAAGAAAGCTGAAGCTGAAGCCCGTGCGGCCAAGCTGGTAGAGCTGAGCGTCACCATTGCAGCTAACGCGGGTGAAGAAGGCAAGCTGTTTGGTTCAATCGGTACCCGTGATATTGCGGACGCCGTGACTGCCGCTGGTGTTGCTATCGAGAAAAGTGAAGTGCGTCTGCCGGAAGGCCCGCTGCGCAATGTAGGCGAGTTTGAAGTCGCTCTGCAGTTGCACAGTGATGTTGAAACCAGCGTCAAGCTGATCGTAGTAGCCGGTTAATCCGGGTACTCGCAACTGCTCGAGGGCCATTGATCTGCCTTGGTGGATCAGGGGTGAGTTGAGTGGGCTTTGCAGTTAGACTGTTCAACACGGTGCCTGTCTCTGACAGGCGCCGTGTTGCTGTTTTAGGCTGTCACTGAATAACGGCAATGTTTTTTGCCTGAATTGTCCGGCTAAATGCCTTTCGGTGATGTGCTGTGTGCCTTACTGCTGTTTTCAGCCTGTACCGAGTCTGTGCCGATGAACGAGTCGAATTACAGTGATACCGCGGAACTTGACCTGCAGACATCTGCACTGAAGATCCCCCCGCACTCGATTGAAGCCGAGCAGGCTGTGCTGGGCGGTGTCATGCTGGAAAACAACACCTGGGAGCGTGTGTCTGAGCAGTTGGCTGAATCGGATTTCTACCGCCATGACCATCGGCTTATCTTTCGCGCACTGGCCAGTCTGGCTGGGCGCAACCAGCCCTTTGATGTGGTCACCCTGGCCGAAGAGCTGGACCGTGAGGGCCTGATAGATCAGGTTGGTGGGCTTGCCTACCTCGGCCAATTGGCCAAGAACACCCCCTCTGTAGCGAATATTACCGCGTATACCCAGATCATTCGTGAGCGCGCGACTCTGCGCAAGTTGATCAGCACCAGCTCTGATATTGCCGATAGTGCCTTCAACCCCAAGGGCAAGCAGGCCAACGAGATCCTTGACGAGGCCGAACGGCAGATCTTTGCGATTGCCGAAAGTCGCCCTAAAACCGGTGGGCCGGAATCGGTCAATACGCTGCTGACCAAGGCCATCGACCGGATTGATACGTTATTCAACAGCGATGGCGCGCTGACCGGGTTGTCTACGGGATTTACCGATCTGGATGAGATGACATCAGGTTTACAACCGGCTGATCTGGTCATCGTGGCTGGTCGTCCGTCAATGGGCAAGACCACCTTCGCCATGAATCTGGTCGAGAACGTGGTGATGCGTTATGACAAGGCGGTACTGGTGTTCTCGCTGGAGATGCCCGGTGATTCACTGGTTATGCGTATGCTGTCATCACTCGGTCGTATCGACCAGAGCAAGGTGCGCTCCGGGCGGCTGGATGACGATGACTGGCCACGGCTGACTTCGGCGGTCAACCTCTTGAATGATCGCAAGCTTTTCATCGATGACACCGCTGGCCTGTCACCGATGGAGATGCGTGCCCGTGCCCGCCGTGTCGCGCGTGAACATGGTGAAATCGGTCTGATCATGATCGACTACCTGCAGTTGATGCAGGTGGGTGGCTCGTCGGAAAACCGTACCAATGAAATTTCCGAGATTTCACGCTCGTTGAAGGCGCTGGCCAAGGAGTTCAATGCGCCTGTGGTAGCCTTGTCACAGTTGAATCGTTCGCTGGAGCAGCGCCCGAACAAGCGCCCGATCAACTCGGATCTGCGCGAGTCGGGCGCCATTGAGCAGGACGCTGATATCATCATGTTCGTCTACCGGGATGAGGTATACCATCCCGATACCCAGGATCAGGGTATCGCCGAGTTGATTATCGGCAAGCACAGGAATGGCCCGATCGGTACTGTCCGTATGGCCTTCATGGGAAAATTCACCCGATTCGAGAATCTCGCACCCGGCTCCTATTCCGGGTACGGAGATATGGAGTAAGCATGTCCATCAGCATGCCGGCTGCCAAGCCGCTGTTTGATTATCCCAAGTATTGGGCCGAGTGTTTTGGTCCGGCGCCTTTTCTCCCCATGAGCCGTGAGGAGATGGATCTGCTTGGCTGGGATAGCTGCGATATCATCGTGGTGACCGGTGATGCCTATGTTGATCATCCATCCTTTGGCATGGCGATCATCGGACGGCTGCTCGAGGCTCAGGGTTTCCGCGTCGGCATCATCAGCCAGCCGGACTGGCAGAGCAAAGACGCCTTCATGCAGCTGGGGAAGCCGAATCTGTTTTTCGGTGTCGCCGCCGGCAACATGGATTCGATGATCAACCGCTATACCGCCGACCGCAAGATCCGTTCCGATGATGCCTATACCCCCGGCGGCATTGCTGGCAAGCGGCCGGACCGCGCCAGTCTGGTTTACAGCCAGCGTTGCCGCGAGGCTTACAAGGACGTGCCGATTGTGCTGGGCGGCATTGAAGCTTCATTGCGGCGCATTGCCCACTACGACTACTGGCAGGACAAGGTCAGACATTCACTGCTGCTCGATGCCAAGGCCGATATCCTTTTGTATGGCAATGCCGAGCGCGCCGTGGTGGAAGTGGCGCAGCGCCTGAGTCGGGGGCAGTCGATTCACGACATGACCGATATCCGCGGTACCGCCTTTATCCGCCGAGATACGCCTGAAGGCTGGTTTGAATTGGACTCTACCCGCATAGATCGCCCGGGTAAGGTCGACAAGATTATCAATCCTTATGTCAATACTCAGGATACCGCTGCCTGCGCGGTCGAGCAGGCCCGCGGCGAGAATGCCGAGCAGGGTGAAGGCACTGACGTTCAGGTTATTGAACTACTTCCGCATCCGCGATTGGAGCGTGACAGAACGGTTATACGCTTACCTTCCTTCGAGAAGGTAAAAAGTGATCCGGTGCTCTATGCCCATGCCAACCGGGTATTGCACCTGGAAACCAATCCAGGTAACGCGCGGGCGTTGGTTCAGCGCCATGCGGATAAGGATGTGTGGTTTACACCGCCGCCGATTCCGTTGACTACCGAGGAGATGGACTACATCTTCGGTTTGCCCTATGCGCGCATACCTCACCCGGCCTATGGTGATGCCAAGATTCCGGCGTACGATATGATTCGTTTCTCGGTGAATATCATGCGTGGCTGCTTTGGTGGTTGTACCTTCTGTTCGATTACCGAGCATGAGGGCCGTATTATCCAGAACCGTTCGCATGACTCGATCATCCGGGAAATCGAAGAGATTCGTGACAAGGTACCGGGTTTTACCGGCGTCATTTCCGACCTCGGTGGGCCGACCGCGAACATGTACCGCATCGCCTGCAAGAGTCCCGAGATAGAAGCAGCCTGTCGCAAGCCCTCGTGCGTTTATCCGGGGATTTGTGAAAATCTGAATACCGATCATTCCTCCCTGATTGGCTTGTACCGCAAGGCCCGTGAACTGCCCGGCGTGAAAAAGATCCTGATTGCTTCGGGATTGCGTTATGACCTGGCAGTCGAGTCCCCCGAGTACGTCAAGGAGCTGGTCACGCATCATGTTGGCGGTTATCTGAAGATTGCCCCTGAGCATACCGAGCAAGGCCCGTTATCGAAAATGATGAAGCCCGGTATCGGCAGTTATGACACCTTCAAGCGCCTGTTCGAGAAATACTCCAAGGAGGCGGGCAAGAAGCAGTATCTGATCCCGTATTTTATTGCGGCGCATCCGGGTACATCGGATGACGACATGATGAACTTGGCCTTATGGCTGAAAACCAACGGTTTCCGTGCCGACCAAGTGCAAGCCTTTTATCCGTCACCGATGGCGACGGCTACGGCCATGTATCACTCCGGGAAAAACCCGCTGCGCAAGGTCAGCTACAAGAGTGATGGCGTGGCAACGGTCAAGGGCGAGCGTCAGCGACGTTTGCACAAGGCCTTTCTGCGCTACCATGACCCGAAAAATTGGCCCTTGTTGCGCGAAGCCCTGAGCGAGATGGGTCGGGCAGACCTGATCGGTAACGGCAAGCAACACCTGATCCCGACCTATCAGCCTGCGGTAGAGGGCTATGCCAGTGCCCGGCGGAAGAATTCGACGCCAGCGGGCAAGACCGGCCCCAAACAGGGCAACATGCAAACCCAGCATACTGGTTTGCCACCCAGAGAGACGGGGGCGGCAAAAAAGCCGGCGAAGCGCAAGCCGGGTCGTTCAACGCCGCGTCTATCATCGCGATAAGGATAATCTAGTGTGACCGAGCAAGGCTTCAGGCTAGGCTGTAGTTGTCTGAATCAGGAGTTGGGTCATGCGCATATTATTGCAGAACCAGTCGTGGTATAGCCTGCAGCTGACGCTGCAAGCCTATGCCGTGAATATTGCGGCAGCACAGGGCGGGGCATATTAAAAATAGTGGGCAGTTAGCTAGGGACTTTTTTGCGCTCTATCCAGTAATTCAGCTTCTCGCGCAGCTGCGCCAGCTCAACCGGTTTGGCAATGTGACCATCCATGCCCACGCGCCGCGAGCGTTCGCGGTGTTCGGGGAGTATGTGCGCCGTCAGGGCAATGATCGGGATAGGCGGGCGACCACTGCTCTTTTCCCAGGCGCGAATCTGTTCCGCAGCAGTAAATCCGTCCATCTCCGGCATTTCGCAATCCATCAGAATCAGGTCGTATTCACCGCGCTTGGCGGCATCGACCGCTTCGGCACCGTTCTTCACAGAATCGACATGCATGTTTAACTTGCCTAGCATGCCGCGAATGACCTTGGTTGAGATCGCATTGTCCTCGGCAACCAGTATGCGAAAACCACTATCGGACTCTTCGGGCGGGCTTGTGTGCTCCGCAGTGGCAGGGTCTCGCAAGGCATGCTGCTGCCATTCATCAATCAGCGTCGTTCTCAAGGTATAACCGGCAACGGGCTTGCTCAGGATGCGACGAATACCGGCATTTCTGGCAATGATGCGACTCGGGGCCTGACTTACACCGGTCAGCATGATGATCATCAACTGGCCATTGAGGGCGGGTTCATCCTTGATTCTACTGGCAAGCTCTAGCCCGGTCATACCCGGCATGGACTGGTCAACCAACAGGATATCGAAGGCGTTACCCAGGTGAGCCTGGGTGCGCAGCAGGGCGAGAGCCTCCTTGCCGCTGGCTACGCCCTGTGCCTGCATGCCCCAGGCATTGCACTGTTGCTGCAGAACCTTGCGGCAAGTGGCATTGTCGTCAACGATAAGGACATTCCTTTCCTGCAGGCAACGCCCCTCAGCGTCGCCTTCAACACAGGGCTCGGTGGGGCTGATGGGCAGGGTAAACCAGATCGAGTTACCTTGCTCGGAGGCATACTTGATGCCTAACTGCCCGTCCATCATGCGGATCAGTTGACTGGCGATCACCAGCCCAAGATGCCCGCTGCCATCGGCCTGATCGAGTAATCGGGAGGTGTTTGGCAGGTTCTTCAGCAGGCAGTCCCGTGCCTGTTCGGGCAGGGCGGCTCCGGAATCCTGTACGGCGAAATGCAGGCCATGGTCTTCATAGCCGACAACCAGAAGAATCTCACCTTGTTCTGTAAAACGCAGGGCATTGCTCAACAGATTCATCAGAATCTGCCGCAGGCGCGTAGGGTCACCCTGTATGGTGCGGGGTACATCGGGATGGACAAAACCAATGAGCTCAATCGATTGGCCGTCGGCTCGATTGCGAAAGATATCCAGACAGTCGTTGACCAGAGCATGGACATCAAACTGGACTGATTCCAGGGTCATTTGTCCAGACTCAAGCCGCGACATGTCGAGAATCTCGTTGATCAGATTCAACAGGTCATTGCCAGAGCCATGGATGGTTTGCACATAGTCACGCTGTTTGGCGGACAAGGCGGTATCCAGCAGGAGTTCCGACATACCCAATACGCCGTTCATCGGCGTGCGAATCTCATGACTGATACGCGCCAGAAACTCGGCCTTGGCGCGACGTTCAGCCTGGTGTGTAGCCTGTGTCTGCCGTTGCCCGACACGCTGAGCCAGATTGCGTTGCAGGCGAATATGCAGGCTCCAGGCAAAGGCAACCAAGGCCAGCCAGAGCATGAAGTCACTAACGCTGTTATTGACCTGCTGGGCGTTGTCAATGTGTCCGACAACTACGGCGGTCAAGAGGAACAGGGCGCCAGCTAAAAAAGGCCTGTCCAGTGGTTGCCGACGTAGCCAGAGAAAGCCCAGCAGGCAAAGACAGAGCAGCGGTAATCCCAGTTCGGCAAGCAGAAAAAAAGGCTGCTGCAGCGCTGGCCTGTAGGCCACAACCATGGCCATGAGAGCCATCAGCAGGCTGGTAATGACAATCACCCCTGGCCAACGACCCGATTGCTTCAGGCTTGGGCCGGGTAACAGGCTTAACAGTAATAAACCGGTAAAGGCGTAGGCCAAGAGATGCAGCAGACTGGCTACGCGTCCTGCCAGCCATGGCATCAACTGTACCAGCCAACTGATACCTGACATGGCCTCAAATGCCAGCATCAGTGAACCCAGGGCCAATAACAGGTGAAACGGGTCACGGCTGATGCTGCCGTGCAGCAAACCATGTAATACCAAGGCCAGCATGAAACCAATCAAAACACCCTGCAGGGCTTGTTGGGCAGCGTGGTGTGACACGGCCTCTGCTGCCGAACGCATTTCCAGGCGGGTACTCAAGGGGTAGTCGCTCTGCAGGCGCAGCAGAAGTTGATACTCGCCTCTGGCTTCAGTGGTAACCGGGAAGGCCAGGCCTGGCAGTAATTTGGACGTCGAGGGTCGCTGCTGCAGCGTGCCAGCCTGGTGTTGGGATATCAGCTCGCCGTTGCGCACAATGTACAGATTGACCCGTTGAATGGCCGGGTTATCCAACTGCAGCACCTGGGCGTTGCCGCGCTCCAGGGCAAACATCAACCATAGTGCCGAACCGTCACCGGGGATTTTCACAGAGCCGGCGGGACTGGGAATAAAACGGTTGGCATAACGATTGGAGGTTATATCGTCCAGCGTCAGACTGGCGCTGGTATCAACGAAGCTCTGATAGGGCTGCTCACCGGTTTCGGTTGCCACTACCCAGTTGCTTGCTATCAGGATCAGGCTCGCCAGTGCAGCGAGAAAAAGCCAGCTTGCTTGCTTCACTATGTGTGCGTCCTGTCCTTGGGCTGTGAGTCAAATCGGCCTTTAATCCAAGACAGTATAGTTGAGCCGTTGCGGATCACCTATGGACTGTCCAGCCGCATTACTGTCCTTATCGGCCAGCATCACGTTACTTATCGGACAGTCGCATGCCGCGGCGGTTCCGCGGCAGCGATGAGTCAGCCGGTTACTCGCGGGCAATCGCCCGGTAGCCTATGTCTCGACGGTAGAAGCAGCCTTCCCAACTAACGCCGGCGGCCAGTTCGTAGGCGCGCTTCTGCGCCTCGCGAACACTGCTGCCAAGTGCTGTAGCGCACAACACCCGGCCGCCATGGGTCACGACCTTGCCGTCCTGCAAGGCTGTGCCGGCATGGAATACCTTGGCATCGCTGCTGCCTGCTGTCAGGCCAGTGATTGCGTGGCCCTTGGCGTAGTCTGCCGGGTAACCGCCAGCGGCGAGTACCACGCCCAGGCTTGGGCGCGGATCCCAGTGTGCTTCGATCTGGTCAAGTTGGCCCTGTAACGCCGCCTCGACCAGTTCAACCAGGCTGGATTGCAGACGCAGCATGATCGGTTGGGTTTCCGGATCGCCAAATCGACAATTGAATTCGATCACCTTGGGCGCGCCGTTGCCATCAATCATCAGCCCGGCATAGAGAAAGCCGGTATAGACGTTGCCTTCGGCGGCCATGCCGCGCACGGTAGGCCAGATCACTTCGTCCATGACCCGCTGGTGTACCTCGGGGGTAACGACTGGTGCCGGTGAATAGGCGCCCATACCGCCAGTATTGGGACCCGTATCACCGTCACCGACGCGTTTGTGGTCCTGGCTGGTCGCCATGGGCAGAACATGTTCGCCATCCACCATGACAATGAAGCTGGCTTCTTCGCCATCCAGAAACTCCTCGATGACTACCCGGGATCCGGCGGCACCAAAGGCATTGCCGGCTAGCATGTCACGCACGGCATCCTCGGCTTCCTGCAGGGTCATGGCGACGATCACGCCCTTGCCGGCAGCCAAGCCATCGGCCTTGATGACGATCGGGGCACCTTTGCTGCGCAGGTAGGCCAGTGCCGGTTCAATCTCGGTAAAGTTCTGGTAGTCGGCCGTGGGAATCTGATGACGCGCCAAAAAGTCCTTGGTAAAGGCCTTGGAGCCTTCCAGTTGGGCGGCGGCGGCGGTCGGACCAAAACAGCTCAGGCCGGCACTGCGGAAACGATCAACTACCCCGGCGACCAAGGGTGCTTCAGGGCCGACTATGGTCAGTGCCACATTGTCGCGGGCAAAGGCCACCAGTGCGTCCAGATCCAGTACGTCGATAGCCAGATTTTCGCATTTGGCCTCGGTCGCCGTGCCGGCATTACCCGGTGCCACAAAGACCTTGTTAACGCGGCTGTCCTGCGCGACCTTCCAGGCCAGCGCATGCTCGCGTCCGCCGCTACCGATAATCAGTACATTCATAGATCTCTCCTGTGGAGAGAGCGCCAAGCTACAAGCTACAAGCTACAAGTAAAAGCGAATGCAGATCGCCCTTGCTTGCCGCTTGTAGCTTGCTGCTTGCCGCTCGCAGTTAGTGTCTGAAATGCCGCATGCCGGTAAACACCATGGCCATGCCGGCTTCGTCGGCGGCGGCAATCACTTCGGCGTCGCGCATTGAGCCGCCGGGCTGAATCACCGCGCTGATACCGTTGGCAGCAGCATTATCGATGCCGTCACGGAACGGGAAGAAGGCATCGGAGGCCATGACCGCACCCTGAACCTGCAAGCCGGCATGCTCGGCCTTGATGGCGGCAATGCGTGCCGAGTTGACGCGGCTCATCTGGCCGGCGCCGACACCGACCGTCTGGCGGTTGCGAGCGTAGACGATGGCATTGGATTTGACGAACTTGGCCACTTTCCAGGCGAAGATCAGGTCGTGCATTTCCTGTTCGGTCGGCGCGCGCTTGGTCACCACCTTGAGGTCGGCTTCGGTGATCATGCCGATGTCGCGGCTCTGAATCAGCAGGCCGCCGTTGACCCGTTTGAAGTCCCAACCGGCGGCGCGTTCGGCTCCCCACTCGCCGCACTCAAGCAGGCGCACGTTGGCCTTGGCAGCCACTATGACCCTTGCAGCTGCACTGATCTTGGGGGCAATGATCACTTCGACGAACTGACGATCGACAATGGCCTGGGCGGTATCGCCGTCCAGCTCGCGGTTGAAGGCGATGATGCCGCCGAAGGCAGATTCGTTGTCGGTATCCCAGGCCAGGTCATAGGCTTTACGAATGCCGCCATCGGCTTCTGGTACAACCGCAACGCCACAGGGATTGGCGTGTTTTACAATGACGCAGGCCGGCTTGCTGAAGCTTTTGACACACTCCAGCGCGGCATCGGTATCGGCCACGTTGTTGAATGACAGTTCCTTGCCCTGCAACTGCACGGCAGTGGCAATGCAGGCCTCGGCAGCGTGCTCGACGTAAAAGGCTGCGCTCTGGTGCGGGTTCTCGCCATAGCGCATGTCCTGTGCCTTGATGAACTGGCTGTTGAAGGTGCGTGGGAAAGTAATACGGCCTTCAGTTGTCAGCTTCTCACGACCCTGGTCAATACTGCCCAGGTAATTGGCGATCATGCCATCGTAGGCGGAGGTGTGTTCGAAGGCCTTGAGCGCCAGATCAAAACGCTCGGCGTAGGTCAGGCCGCCGCTCTTGAGCGAAGCAACAATGCCGGCGTAATCACTGGCGTTGACCACGATCGCCACGTCCTTGTGATTCTTGGCCGCGCTGCGGACCATGGTCGGGCCACCGATGTCGATATTTTCAATCGCGTCGGCCAGGCTGCAGTCGGCTTTGGCAACCGTAGCAGCGAAGGGATACAGGTTGACCACGACCATGTCGATCGGCTTGATGCCGTGCTCTTGCATCACCTCGGTGTCCAGATCACGTCGGCCGAGTATGCCGCCGTGGATTTTCGGATGCAGGGTCTTGACCCGGCCATCCATCATTTCCGGGAAGCCGGTGTAGTCAGCCACTTCGATTGCGTTGATGGCCTGCTCGCGGAGCAGCTTGAAAGTGCCACCTGTGGAGAGAATCTCCACACCCTGGGCTGCTAGTTCACGGGCAAAATCGACAATCCCGGTTTTGTCAGAGACGCTGATGAGCGCGCGACGTACCGGCAGGCGGGTGGTTTGGTCGGTCATATTGGGTCCTGAATTGGTTGCTGATGTTTGTGGCTCGTTCGATTGCGTTCGCCGAATGCTTGAGGCTCAAGGCTGGAAGGTCTGGTGCAGAGTTGATTACATATTCCGCTCATTGACCTGGCGCTTACACCTGTACTTCCAGCGTCCAGCTATCAGCCTTGCGCCGCAGGCGCCGGCTTTTATAACAGTCCGTATTGTTTGAGTTTCTTGCGTAATGTGCCGCGATTCAGGCCGAGGATTTCCGAGGCACGGGTCTGGTTGCCCTTTACATGCTCCATCACACTTTCGAGCAGGGGTGCCTCTACTTCGCACAGGACCATATTGTAGACATCCGTTACATCCTGGCCGTCGAGGTGTTCAAAGTAGTTTTTCAGTGCCAGCTCCACGCTGTCTCTGAGGGTCTGACTGCTCTGGCTGAGCGGGTCGGGCGTGGTGCAGGGCAGGCTGTCGGGGAGTTCACTCACGGAATCTGTTCCATTAATTGCTGATGCATTCATAAGGCTCATGCCGCAAGGTCTCCTTCCAGCAAGCGGATAAAGAATGTCTGTATGCTCCGAACCTGCTGTTGTGGGCAGTCGATAGCATTGAATTGGCGTCTGAAATCCTCAGCGCCGGGCAAGGTCTGCAGATACCAGCCAACGTGCTTGCGGGCGATACGCAGGCCTTGCTCTGGTCCATAAAAGGCATGCAAGGCGTCGAGGTGCTCGAGCAAAATGCCCTGCTGCCAGTCGAGCGCCGGTTCTGGAAGATGCGTGCCATGCTGCAGGAAGTGATTGATTTCGTTGAAAATCCAGGGTCGACCCTGGGCTGCGCGACCGATCATGACGGCATCAGCGCCGGTCTGTTGCAGGACATCACGGGCCTTTTCTGCCGAGTCGATGTCGCCATTGGCAAACAGCGGGATATTGATGGCCTGCTTGATTTCGGCAATGGTCTCGTATTCGGCTTGGCCGGTATACAGTTGGGTGCGTGTCCGGCCGTGCACGGCCAGGGCCTGTATGCCACTATCCTGAGCAATTTTTGCGATCTGCAGGCCATTGCGCTGTTCAGCACTCCAGCCGGTGCGAATCTTCAGGGTTACCGGCAGGTTGACGGCCTCGACCACGGCGCTGAGTATCTCGGCTACCAGCTTCTCATCGCGCATCAGAGCCGAACCCGCGGCCTTGTTACAGACCTTCTTGGCCGGGCAACCCATATTGATATCGATAATCTGCGCGCCAAGTGCCTCGTTCATGCGCGCCGCCTCAGCCATCATCTGTGGTTCGCTGCCGGCGATCTGCACCGAGCGAGGCTCTGCTTCACCGACATGATTGAGGCGTTGACGGGATTTTCTGCTGTTCCACAGGCGGGTGTCACTGGTGACCATTTCCGATACCACCAGTCCAGCGCCAAGCCGGCGGCAAAGCTGACGAAAGGGCAGGTCTGTAACGCCAGCCATGGGCGCTAGTATCACGGGATTGGCAATCTGATAGGGCCCAATTCGGATCACTGCTAGGTCCATCCCTGTACTGTCAGCATGTCAGTGGCGCGCCCGACGCCCAGCGCGAGTGAGAGTTCTCAGCGCCGATGCCGGGTCAGGAAGTGTGAAAAGGGGAGCCATCATACCTGCTCTTGATGACCATATAAAGACTGGATTGGATGAAATTTGAACAGAAACGCCGGGGCTTCTCAGGGGCTTAGGAAGTCCAGGGTATAGCCGGCGGCGCTGGGACCTGGATCAAGCATATTCAGTCCAACGTGAACGGGGACTTGGGGTGGCATCTCTGTGACACCGGCCAGTTCACCGGCCAGATACTCTTCAGGTCGTACCTGTTTGCTGGTCAGTTCGCGCCCGTTCAGGTCACTGAAGCGCATGCGCAGCACCGGAAAAGGTTGGGCGAAGTCAGCACGGTTGTACAAAATCACATCTACCGCGAGCGCATTGGGGAATTCCGGATGGGGGCGAACAACCAGGTTGCTGCTGCGGATCAGATTGATATCCACCCGAGCAGGCAGTTCGCAGCCAGTCAGCAGGCAAATACGCTCGGCCAGGGGGCGGGTGCTCTGGTGATGGCTCAGTGCGGTGAAGTTATAGGCCAGCAGCTGGGCGATCAGCGTCAGGGCTGCCAGCAGGCTCAACAGGCCCCATAGCCATTGATGGCGAGGGCGACGAACCAGGGGGCGTTCATCGTCAAGCAACAGCAGCTCGTCATTCAGGTCGGGCAGTGACAGGGCGCGGCCGAGGGAAGGCTCCTGGCGGCTGGTCACCGGTGCAACGCTGCGGCCAGGCTTGCCGGTATTGTTGTCACGCAGAAAGATACCGTGGTCCTTGACCGGGGCGATCAGCGGCCGCATGGGCTCGGGAATAGCTGCGCCAAACAGGGTGTTTTGGCCGCGAAGCGAGCTATCTGCAGCGGTCTGCTTGGGTGGTTCGGGTATAAAGTCATCGGCCTTGGGTGTGGACAGGAAGTCTTCGTGCAGCTCCAGTTCAGGGCTGTCGTCTTCTTCGGTCCCCTCGGCGTCGACATAGGGGTATTCAAGGGCCGGATCGTACAGGCTATCGAGGTCGAAAAGCTCATCCTCGGTCTTTTCCTCAGCATCAGCTCCGCGTGCATCTGCCGGGTCTTCGGATTCCGTGAGCTCCTCGAGATCGAAGCGCAGGGCACGGGGTTCGGGTGTGAGCTCAGTTTGCGCTTCCGGCGGACTAGGGGTGGCCACGGGTGCAGGCAGGCTTTCCGCGGCGCGCGCTGTCGGGTTGATTTCCTCGAGGATGGATTCATCAAGGCCCAGATCCTTGAGATCCAGGTCATCCAGTTCAAGGTCATCGTGAATCAGCAAGCTGCCCTGACGCGCTACCTGCCCAAGCTGGGTTGATTCAATGGGCTTCGAGACCACTGAAGTGGGTTCTGGTCGGCTGACCTGGGCTGATGCGCGTTGGGCCTTTTTTTCAGGGTCAGCGTTGAACACTTTCAGGCAGGCGCCGCAGCGCACGTTGCCTGCGGCCGCCTGAAGATGATCATGCGACAGCCGGAAACGCGTCTGGCAATAGGGGCATTGCGCTACCAGCGATTCACTCATGTTGGAACGCTTATCCTTGGGGTTCGGTGGCCTATTGTGCCGTGAACAGCCTTATGCCGCCAAGTGGCGTCTGCCGCTGATTCTGATCCAGCCATCACGCTCGGCAACCGGGTCCAGTTCGAAGTGCTCCCGGTACGCGGCAAGGATGTCTTCAGTCTGTTCGGCCAGTATGCCGGACAAGGCAATCAAACCGCCTGGCTTGACCAGTGCGGTCAGTTCCTCGGCGAGCTTGACCAGCGGTCCGGCGAGTATATTGGCGACCACTACATCGGCGGCATGGCGTGGCATGTCTTCCGGTAAAAAGAGGGTCAGTTTGCTATCGGCAATCTTGTTGCGCTGGGCATTGTCGCGCGAGGCTTCCAGTGCCTGACTATCGATGTCGGTTGCCACGACCTGATCAGCGCCCAGCAGCAGTGCGGCAATGGCCAGAATCCCTGATCCGCAACCAAAGTCGATCACCTGCTGTCCGTCCAGCGATTGGCCATCCAGCCACTCCAGGCAAAGCGCGGTAGTGGGGTGGGTGCCGGTGCCGAAGGCCAGGCCAGGGTCAAGCAGCAGATTGACCGCGTCAGGTTCTGGTGCCGCATGCCAACTGGGCACAATCCACAGGCGCTGACCAAAGCGCATGGGGTGAAAGTGTTCCATCCAGCTGCGTTCCCAGTTCTGGTCGGCAATCTCCTGCAGTTCATGGGCGGGTAGTGGTCCTGGCCAGAGTGTCTGCAGACTGTCGAGCAATTGCGTGCGGTCGGTGCTCGCTTCGAACAGTGCCAACAGATGGGTATTGGACCAAAGCGGCGTGGTGCCCAGATCCGGCTCGAAGATCGGTTGATCCTCGGCATCCATAAAGGTCACGGATACGGCATCGAGAGCCAGCAGCATGTCTTCCAGCGGCTCAGCCTGTTCGGGGGTAATGGCCAGTCGCAGTTGCAGCCAGGGCATGGGGGCATTCCTCTGGTACAGCTTGTCGGCGCAGGCTGCGCGCTTCAAGCAACAGGAAAAACAACGGGAGCGACAAGTCGCTCCCGCAATGGTGGACCACAGTCCGCACGCTATGGTTGGCGCTTACTTGATGCCCAGCTTGTGCTCAAGGTAGTGAATGTTGACGCCACCCTTGCAGAAGCCTGGATCACGAACCAGGTCGCGGTGCAGCGGCGTGTTGGTCTTGATGCCGTCCACCACCAGTTCGTCCAGAGCGTTGCGCATGCGTGCCAACGCCTCATCCCGGGTCGCACCGTAGGTAATCAGCTTGCCGACCAGCGAATCGTAATTCGGTGGCACCTTGTAGCCACTGTACAGATGCGAATCGACGCGCACACCGTTGCCACCCGGGGCATGGAAGAAGGTCACGGTACCTGGGCTGGGCATGAAGGTTTTCGGATCTTCGGCGTTGATCCGGCACTCGATGGAATGGCCACGGATCGCCACGTCATCCTGGGTGATGCTCAGCGGCTGTCCGGAGGCAACCAGGATCTGCTCCTTGACGATATCAACGCCGGTGACCATTTCTGAGACCGGATGCTCAACCTGAACCCGGGTGTTCATCTCGATAAAGAAGAACTCGCCGTTTTCGTAGAGAAACTCGAAGGTGCCGGCACCGCGGTAGCCCAGGTCGATACAGGCCTTTACGCAGCGCGCTTGAACCATGGCTCGAGCCTTTTCATCGATACCTGGTGCGGGTGCTTCCTCGATGATTTTCTGGTGCCGGCGCTGCAGTGAGCAGTCGCGGTCACCCAAGTGCACGGCATGGCCCTGGCCATCGGACAGCACCTGGACTTCCACATGGCGTGGATTGGTCAGGAACTTTTCCAGATAAACCATGGGGTTGCCGAAGGCGGCGCCGGCCTCGGTGCGGGTCAGGCGAATCGATTTGATCAGTTCGGCTTCGTCATGCACCACGCGCATGCCACGTCCGCCACCACCACCCGAGGCCTTGATGATAACCGGGTAGCCGACGCGACGGCCGATGGCCAGACACTCTGCCTCGTCTTCCGGCAAGGGGCCGTTGGAGCCCGGTACGGTCGGAACACCGGCCTTGATCATGGCGTCAATGGCCGACACCTTGTCGCCCATCAGGCGAATAACATCGGCACTGGGGCCAATGAAGGTGAAGCCCGAGCGCTCGATCTGTTCGGCAAAGTCGGCATTTTCGGCCAGGAAACCATAGCCCGGGTGGATGCCATCGGCACCGGTCACCTCGGCGGCGGCAATGATGGCCGGAATATTCAGGTAGGACTCGCTGGCACTTGGCGGACCAATACAGACGGTTTCGTCAGCCAGGGCCAGGTGCATCAGTTCGCGGTCGGCGGTTGAGTGCACGGCGACGGTCTTCAATCCCAGTTCCTTGCAGGCGCGGATGACGCGCAGGGCAATTTCACCGCGATTGGCTATCAGTACTTTTTGCATCTAAGCCTCCGGGCCGGGCTCAGGCGATGCTGAACAGGGGTTGATCGAATTCGACCGGCTGGCCGTTATCCACCAGAATGGCCTGAATCACACCGCTCTTGTCAGCCTCGATGTGGTTCATCATCTTCATGGCTTCGACGATACACAGCACATCACCGGCCTTGACGCTATGGCCTACTTCAACGAAGGAGCCGGCTGCCGGAGAGGGTGAGCGGTAGAAGGTGCCAACCATGGGCGAACGCACCAGGTGACCGGCCGGTTCGGCCGGAGCGGCTTCTGCTGCCGGGGCGGCAGATGCAGGCGCAGCGGCAGGCGCAGGTGCCGCGGCCATGGGCTGAGGCGCATAGTACTGCTGCGGTGCAGCCATCTGTTTGCTGTGACGGCTGATGCGCACGGACTCTTCACCTTCGTGAATTTCCAGTTCGTCGATACCGGACTCTTCCAGAAGTTCGATGAGTTTTTTGACTTTGCGGATATCCATGGATTGTTACGCTCCAGAGCTGATTAGTGTTGTTCAGTTTGTTCGATGAGGTGTACGGCCGCGTCCAGAGCCAGCTGATAGCCTTTGGCTCCCAGTCCGCATATCACGCCTTGGGCGATATCGGAGAAGTAGGAGTGGTGGCGAAACGGCTCGCGCTTGTACACATTGGATAAATGCACTTCGATGAATGGGATGCTCACCGCCAGCAATGCGTCACGTATTGCCACGCTGGTATGAGTAAAAGCCGCCGGATTGATGATGATAAAATCGATGGCTTCATCCCGTGCGGCATGTATGCGTTCGATCAGTTCGTGCTCGGCGTTGCTTTGCAATGACAGCAGATGATGGCCCTGCAGGCTGGCCGTTTCGCGCAGTTGCTGGACTATCTGCTCCAGCGTGACGGCGCCATAGACGCCCGGTTCGCGGGTGCCGAGCAGGTTCAGGTTGGGTCCGTTGAGAACCAGGATGCTGGCCATTTTTATTGTCCACAGGCTGGGTAATCGAGTGACTGGAAAGTCATGGGTGAAGTCTGCCGCAATCCGTCGTGGCTGTCCAGAACCTGTGCAATGCCATCAGATGCCGGCATGATAGCCGCAGAAAGACTTAAAATTACCTTTCGAGCGCGGCGCGGGCATGCTCTTGAAAAACCGCCTTGCTTACCTCTCCAACCAGCCGCAACGCGGTTATTTCCTGGCCATTGCGGTCGTAGAACAGAAAAGCCGGTGGGCCGAACAGATTCCGACTGTCCAGCCACTGGCGTTGATCGGTGGTATTGGCGGTCAGGTCGAATTTGATGCGCTGCATGCGATCCAGGTCACGCCTGACTTCCGGATCGGCGAGAATGGTGCGCTCCATGAGTTTGCAACTGATGCACCAGTCCGCATACAGCTCGACTATGGCGTGTTGCTGCTGCGCACTGGCCTGTTGCTGCCGTTCGGCCAACTCGGATTGAGCTGAGACGCTGAAAAAATAGCCGTCCGCCTGTTGCGAACCGGTCGCTTGTCCGGTCAGCGGGGCAAGGGGTTGCAATGGGTTGTTGCCGCCGGCCAGGGCGCCGGCCAGCAGCGCCGCTGAGTAAAAAGCGGCCAACAAGGACAGCACCCGCGCCAGACGGGCAAGGTTGCTTTGCGGATGTCGATCAAACAGACCCAGCTGGACGGCCAGACCAGCGCTCAGGGCAGACCACAGGGCCAGGCTCGCCGGACCCGGCAGTACGCGCTCCAGCAGCCAGATGGCCACACCCAGCAGACCAAAGCCGAAGACCTGTTTGACGCCGTTCATCCAGGCGCCGGATTTGGGCAGCAACGCGTTACCAAAAACCGCCACCAGCAGCAGTGGCAGGCCCATGCCAAGGGCCAGGGCGAACAGTCGTGCTGCACCTCCCAGGGCATCGCCGGTGGTGCTGATATAGACCAGGGCGCCGGCCAGTGGTGCAGAAATACAGGGCGAAACAACCAGCGTTGAGAGTGCCCCCATGACCGCCGCACCGGGAACGGAGCCGCCGCGGGTGCGGCTGCCCAGGCGCTCGAGGGGCTCGCGGATAAAGGCCGGCAAGCGCAGATCAAACAAACCGAACATCGCCAGGGCAAAGATCACGAAAAACAGCGCGAACACACTCAACACCACTGGGGACTGCAGTCGTGCCTGGATATTCAGGGCCGCACCAAACAGGCCAATCAGGGCGCCCACCAGGGCGAAGGTCAGCGCCATGGCCAGTACGTAGCTGCTGGCCAGTATCAGCGCCCGTGGTCGATCAATGTCCGTACGACCAACCACCAGGCTGGACAGAATCGGCAACATGGGCAGTACGCAGGGGGTAAAGGTCAGGCCCAGACCGGCCAGCAGAAACAGCAGCAGGGCAACCAGCAGACCGCTGCGATCGGGTGCCTGTGTTTCAGGCGCTGCGGCAGACTCGCCGGGCAGGCGCAGGGAAAGGGTTTCCGGCGGATAGCACAGGCCTGCATCGGCGCAGCCTTGATAGTCGATGCTCAACTCTGCTCCGGCAATCGGACCCGTACTGGTCAGGGTGATGTCCAGGGCGTTGTAATACACCTCAACATCGCCAAAGAACTCGTCCTGTTTTTGTTCTCCGGCGGGCAGGGTGATTTCGCTGATGCGGCTTGGCTCGCCATCAACCCTGAATGCAAGCCGGTGCCGATACAGGTAATAGCCGGGGGCTATATCAAATCGCAACCGAATCAGCGGGCCGTCCACCTCCGTTTGAGTCAGGCGGAAAGCCTGGTCTACCGGTAGAAAACGTTGCTGGGTTACGGAGCCAAAGAGGCTGCCAGAGCTGTTCGCTCCCGGGCTGGACAAGGGCGTGGCTTGGGCGAAGCCAGCCAGCAGCAGGCAGATCATCAGTGTCAGGCGTAACAGCAAGGTCGGGTATTCCATGGTTGCTCAATGGCTGCCATCATAAACCCTGTGCCCCCGAATGCCGAGTGGCATTCTGTCTCAATCCTTTAACCGCCATACAGGGATGCCCCGGTTATTAGATGGTATGCTCTAGGAACACTTGGTTAAGGAGATCTGGCAATGAAACTTGGCAAATGGTCACTGGGTGAAGGCCGCGCGTCCTATCGGGCTGCGGGTAGCTCAGGTGGCCGGTCTGTGCTCGGCAAGATGCTTGCCGCGCTTTTCGTGCTGTATATCCTGTTCTGTTTGTTGCTAGGCTGGTACTGGAGCCGTGAGCCCGGTCTTGAGCCGCTTGGCGTGCCGGCGCCGGCCAGCCAAAGTGTCAATGGAGAACTGACGGCCCAGACCCTGAGCCGGCTGATGACCACGCTACTGGACAAGCCCGGTGGCTTTTTGAGTAATGATATTGCCCCTCCCGGGGTCTGGCTGGACAACATGCCTGCCTGGGAGTTTGGCGTGCTGGTACAAGTGCGTGACATGACCCGGGCCATGCGGCGGGATATGGCGCGTTCGCAGTCGCAATCGGCTGAAGATCGTGATCTCGCTCGTGCCGAACCGCGCTTTCATTTCGATAATGACAGTTGGGCCATGCCGGCCAGCGAAAGTGAGTATCGTGATGGGTTGAAGGCGCTGGACAGCTACACCGTGCGACTGCAGCAAGGTGATGCCGACTTCTACCCGCGTGCCGACAATCTGGCCAGTTGGATGGGCGACGTCAGCACGCGCATGGGTTCCTTGTCCCAGCGTTTGTCGGCCAGCGTTGATCAGGCGCCGGTAACGGATGGCAGTCGCCCCCGTGAGCAAACACCCTGGCTGGAAATCGATGATGTGTTCTATGAAGCGCGCGGCACAGCCTGGGCGTTGGTGCACCTGCTGCGCGCGGTCGAGGTGGATTTTGCCGATGTCATTGTCAAGAAGAATGCTCAGGCCAGTCTGCAGCAGATCATCCGTGAGCTTGAAGCGACGCAGGAGCCTCTTTGGAGCCCCATGGTGCTGAATGGCAGCGGTTTTGGTCTGCTGGCCAATCACTCCCTGGTCATGGCCAATTACCTGTCGCGGGCCAATGCGGCGCTGATCGATCTGCGTCGCTTGCTGGAGCAAGGCTGATCTTGGATGCGCAGTCGATTGCTGATTACCTCGCTGCTTCCGCCCGTGAGCAGGTGATCCAGGTTGATGAGTGGGATAATCCGCTGGGTGTCGTCAATCGTGAACAGGTGCAGCGTGAGGGCTTGATCACCCGCTGCACCTATATCTTTGTCTTCAATAGCAGCGGGTTGTTATGCATGCACCGCCGCACCGAGCACAAAAGGTTGTATCCCGGATACTGGGATCTGGCTGCCGGTGGTCTGGTAGGCGCAGGTGAAAGCTACCGACAGGGTGCAGAGCGCGAGCTGGAAGAAGAGTTGGGTATTGTTGATGTTCAGTTACGCTCGCATGGACGTTTCTATTACCAATCGCCTGAAAGCAAGCTATGGGGCGGGGTTTTCAGTTGTTGCTGGGATGGGCCGATACGCATGCAGCCAGAAGAGGTGCTGGCGGTGCGCTGGATCGATCCGAAGCTGCCCTGGCAGCGGCAGGGGGAGTGCTACACCCCTGATTCTCTGCAAGCCATGTCGCGTCTTTCGGGGCTTTAACGGGGGAATCAGAGCGGTATGAAATCAAGCAAAGGCCTGGCTGGGCTGGGCGGTCTTGTCTACTCAACAGAAAGCGGGCGTACCTGCCCACAATGCCGACTGCCGATTGCCGAGTGCAACTGCGCTCAGTCAGCCATTCCCGAGGGTGATGGCATCGCCCGTGTTCGCCGAGAGACCAAGGGTCGCGGTGGCAAGACAGTGACGACGGTCAGTGGCTTGTGTCTCAAGGCCGACGATCTTAAAAATCTGGCCAAGGAGCTCAAGGCCCGTTGCGGCTGTGGCGGCGGAATCAAGGATGGGGTTATCGAGATTCAGGGAGATAAAAGCGAATTTATCTGTGAATGGCTTGCAGGCAAGGGTTTCAAGGTCAAGCGCGCGGGTGGGTGATAAAAAGTTGCGTGTATCGGCAGCCTCGATGCAGCTTCAGGCTAAGCTTCAGTAAGGCAGTCCAGGCTCTCCGATCAAAGGTGCATCATGCAAGAACCGACAATCCCCGAGGATGAAGTCGCGCGGCAGAGGGATCTCGATCAACTGAATATTGTTGACACACCGGCTGATCCTCAAATTGATGCACTTTTGCGTCTGGCTCAGCGACTGTTTCAAGTCAGAACGGTGCTGGTTACCTTGCTCGACGGTGATCGCCAATGGTTCAAGGGGCGGCGCGGCATGTCGCTGGCGGAAACCCCGCGCAAGATTTCCTTTTGTGCTCATGCGATCCAGGATGAGGCCATCATGGAGGTGCCTGATGCACGACTTGACCCGCGTTTCCGGGACAATCCGCTGGTCCAGGGTGAACCCTACATCCGTTTCTATGCGGGCATTCCCTTGCATGGCCCTGACGGCTACCGGGTGGGTACCTTTTGTGTGATTGATGGCAGTCCGAGGCAGTTGAGTGATGAGCAGCGTCAGAGTATGCGTGATTTTGCCCGGCTGATTGACGGCCAGTTCAATATCCAGCAACTGCGCTTGAGCCTCCAGGGGCTGCAGCGTGAACTGAAGGATGCACGTCGTCGCGCACTGCTGGATCCGCTGACCCAGCTGTGGAATCGCGAAGGCTTGCAGCAGATGTTGCCTGGCTATGTCCGCAGCGCCCAGCGCGAGGAGTTGCTGGTTGGTTTCATCTACGCCGACCTTGATCGTTTCAAGGCCATCAATGATGACCTTGGCCATGGTGTGGGTGATGAGGTCCTGATCGAAGTAGGTCAGCGACTCAGTGCCGCCATTCGGCCGCAGGATCTGGCCATTCGGCTTGGCGGGGAGGAGTTCGGGGTGCTGGCTCTGGTCAGTTCTCATGATCAGCTCGCGGTGATTGCCGAGCGCATACGTCAGGCGATCCGCTCTGACCGAGTTGCTACTGAAGAACACCGTCTGCAGGTCACTATCAGTCTGGGCACGGCTGTCATGCACGCAGATGACTTGGATGAGGGGGGCGAGCTAATTGATCTCGCCGATCAGGCCTTGTACTGCGCCAAGCAAGCGGGACGAGATTGCGTGATGCGTGGCTAATCAGCCTGGTTTGGCCTGAGCCAGCAGTGCAGATATCGACCCAGTCCGCTGTAGGCAGGGTGACGACTGTATTGCAGCTCATGCTCGATGATCTGTGATTCAGTTGCAAGAGACTGATATTCGGCCGGCATGTAGTCATAAAACACGCGAATACCGCTCTGCGCCTGACAGGTCAGACCGGCTTCGGCTATCCAGCCATGAACGTCCCGGGGGTCCAGTGGCTGCTGTGGCGTCAGGCTGCGCCGGCTGCCGGCCAGTGGCTTGTTAGCCAGCTTGCGGAACTGACCCTTGATCAGGTTCTTGTAAATCAGTGCGTCACGGTTGTAAAAGGCCAATGAAATCGCGCCACTTGGCCTGCACAGATGATTCAGGTGCTGGATGGCGGCGGCTGGATCAGCCAGCCACTCGAGCACTGCATGACAGATGATCAGGTCGTATTGGCTGTCGGCGGGCACATCCTGCAGCGCGCATTGCAGGTACTCAACCGGGTAGCTTGACTCCAGTCCATCCAGACGCAGGCGGGCTGCCTCAAGCATCTCGGCAGAGGGTTCGCAGACGGTGACTCTATGGCCCCGCTGCACTAGCCAGGCGCTCATGTGTCCCAGTCCGGCGCCTGCATCCAGCACCCGCAATGACTGGTCATGCTCACAAATGGCCGGCAACCACTCCTGCAGATCACGGGTCAATACGGCCAGCCGAATGCTGCCTTTGGTGCTGCTGTAGATCTTGTGCGCGAAGTGCGCACCCATATGATCGAAGTAACGGTCGCTCATGGTTTTGACTGACTGGTAGAGGTTAGTGGCAGTGAGGGTGAACTGCGGGCATAAAAAAAGCCAGCTTGTGGCCGGGTTTTTTTGATCTTAATGTGTTGTTTTTTATGGGGTATTTATTTTTGTTATTCTTTGTCCCCCCATTCGTCCCCCCATGTTGGCGGCGCGTCGAGCGAATCGGCGACGTGGCTTGGTCAATCTGCTCAAGTTTGTGGCTCTGCAGCAGGGATAACCAGCAGTAACTCAGATTCATCCACCATGCTGAACACAGGACGTTTTCCTGACAAGCGTTCGCTACTGTCTAGAATAATCTGCACGCCCTCGCCGCGCTTGTCCATCATGGCACTGCGTCCGCTCAGTTCGCGTTCGTTTTCAGGAACCGCACACTTGGCCAGCAGGCTAGTGATCGCTTCATTTCGCGCGGCTTGCCGGTAGGGCAGGCTGTCAACCGTCATGGTGTTTGGAATGGCACCTGGCGAGTAGAGCTCAAGCCGGTCAGCAAACATGCGCAGCCTGATCTTGGCCCCGTGAATGGAGTAATCGCGGTGGGCCACGGCATTTACCAGAGCTTCGAACACCGCGGTCATGTCGTATTGTGGCAGGTCATGCCGACCCTCGTGCTTGCTGGCAGACACCTGCATGTTCTTCTTGACGAAGTGGCAGGCGGCTAGGACCTGAGTATCCAGAGGGCCGGTAATGTCTTGGGCGTCGAGCTGGTAGGCGGCATCGCCTTGCGGCAGCACCTCGGTTCCTCGATAGGCTACTGCCTGAATAAAAGCATTGGGCAGCCAGCGCCGTGGATCATCGCTCGCCATCAAAACACCCGCAATGGTTGGGCGAATTGCATCATCTGCATCAGGTCTGGCCATGGCCAGCTTATTCAGTAGCACCGCGCGGCTGTCCTGAACACGCGGGCTAGCAAAGCGTTGCCACAGCGCAGGTGCCAAGTCGTCCAGTGTAGCGCCCGGCACAGGTTGCTCATCAAAGCGAATGATGCGGGCCTGGCTACGTTGCTGGAACAGGCGCGCTAGCAGCCTGTTGAAATTCGCCTACGGTCTGTCTGACTTTGCAGTGTAAGGTTTACGATATCGGCTCCAATCTGCCGGGAACCCCGATTTCCATGCGTGGCGCCGATATCACTCAGGAATCCTTGTTCACTGTCGCCAAGCTCGATGACTTCGTGCCAGCGACTCACCCCCTGCGCGCCATCCGCAAGCTGGCAGACACCGCTCTGCAGCGGATGAGCGCCCTGTTTGACACCTTGTATGCCGACACCGGTCGCGCCTCGATCGCCCCCGAGAAGCTGATGCGGGCACAGTTGCTGCAGTTGTTCTACTCGCTGCGCAGCGAGCGGATGCTCATGGAGCAACTGGGCTACAACCTGCTGTTCCGCTGGTTCGTCGGCTTGGCCATCGATGATCCGGTGTGGGATCACTCGGTCTTCTCGAAGAACCGTGACCGTCTCAATGCCCAGGCCGTGGCCACCGAATTTCTGAGCGAGGTGGTGCGCCTGGCAGAGAAGCAGGGGCTGATCTCGGATGAGCACTTCTCAGTCGACGGCACATTGCTGCAAGCCTGGGCCTCTCAGAAGAGTTTCCGGCCCAAGGACGACTCTCCAGACGATCAAGGCCCCGGACCACGCAATGCCCCGCCGGACTTCAAGGGGCACAAGCGCAGCAACGACACCCACGCCTCGACCAGCGATCCGGATGCCCGGCTGTACCGAAAGAGCCACAACACCGGCGCGCAGCTGAGTTACATGGGGCATGTGCTGATGGAACACCGCAGTGGCCTGGTGCGCAGTGCTCATGTGACTCTGGCCGGTGGCCGTGGCGAACGCGAAGCCGCGCTGGCGATGCTGAGCAAGCTGGGTGGTCGCCGTCGCCGCACCTTGGCTGCGGACAAGGCCTACGATACGGCAGACTTCGTGGCCGCCTGTCGGGCACTCGGCGTGACACCGCATGTGGCACAGAACACCAGTGGCCGGCGTAGCGCCATCGACGGCCGTACCACGCGCCATGCTGGCTATGGACTGAGCCTGAAGATTCGCGCCTGGATCGAAACCCACTTCGGCTGGCTCAAGGCGGCGGCAGGCCTGCGCCAGGTGAAGCAACGCGGACTTGAGCGTGTCGACGCGCTGTTCCAGCTGGCCATGGCGGCAAGCAACCTGGTGCGCCTGCCGAAGCTGCTGGCTACAGGCTCAATGGCATGAGCGCGTTGACGGGGAAGGTGCGCCTGGAGCACGCCAAATCGGGCTATTTCCATCGATTGGCGCCCTAAACGGGAAGTAAACGAGCGCGACCGCTGCTGCCAGAAGCAGTGGACGTAATCATCGCGGCGAATTTCAACAGGCTGCTAGGTAGTCGGGCGCCATCTCGCGCTTAGCGCTCCCAATCCGATGCAGGTAACCCCCTGGGCTGCGATGTACGAAGAGGCTGCTGGGTACATCCACTTTCAACACAGGGAGTTGTTCTCCTGTGTTACTTGGCAAGGTCATGCGCTCGATTACTGGTGCGATGGGTGGATTGATGCTGTCCAGGCACAATTGTCGAGCGAAGTCCTCTACCAGGTCCAGGCGCTCCAGCGGAATGCCCAGGATCTCACGCGCATCATCTACACCCAGTAGGCACACGCCGCCTCGACTGTTGGCGAAAGCTGCCAATTCGTCAGCCAGGGAATCGCGATGAGGTGCAGTTACTTTCTGCCCAGCAAAGCGTACCTCCTTAAGCTCCAAGAAGGAGTCCTCACCCAGGCGGATTTTCTCCAGTAGATCGGCAATATTGTCGAACACGTCAGACCTCTCTTCCCAATCGTTGGTAGCGGCGCTCGAAAGCTTCTTTTCCGCCCTCCATCACCTGACATACCTCTTCACGCATCTTCTGGTCTTGCAGTGACCCGGTTTGCTTGACGAAGCACTGACTCCTGAAATCGAGTACGTGGATCAACTCGGCATCTCCATTCACAACGATATTCGGGTTGTGAGTCACGATGATGAGTTGGCGGCGCAGTTTGTTGGAGCGAATCTGTTGAACCACCAGGTCGTAGATCAGATGGTTGTCCAAATCATCCTCCGGCTGGTCAAGAACCAACGGTTCTCTGCCATGAGCCAGCAGGAAGGCCAGCATGGCAGCGGCGCGCTGACCAGCGGATGCCTGTCCAATAGACTGGAATTCACGTCCGTCGCCCTTGCGGCTGTACTCGACTTGCAGGCCGTCCTCAGGGAACCAGCACCGAATGTGGTCAATGAACTCCGGGCGCTTGTCGGCTTCTGTCTTTAAAAACTTGTTGAACCAACCACCAAAATCACCGCTACCTTGGCAGGCTTTCGCAAGGCGTCTCTTCATCGCTTTGATAGCGGACTCGAATGCCGGAGTATCCCACTCGTCAGTCTTCTCGGCGAGTTCCGAGTGCAGCATAAGGTCGGCCACTAGCCCCTTGGCCGACTCATCATCTTGGGCTTCTTGATACAGGTCATCCGTGTACTTTCCTTCTGCCGCACCGAGCAAGTCTCTGAGCGAACGGTCGATGGCGCGAGCATCCCGACTGTAGGGAACCAGTGCCATCCGCACATACAGGTTTCCCTCCAAAGTCGATTTCAGAAAACTATCTCGCAACGAGCTAATCGCCTGCCGAGCGCTTTTGACCTGCTCAAGCTGGGTCTGGGCCTTTTCCTTTAGTGCGTCCTGCTGCTTCTGTAGCGCATCAAGCCGCTTGATTTCATTCTCAAGGCGCTGCTTCTCCTGCACGAGACGCCCGTACTCGCTTGGGTCATTCACTCCTTGTTGCTGCAAGTCGGCTTTCAGTTGGTCATACGCCGACTTGGCGTCAGCAACCTGCGCGGCCCAAGTCGAGGCATCCAGTCCTGCTTTTAGCAAGCGGCTTTGTTCATCGAGCTGAGCCGCACTGCTTTCAACGTCAGTCCGCGCCTTCGAAATTGCTTTTTGCAACTGTTGAATAATCTGCAAGGCAGAAGCATCGGCCGCATCATCAAATACACCGTAGGGCAAGTCCTCTGCCAGTAGCTCCTGTGCAAAGCCTTTCAAGCGCACAGCAAGATCTACAGCGCTTTCAAACTGGCGTTCCAGTTCGCGACTCTGCCGGCTGGTCCGCTGGTAGTTCTTCAAAACGACCGCGTGATCGGCTCCTTCGAATCGGGCCAGCTTGCGTTGCACGTCCTGCAGGCCGAGGTTCAGCGCATCACGCCCCTGCAACTTGCCATCGAGCTCGCGCATCTGGGCGCGCGTCGAAAAGAAGCTGCGTTTGCACTCTTCGAAAGCCGCTTGTTGGGTGCTGGTACCGGCCGCATCATCAATGACCCTTAGCAAGGCCTGCTGACTGTCGCCTGCCAGTGCAGCAATCTGCCCCTGGCTGAACAAGCGAATTGGGAAGCGCTGTTCGCTGATGGCTTGGCTGACTGCCGGCCTGAGCTCTGGCGCTGCGTCATCCCATTCCTCAACTGCATGGCCTTGGCCGTCCTGCCGCCAAATCAGGCGGTGAGGTGTGCCGTCACGACTGAGCTGTACGGAAACCTGTGTATCGGCTCGCAACCCACCTTCGTCGTTGCGGTTCTTGGCGACCTTGTTGAATCGGGAAAAGGTTTGGCCTGCTTCAGAACCGAGGGGTAGCTCTTTCTCGCGTCTATAGGCGAGGCGCAAGGCGTGTATAACAGTCGATTTACCCGTACCACGACCGCCGATTAGTGCGTTGAAGTAGGGGTTGAGTGGCAGCGTGGCTGGCTTGCCGCGCCCCATGTATCGTGCGTCACGAATTTCAATTGACTCAATGAAGTGCTCGGGCTTTTTGAATGGGGCAAACCCATCCCCATCATCGCTACGGCGAACGGATATTTCTTGGCCATCCAGCAGGGCCAAGCGCAAACCCTCCAAGCAAGGTTTGGCCATTTTGATCCATGTGTAGCGCGAGCCGGGGATTGCAGAACCTTGGAAGGAGTGGCAATCACTACCGACGACATGGGCAAGCTTCAGCTTAAGTTCGTCGAATATGACAGGCAAAGGCGCTGACATATCGCAACGCTCCAGCGCCAGGATGCCGGGCACTTGCAACACTTGTCTTACGGTGTTCGTGTCGTGCTTGCATTGGCGCGTGCCAGACTCAGTTTGGAGCAGTCCCTTGTCTCCGTCGGAGTGCGCCGGTATGGCGATACCACCTTCCGCAAGGACTCTCTCGACAACCTTTGCAGCGCCCTCGCGTGTTACCCCATCGCTGTCGCCACGCGTACCCGCATAGTCCACTTTCGCGAGTAGGTCACTGATGGTCTGGCTGCTGGCCGATGGGTCAAAGATCGCCAGCAAGTGAAAGCCACCCTGTACGGAAATCTCGACGCCAGGGAACAGATGCAGTTCGCGGAAGCCGGGTGGAGGAGTCCCCGCCTCATCGGCCTGCTTCATCTGCGCATAGGCCGATTTCAACCTGTCGATCCACTCGCCGCTATTGTGATCAGTCACTGCCACGCAATCGATTTCCGCGGCCATATACTTCAGCAGCCAGTTCTCTGGTGTAAGTTCCTGAGGTGTGCCGATTGCAGCTTGCCAAGCGGCCGTGTCCTTGGAGGCTGGTGTGTGGGTATGGAAGTCAAACTTCCACCAGCGTGCGCCGGGATAGATCCAGTTCTGGCTCATGGAAGTTTCCTTGTTCCTCTCATTATTCCTAGCCGCTTGTTGATTTCGATACGTGCTTGCGCTTCCTTGGCTACGCCATTCAGGCTTTCCTCGGCGAAGTCGCGTGGTTGGCTTGGTCTGGCTGCAAATTGTTCTGCTGGGCGTAGTCTAGGATCAACACTTCGATCATCGAGGCGACGGAGCGGTGCTCCCGCTCTGCCGCCTTGCGCAGCAGTTGCTTGATCTCAGCCGAAGTGCGAATTGACAGGGTCTCGTCCTTCAAGCGCTTCATGGAGTGGATCCGGGAGTGAATGTGCTGCAAATGTACTGCGTTTTTTCGTTCGGCCCAACCAAAAATGCTGTTTCAGCTAGATGAGACCTGCCCCAAAGGTTCTTGCTCCGGCAGGTATGAGGTTTGGTTGCATCGCACGACTACTGCGCTGCGGAAGGTGGCGATGCGCCGCCATCCTCGATCGCCTGGGGTGCTAATTCGCCGGATAGATGCGGTTTTTGATAGCCATCTACACCCTCCTGAAGGGATCCCTGGATGCGGTGCTGGCGGGCTTTCCCTTCGAACGTCTGATGCTGGAAGTCACGGAGCACGCTTCCGTCGACGACTATTCCCTGATTGCCGCCGCTCTCAAGCCTCTGCGGGAGCGCCGTTTGAAGCTGGCAGTGGACGACGCCGGCGCGGGCTACGCCAGTTTTCGTCATATCCTCAAATTGCAGCCGGACGTAATCAAACTCGATGTCAGCTTGATCCGGAAAATCGACAGCGACACCGGCTGCAGGGCCTTGGCCGCGGCACTCATCCGGTTCGCCGAGGAAACAGGCAGCAAGATCGTCGCCGAAGGGGTCGAAACCGTTGCGGAGCTGCAGGCCTTGTGCGAACTGAAGGTCAACAAAGCGCAGGGCTACCTGCTCGGACGCCCAGCCTCGATCGATGCCCTGCCGGTCCGGCCGGCCTGGTAGGTTGTTGAAAAACTACCTGCGTGGGCAATACTGCGTTGGAAACGGCCTCGCGTGCGAGCCCAGTCAAAATGCTCATTTACAGCATGTAAACTCTGCTTCTTCGGCCGTTTTGACCAGCCGGAGGCTGTTACTAACGTAACGCCTTGTCTTGCCTGCCTCGCCTACGTTTTCAACGGCCTGCTAGCGTCCCCGCCCGGCCACGGCCATTGGCAACGAAACGCACCCAGCCAAGATTGCCAATTCGCCCTTGGTCGCCACTCTCGTGGCGGCGGCTGTTCGCAGCCAGTCCGTTCTCGGTTCCCAGTTCGGCTTTACGATTTTTTCCGAATTCTGCGGGCTCCCCACGTTGACCAAACTGGGCCGCTGCATGCCAGGCAAGGCTTACCCATTGACTGAAGCCCGCAGTTTGCGGGGCGGCAGCTACCGCGACAGTTCAAGCGGATAGTCGCCTGCAGTCAAGAGGTGGCCCCGACCAGGTCACGCAAACGTGCGTCATTACTCCGCCACCAGGCCAGCAGCGCATCACCCGGCATGGGTTTGGCCACGAAGTAGCCCTGCACCTCGCCGCAGCCCAGGTCACGTAGCAGCATCCAGTCCTGCAGGGTTTCCACGCCTTCTGCCACTACGCCCAGGCCCAGCTTGCCGGCGATATCCAGGGCGCTTTCCAGGAGGATATCGCCGCACAGCTCGGCCGTGAACTGACGCTGCAGTTCGCTGTCGTCCACAATCAGCACCTGTTGGGGGAGCCTTTTCACGTTCATCATGATCGCCTCGACTATCTCGAACTCATCACCACCCTGGGGATTTCACCCAGGGCTACGACTTGATCCACGCCACCCAGCTTGATGGCCTCTTTCGGCATGCCGAACACCACGCAACTCGCTTCATCCTGGGCATAGGTTCGTGCCCCGGTCTCGTGCAGCTCCTTCAAGCCACGTGCCCCGTCGTCGCCCATACCGGTCATGATGATGCCGGTGGCATTCTTGCCGGCGAACTTGGCCACCGAGCGGAACAGCACATCCACCGAAGGTCGGTGGCGGTTGACCACAGGTCCATCCAGCACCTCGACGTGGTAGTAGGCGCCGCTGCGCTTGAGTAACATATGCTTGCCACCGGGGGCGATCAGGGCCAGGCCGGGAATCACCCGATCATTGTGCTTCGCTTCGCGTACCTCTATCTGCGACAAGCTGTTCAAGCGCTCGGCGAAGGAAGCAGTGAACTTCTCCGGCATGTGCTGCACGATCACGATGCCGGGGCAGACTCGCGGCAACGCGGTCAGTACAGACTCCAGCGCTTGGGTACCGCCCGTGGAGGTGCCGATAGCGACAATCCGCTCGGTGGTTTGCGCCATGGCCTGGCCGCCAGGGGCGGAGAGAATGGCATCGGCATGCAGCTTGGTGGGCACCGGGGCCCCCGCCGCAGTGTTCCTGGCCAGAAGCCGGACGTTGGCCTGGGCGGCGGCCCTGACCGCTGCCACCAGCTCGGCAGCGGAGTCTTGCAGGAAGTCCTTCAGACCGACCTTGGGTTTGGTGATAATTTCCACGGCGCCGGCGGCGAGCGCTTGCAAGGTTGTTTCCGCGCCTTTTTCCGTGAGTGAGGAACAGATCACTACCGGCGTAGGCCGCTCGGCCATGATTTTCTTCAGGAAGGTGATGCCATCCATTCGCGGCATTTCCACGTCCAGCACAATGACGTCCGGCCACTCTTTGGCCAGTTTGGCCATGGCGAAAAGCGGGTCGGAGGCGGCTCCTGTCACCCGGATATCCGGCTCGCGCTCCAGCAGCGCCAGCATGACCTGACGCACCACGGCGGAGTCGTCCACCAATAGAACCCTGATTTTCTTCATCGGCCCCTCTAGCTCTCATTCAGGCGTTGGTGGCGAACCCACACATGACCGCTGCGGATATCGAAGATGACGTTGCGGTGCCCACTGCGGCCCAGATCCTCAGCGCTCAGCTGCAGCCGATGGCGGGCCACGAGCCGGTGCGCGGCGGCGACATTGCTGTCGGCAATATTGTGCATGCCGGGACTGCCGCTCGCGGTTTTCTTGCGGTAGCCGGGGAACATATTGCCGCCACCGAACAGCTTGACCTGGTACTCCTCCAGCTGTGTGCCATGGCGAGCCACCTCCAGCAGAAAAAGCCCCATGGCTTCCTCGGCGTATTTGCCGTCGAGTGGGCTGCCGGGCGTATGGCGGCTCGGCAACATGTAGTGGCACATGCCGCCGACCAAACGCTTCGGATGCCACAGGGTGATGGCCACGCAAGAGCCCAACAGGGTGCGGATGCGAGTGGAGGCGTCGCCGAAATAGAATTCGCCGGGCTGCAGGAAGATGTCGATGTCGGCTGCGATTTTTTTCATGGCTTGCGGTAAATTGACGGGGTGATCAGTTTCAGCGCTTCGCTGATACCGTTGAGGCTTTCCGAATGGCTGACGATAAAATAGCCACCAGGTTTGAGCAGCGGCAGCATGCGGGCGACCACCTTGCGCTTGGTGTCCTGATCGAAGTAGATCATCACGTTGCGCAGAAAGATCACCTCGAACTCGCCAATCTTGGGCAGCTCTTCGTTGAGGTTGATCTGCATAAAGTGCACCCGCTCGCGCAGGCTGCGCTCGATCAGGAAGGTGCCCTCCTGGCGGCCGGTGCCCTTTAGGCAATGCTTGACCAACAGTGGCTGCGCGATGGTACGTGCGCGTGCCAGCGGATAGTGGCCGCTGCGGGCTTTGGCCAGCACCTGGCTGCTGATGTCCGAGCCGATGATTTCCCAGGGTGTGCTGCCCAGGCCATCGGCCAGGGTCATGGCCAGGCTGTAGGGTTCCTCGCCGGATGAGCTGGCGGCGCTCCACAGGCGGAAGGTCTTGCCCGCCATGGCCTTGGGCAGCACCTGCTCGCGCAGGAAGTCGAAATGCTTGGGTTCGCGAAAAAAATAGGTTTCGTTGGTGGTGAGCAGATCCAGGGCCACCTGCAGTTCGGCCGTGGCCTCGTGGCCCATTATCAGCTGGAAATAATCGCCGTAGCTGTTCAACTGGTGGTGTTTCAGGCGCTTGAACAGACGCCCGGCCACCAGCGCCTTCTTCGCTGGGGACAGGTTGATGCCGGCGGCACGGTAGAGCCAAGCCTGGAACTGCTTGAACTCGCCATCCTTCAGCGCTGTTGCATTCATGGTGGAACATCCTTGCCGGGTAGACAGCTTGCGTTGCAAGAAAAGCGTCCCATGGCCGAGGCGCATCACGCGCACGACAGGGACGCTTATCGAATAGCCGGAACCATCACTCCGAGGCAGGCGACTCCAGCGCGCCAACCTCGGACAGCATGGCCATCTCATCGACCGACAACACGCGGTCGACGTTGAGGACGATGACGAACTTGCCGTTCACCTTGGCCATGCCACTGATAAAGTCGGAACGGATCTTGGCACCGAAGTTGGGGGCCGGTTCGATCTCGCTGGCGGGAATCTCCAGCACCGCCGACACCGCATCAACCATCAGGCCGACATCCTGGGTGCCGGCCTCCGACTCCGCCTCGATGATGACGATGCAGCTGCGCCGGGTGATCTCGGAGCTGTGCCGGCCAAAACGCGCCGACAGGTCCACCACCGGCACCACCGCGCCGCGCAGGTTGATCACCCCGCGGACGAAGGCGGGCATCATCGGCACGCTGGTGAGCTGGCCGTATTCGAGTATCTCCTTGATTCCGAGAATGCCGATGGCAAACATCTCCCCACCCAGCATAAAAGTCAGGTATTGCGCCTCCTCTTCTTGGAGGGTGGCCTCGGGTCGAGTTGTTGTAACCAATGCGCCCATGACGACCTCCAGTTAGAAGCGGGTGAATTCGGCTTCTGCCGGACTGCTGGCCGCATGCGCATGGCTGCTTGCCGTGTGCGAGTGTGCAGGCGTGTGGGGCTGCTGCTTGACGGCCACCGGAGCCCGATGCGGTATAGTCTTGTGCGGGCTGGCGTTGGCCGCAGTCACGGTAAAGAAGCTCATCGCCTGCTGCAGCTGCTCGGCCTGGCTGCTCATCTCTTCGGAGGTGGCGGCCAGTTCCTCGCTGCTGGAAGCGTTTTGCTGAGTGATCTGGTTGAGCTGGGTCATGGCGGTGTTGATCTGCCCAACCCCGGAGGCCTGCTCCTCGGAAGCGGCGCTGATTTCCTGTACCAGATCGGAGGTCTTGGTGATCGAGGGCAGCATGGCGTCCAGCAGCTTGCCGGCCTTCTCGGCCAGCTCCACGCTGCTGGAGGACAGCTGGCCGATCTCCTGTGCCGCCACCTGACTGCGTTCGGCCAGTTTGCGCACTTCGGCCGCCACCACGGCGAAGCCTTTGCCGTGCTCCCCGGCGCGCGCCGCCTCGATGGCGGCGTTGAGCGCCAGCAGGTTGGTCTGGTAGGCGATGTCGTCGATGATGCCGATGCGCTGGGCGATCTGCTTCATGGCAGCGACCGTCTGCTGCACCGCCTCGCCGCCCTCGGTCGCTTCCTTGGCGGCCTTGCCGGCCATGCCGTCGGTGACCTTGGCGTTCTCGGTGTTCTGGTTGATGCTGGCGCTCATCTGTTCGATGGAGGCGCTGGTCTCCTCGACGCTGGCGGCCTGCTCGCTGGTGGCTTGGCTCATCGACTGGGCGGTGGCGCTGACCTCTTCCGAGGCACTGGCCAGGTTATCGGCCGAGTTACGCACCTCGGCGATGATATGCGCCAGTTTGCCGACCATATCCTGCATGGAGCTCAACAACATGCCGGTCTCGTCTTTGGAGGTCACTTCAATCTTGGCGGTCAGGTCGCCCTCGGCGAGCTGGCTGGCGACCTGGGCGGCGATATTCAACGGGCGGGAGATAATGCGCGAGATAAACAGTGCCAACACCAGACCGATGGCCAGGGCTGCGATCAATACCCCGATGATGGCGAGCCGTGCGCTGGCATAGAGGTCGTCGCCCCGCACGCTGGCAGCGGCCGAACTTGCGTCGCCCAGCTCGACCATCTTCTGGATTTCGGCGAGCATGGCGTCGAAGGCTTGGCGCGACTCGCCAGCGAATAATGTCTGCGCCTCTTCGGTCAGTAACTGACGTGAAGTATTGAGCAGGGTCTTGCTGACGTTCTGGTAGGCCGTCCATTTGACCTGGAAAGCCTCATAGAGCTGCTGCTCTTCCGGGCTGGCGATGAGTTTCTCGTAGATGACCCTGCTCTTTTCCAGTTCTTCGATATTATGAGCAGCCAGTTGTTCCAGACTGCTCATTTCCTCTGGATTTTGCGCAAGGATATGCCGCGACTCCTGGAGTCGGTATTCGGCGGCATAGTAGCGCATGCCCTGGGCAGCACGCATGGACGGCAACCAGTTGTCGGCAATTTCATTCCCGGTATCGTTCACCTCGGAGAGCTGGATGATGGAAAAGCCCCCCATAAAGGCGGTCAATGCCAGCACCGTAAGGAACGAAGCGATGAGCTTGGTGGCAATCTTCAAGTCGTAGAACCATTTCATCATGTAACTCCTTGGATAATTCGATAGCGGACTTAGCGAGCAAGCACGGGTGTTCTGGGTTGTTGTGACGCCTGTTGGTTTTCGTGTTGGACGATCTGCTGTACCAGCGATGGAACATCGAGAATCAGGGCCACCGCACCATTGCCGAGAATGGTCGAGCCGCTGATGCCACGCAGTGCGCTGAACAGCTTGCCCAGCGGTTTGATTACGGTCTGGAATTCACCCTGCAGCTCGTCCACCACCAGGCCGGCCTTGTGTTCGCCACAGTGCACCACAACTACATTCTCCCGGCGGCCGGCGCTGTCGCCGGCGTTGAACTGTTCGCGCAGGAACACCAGCGGCAGCACCTCGCCACGCAGGTTGAGGTAGCTGCGTTCACGGGTAGCGCGGCGGTCCTCTGCGGACAGCTCAAGGCACTCCTGCACCATATCCAGCGGCACCACGTAGCTGGCTTGGCCGACCCCGACCAGGAAGCCGTCGATGATCGCCAGGGTCAGCGGCAGGCGGATGCGCACCGTGGTACCGCGGCCAGCCTGGCTGTCGAGGTCGACGCTGCCGCGCAGGGCGGCGATGTTGCGCTTGACCACGTCCATTCCTACACCGCGCCCGGAGAGATTGGTGACTGCGGCAGCCGTGGAAAACCCCGGTTCGAAGATCAGGTTGTAGATCTCCTGATCGCTTGGCGTGGCGCTGTCGGCGAGCAGGCCGCGCTCCCTGGCCTTGTGCAGGATGCGCTCACGGTCGAGGCCGGCGCCGTCGTCGGCGATCTCGATAACGATGCTGCCGGAGTCGTGGTAGGCATTCAGATGCAAATTACCTTTACCCTGTTTGCCTGCTGCATGACGCGCCTCGGGGGCTTCGATACCGTGATCCATGGCGTTGCGCAGCAGGTGCATCAGCGGGTCGCCGATCTTCTCTACCACAGTCTTGTCCAACTCGGTGTCGGCACCACTGATATGCAGGTCGATATCCTTGCCCAGCTCATGGCTGACATCGCGCACCACCCGCTGGAAACGGTTAAACGTGTCGCCGATGGGTACCATGCGCAGGCGCAGGGCACCGTCGCGGATTTCCTCTACCAGCCCGGAGACGATCGAGGTGGCCTCCTGCAGGGCATCGTTCTGGCAGCTCCGCGCCAGCAGGCTGGCACCGGCACCGGCGATCACCAACTCGCCGACCAGATTGATCAGCTCGTCCAGCTTGTCCGCATGCACGCGGACGTAGCGGCTCTCTTTGTTCTTGTGTTCCTGGATCTGACCTTGTTTGTCCAGGGCGGCCTGAACCAGAGCCGGCTCCACCGCGCGTTGCCCGATCAGGATCTCGCCCAGGGGCGAGGTGTTCTGGGCACTATTGCCGCGCTGCTCGCGCAGGCCTTTTTCCAGCTCCTGCGGCGTCAGCGCACCACTCGCCACCAGCAGATCGCCGAGGCGACTGGCGCTTTCCGGCAAGTTCTCGATCAGCTCGATGTATTCGGCGATCTTGCTGTGCGGCGGCAGGATATGGATCAGGCAGTCGTCGCGCACAAACTCGAATGCTTCGGCGATGGCCGCCTTGTCCGCACTGCTCCGGTAGTCGATCTCGAAGCCGAGGTAACAGGCTTCGGCGTCCATGGCCTCGGCCGCCGGCATGGCATCGGCCAGGGTGGCGATGCGCACGATTTCGCCCTGGCTGCCCAGGTAGCGCAGGAAGGACAGGGGGTCCATGCCATTGCGCAGTACTTCGCGGCCGAAGCGCAGGGAGATATGCCAGAGCTCGGAAGCCACGTCCGCATCGCCACCGATCCGGGTTAGCGCATCATTATCGAGCGGTGCAACGGGTGTGGCGGGGGCTTGTGCAGGGTCACCCTGATAAATGTGCAGGTGTTGGCGCAGACCAGCCTCCCGGGCCAGCGCGGCGCTATCCAGTTGGCCGCCCTGGCCTGCGACCACCTCGACCAGTTCCTGCATATGGTCGCCGCACCGCAGCAGCAGGGCGACCAGCTCGCCGGTGATGACAATCGCACCGTCACGCACGCGATCCAGTACGTCTTCGACTATATGGGTGAAGCCGACTATGGGCTCCAGGCCAAACAAGCCGGCCGAGCCCTTGATGGTGTGAGCGGCGCGAAATATGGCACCCAGCGTATCGGCGTCGCTCGGGTCGCTTTCCAGTCGCAGCAGCGACTCTTCCATATCCTGCAGCAGCTCGCGGGCTTCGGCGATAAAGGTTTGCAGGGCCTGATTGAGATTGATGCTCATGCTGAATTCCTTGTGCAGTGAGGTCAGCTGTTGGCCGAGTGTGAGATCACCAGGGGGTCGCCGAAAAAGGCGGCGAGGTTGCACAGATCAAAAACTTCGAGCACGGCCCGGCTGTGCCAGGCCAGGCGCAGGGTGGTGCCGACGCGCTCCGTTTCGCGCTTGGCCAGGATCAGCAGTTGCAGCCCGGCGCTGTCCAGTTCGCTGACCTGGGACAGGTCGATTTCTAGCTCACCCGGTTGGGCCAGATGGGGCAGCAGCTGTGACTTCAGCTCGACGGCGGTGTAGATGCTCATCTCGCCTTCGATATGCAGCAGGCACAGGCCATTTTTCATTTCGGCGCGGATAGTCATGGTTGGCTCCGAGGTCTGCGGATCAAGGCAGGATCAGTTTGGACACGGCGGCCAGCATTTGCGCAGGCTGAAAGGGTTTGACCACCCAGGCCTTGGCCCCGGCAGCCTGGCCTTCCTGCTTTTTCGCCTCCTGGGATTCAGTGGTTAGCATGATGATCGGCGTGAATTTGTAATTAGCCAGCTTCTTCACCTCTTTGACGAGGGTGATGCCGTCCATGTTGGGCATGTTCACGTCACTGATCATCAGGTGGATCTTCTGCCCGGTCAGTTTGGCCAGGGCATCTTTGCCATCGCTGGCCTCGATCACCTCGTAGCCGGCACCTTTCAGGGCGATGCTGACCACTTGACGCACGCTGCTGGAGTCGTCGACGACCATTACCGTTTTAGCCATGCTGCTCTCCCCTAAAAAATCTAAGCACATGTTTTAAAAGCCTTATTCGAGGCGCACGACTGACCATTGCAGAACAATGAACGATCTGGCGTGCCGACTAGAAGAAGGTGATTTCCTGTTCTCTCGCTGAGCTGGAATTAGCGCCATGGTGGATCTGGCGTTGCTCATAGGTGGCGTAAGTCAGTTCCATTTCCGCTAGCCAGGCCTGGGCGTCGATCTGAGCCGACTGATCCGGACTTTGCTGGCATTGCTGTAAGTGGCGGTGCAGCGCTTCCATGTTGCCACGCACATGGGCGAGGATCTGACTAACCCGGTCCTGGAACTGCAGGGCGACCAGCACCTCGCTGATTTCGTCGCGGATACCGAGGCTTTCCTGGCGCAGAAGCTCGGTGGAGCCCGACAGGCGCTGGGTAATGCCATGGAAACGATCCAGCACATGCTGGATGCTGGCTTCGGAGGTGGCTAGCGAGTGGCTGTCGTTCGCCGCCGTGTTGCTCGCCACCTCAACCAGGCGGGTGATGGCGGAGTTGATGATATCCACCGTGGCGGACATCTTCTGCCCGGCTTCACTGGACAGGCTCGAAAGACTGCGCACGGCATCGGCCACCACAGCGAAACCGCGTCCGGCCTCACCGGCACGGGCAGCTTCGATCGCAGCATTGAGTGCCAGCAGGTTGGTTTGCGCTGCAATCGCCGCAACCTCCTTGGCCATGCTCAGCAGTTCGTCGGTGTAGCCGGTCAGGCCGCGTACCTGTTCAAGCATCTCGTCGCGGCTGACTTGTGCGGCCCTGAGGGAGTCAATCACCCGGGTGAGGTCACTCTCGCTTTGGTTCAATACGAGCAAGGCACTGTCTTGCCCCCCACCGGCCAAATCACCAGCGGCCTGCTGCGAGGTTTGCACGGCCTCTTCCAGTTTGCTGTAGATGCCGGAGAAGCGCTCGGTGAGGGCAACGATGGCTTGCTCGGTCTGGCTGCGGGAACTTTCCACCTGCCTGGCCCAGATGGGAACGGCCTCCAGGCATACCGCCTGCAAGCCATTGGCGGCCGCCTCGGCGCTGGCGGCCAGGTGGTGCGTCTGGCTGCTGGCAAGTGCTTGAGCCCCCGCTTGTTCGAGTAGGTTGCGGTGACGATGCAAGACCCAGATGGCGGCACCCGCGCCACAGGCAAGCAGGAGCAGGGCGGCAAGCATGGACAGCAGGTGGGTGCCCGCCAGAGTCAGAAGCAAAACAGCGCCGAGCGCAGCGGTCGCGAGGCCCGGCCAGACCAAGGGGAGGGCATTAGGCACTGGGGCGAAATCGGGCTTGCGGTCATAGGCAGACATAGAGCCGTCCTTGATCAAATTGCTCTGGCCTAGCGATAACGTGGCTGTTCATTGCAACGGGCCTTGGTTGGAGTTTTTCCGTCGGCCCGCCTGAGTTCCCAAATCACCCACTAAGGTGAACCTATCGCTCTCAGTGTGACCAAGAAGTTTTGCATGCTCCGCATGATAGCCATTGGCCGGCATTCCAGCAAGCTGATAATGCTTCCCGGAGTTCATTAGGTAGTCGCGCTGTCGCATGGGGAGCAGTCTTGTATCCGGGTTGCTGTGCATCTGCCGGCCCTCGGTCTGAACTGATCCATTGGTTTTTTTTTGTCGGAAGTGGGATGAAAAATCATTTCTTGTAGATCACGCGTATCCGCTGATTCACATAGTCCTTGAGGATTTCGTAGCCCGGGTTGCGGGTCAGCAGGTTGTGCCCGGCGCTGGCTGCAGCGGTTAGGGATGGTCTGAAGTAGTTGTGTATTTCTGGCTGACTTCAGCCCCTGCCGATTTTAAAAGCGGCAAATCGATCAAAAACGCTCAGATCACCCGCTTATTTCTGTGTTTTTAGCCGCCGCGAGCACCTCGCGGCAGCCATTTTCCACATTACAGGCGCACCTCTCCTGCATTCGCCAGTAAATGTCGGCGCGCCATCCACAGGTTCGACAGAGCGAACAGTGTCACCAGTTGCGCCGTGTTTTTGGCCAAGCCGCGAAAGCGCACCTTGGTGTAACCGAACTGGCGCTTGATTACCCGGAACGGATGCTCGACCTTGGCGCGCACCTGAGCCTTGGCCTTTTCAATCTTGCGCTTGGCTTTGTACAGCACGCTGCGCTTATCGAGTTTTTTGTAGGTGCTGCGGCGTGCCGCCACCTGCCAGATAACTTCACGTCCTTCATGCTCGGGCCGCTTTTCGACACCGGTGTAGCCTGCATCGGCGCAGACCACGTTTTCGTCGCCATGCAGCAATTTGTCCACCTGGGTGACATCCGCCACATTGGCCGCCGTGCCCACTACGCTGTGCACCAGACCCGATTCGTCATCGGCGCCGATGTGGGCCTTCATGCCAAAATAATACTGGTTTCCCTTCTTGGTCTGGTGCATTTCCGGGTCGCGCTTGCCGTCCTTGTTCTTGGTCGAACTGGGCGCATTGATCAGCGTTGCATCGACGATGGTGCCCTGGCGCAGCGACAGGCCGCGGTCGCCCAGATAGCCATTGATGACAGCGAGGATGCCGGCCGCCAGCTCGTGTTTCTCCAGCAAGCGGCGGAAGTTGAGAATGGTGGTTTCGTCGGGGATGCGCTCCAGGTTCAGCCCGGCAAACTGGCGCAGGATCGTGGTTTCGTACAGCGCTTCCTCCATCGCTGGATCGCTGTAGCCGAACCAGTTCTGCAGCAGATGCACACGCAGCATCGCCATCAACGGGTAGGCCGGACGGCCACCTTCACCCTTCGGATAATGTGGCTCGATCAAAGCAATCAAGCCCTTCCACGGCACCACCCGGTCCATCTCGATCAGGAACAACTCCTTGCGGGTTTGCTTGCGCTTGCCAGCGTACTCGGCGTCGGCGAAGGTCATCTGCTTCATCGGGAAACTCGGTGGGTGGGGTCGCGGTATTTTGCCAAATCAGAAAGTCTTTTTCAGAGTTTCCCTAGCGTGACGACTGAAAGGGTGAAAGGGACCGAAGCCAGGCTGGCAATCGCGCCAATTGTCCCACCTTGAGCGAATGCGCTTTTCAAGTCGCTCTTGACGGGCATTTCATCCCAAGGATTTCAATATTGGTTTCGACCAGTTTGATGCCTGCTGTGAAATTACCCCTGAGGCCATTGACCTCGAAGGAGGTTCTGCTTCTCACGAAGCTTTCAATCTGCGCTTCGTCCAGTGCGGTGATAGACGCTGGCGCTGTCCAGGGTGCCCCGGAACAGTTCGTGAAAGACGATCACCCGGTGCCGGCTGTCGAGCAGAAGCAGGGCGAATACCTCATGCTCGTAATCGCCCAGCAGCGCCTGCAGGTGGCTGAATACTTCGTTCGGTGAGGTAAGTGCTCGCCCTCGGCGCAGACGCAGATTCGCCAACTGCCGGGCCATCAGCAGGATGTCGGTTTCGGTGACCGGCGACTCGACCAGGTAGGTGCCGGTCGATTCACTGGCCTTCAGCTTGTGCAGGCGCATGCAGGGCTCCTTGATGGTGATCGGTCGGTGGGGTGTGGCGCTGGGCTTGCGCGTCCAGCTTCTCGGCCAGGCTGGCTTTCGCAGAGCGCTGGGAGGTGTTGGGGGCTGGAGATTGGCTTTCCTCGGCGGGGTAGAACTCCTCGGCGACGGCGCCAGCGTCTTCCTCGCTGTCCTCGAAGGCGCCATTGCCGAAGCCACGCTGCGCCGCTTCATCCAAGGCGGCCTGATCGAAGCCTGCTGCTTGCCGCTGTGCATCGAGCCCACTGGCGGCCTGCAGAGCCTCCGTCATCTCCATACCGCCGCGTACCGTCAGGTCGACGTAGAAGATCGGTGTGCCATGGCTTTGCCGGGTGGACTTTCCGCGTAGGCGCAGCTCCAGCGGCAGGCACGCCAGGCGGTTGCCGGAGATGGCCTGGAAGTAATGCAGTCGAGCGGCGAGGGTGCGGATGCTGTTGAAGCCGGTGGTACGGAACACGAAGCTGCCCAATGGATCGTCATCGCCAATGACCACGTTCAGTCGGCCGTAAGGCTTGCAGGCATTGCCTTTGGCCAGTGGGCAGGCATCCGGCGAAGGGCAGGGCAGCGACTGCATGCCGTCCTGGGTGATGCGCTTGCAAGTCTCGCCATTGCCCACGCAAAGCGGGCGTCCGGACTGCCGGTCGAACAGGGTGTAGTCGGCGCGGAAATTCAGCTCCGGCGCGTTGAACAGCAGACGCACCGGGATGCTGCGCAGCTTGTCGTCCTTGCCCTGGCGCAGCTCGTCATTGAGCGGGTGCAAAAGCCAGCCGTCCTTGCCTTGCACCTGGGAGGTGATGGTGAACTGGTCATCCTTCTCCGGCAGGCGCTTGCCGTTCTTCTCGACGACCTTGCCGATGGAGATGCGTCCGAGTACCGGCGGGGTTATAGCCAAACCTTTGAGCATGATGGCTCTCCTGAAAATGAAAAAAGGCCAGCCACGCAGCGCTAACTGCATGGGCTGGCCAAGGGAGGGAATGGTTGATCGGGTGGGCATCAGCCGATCAGGAAGCGTCGGCTGCCTTCCTTGAGCTTGGTGTAGCGAACCTGCAGGTAGGGCTTGTCCTTCAGCATGCGTTCGACATCAAGTACGTTGCTGTCCTTGGACTTCTTCCAACTGATAAAGCCGTGGCTGAACTCCGCGCGGGTGGCATCACCCATGGCCTGCTGCAGCATCTGCTTGAGCTGGGCCTCACGCGTTTCCTTCTCGCTGATGGATTGGCGCACAGCCTTGAGCTCCAGATAGGCCGCTGCCAAACCAGCGCGGCCACTGAAGTCGACGGTCTGGCCGTTGTCTTCCGGGTAAAGGGCGCGCAGCGCCATTTCAGCAGACGCTGAGCCATCGGCAGGCGGTGGCGTATCGGTCTCCACGTACTGCCAGAACTTACGCTCCAGCTCGATCAGGCGGGCGATCATCTGCTCGTCACGCTCGATGCGATGAATCTCTAGCGTCTGGCCACCCAGCAGTACCGCCACATCTGCCACCTGCTTGCCGGTGACGGCGAGCTGGTGCATCACCTGCAGTTGCACATACTCCGGCACACCTTCTTTCCAGAGGCGTGCGCCATTTATGCCGGCTGTCTTACATTCAAGAATCTGCACATCGTCAGCACCGATCACCTCGCGGTCGATATTGGCGAGCATCCAGGGCAACTCTGGATCAGGGTGTTGCAGCACGGCGTTGATGCGCCGCACCTTGTTCTTCGTGCGCTTGCTGTAATGCCAGGCCACGATGGGCTCCAGGACGTTGCCCCAGTACATCGGGCTTTCCTCATCGTGGGGATCGGCCTTCGGCAGCGTGGTATCTCGGCCGGTCTTCTCCAGCCACAGCTCCAGCTGCGATTTATAGGGATTCAGACCCACCGCGGCGGCGGCATCCGAGCTGCCGATGCCCTGCTTGCGCACGGCCAGCCAGTCTTCGCGGGGCAATTCCTTGGTACTGATCAGGCGCAGCGCCGGGCGAGCCTTGCTGGTGCTGCTCAACGGAGTAGCTTTCATAGCGTTCACCTTGCGGAAATAGAAACGCCCGATCAGCGACGAGGCTGATCGGGCGTTATGGGGTGGAAGAGGTAAGCGGTCAGGCGACCAGTTGCAGAGCGGTGTCCAGGGCACGTTGCTTGATCTGCGCGCCCTGGCCGAACCAGGCCGAGTCCATGCGGTACTCGTTGCTGCGAGCGCGGCGCTCGTGATCGACGTACTCGGTCACTGAGTTGAGCAGGCCCCAGGCGGTACCGCGTGCCGAGTCGAGCTGGCTGCCCCGACCACGTCCTTCGTACAGCTCCTGGACCTTGCGCAGAGCGCGTTCATTGGGCAGTACCTCCGGCAGAGCTCCGGTCGGATTGGTCTCGCACAGCACGTTCATGAAGAAGCCCAGTGCCTCGTGCCATTGCACCTTGCGCTCGGCCAGCGCGCGCATGCGGTACATGAAGTCGTCCCATTGCGAGACGGCGATGCCGAGTTGCTTCTTCACCGCCTTCGGATCGAAGCGGGTGTTGTGCGGCACCTTGATCGCCCGGCTGGTGCCGTCTAGGGCGATGGTCAGGGTGTTGTTGCAGACCACGCGTACGGTGGTCGGGGTTGCCGTGGTGGCCAGCGTGCCGTCGCAGGAGGTGGCCAGCAACAGGTAGCCGTTGACCTGATCGTTACCCTTTATCGCTGCGCCCTGACCGGTACGCGCCAGCGCCCAGAACTTGCGACCACCCTTGAGCACGCCGGCCGTTTCCAGCTCGTAGCCAGAGACCTCGGTGAGGTCCCGGTAAAACTCCAGCACTTCCCGAGGCTGCACGGTGTGGTAGCGCTGGGAGACCACCGACAGCGGGGCCTTGGTGTCCGAACGGAACAGCACCTTCTGCTCGGGGTACGAGTGGATAGCGCCCAGGTGGCCGACAGCGCCAGATTTGAAATGCACGGGGCTTTCCTGGATCTGCCAATCCATACCGGCTTCGCGTTGCCAGACTTCAATGGGTTGATTCTGAGTGAGTTGGTTGCCCAGGCCATGCCACGGGGCAGCGCCGGCGTAGGCCATTGTTTCGACGAGATGAGCCATGGTTGAGATTCCTTTGGGAGCAGGCCGGCATAAAGCGCCGCGCACAGCGCAGCACCGGCCGGACGATATGGATAAAACGAGGCGGTACGGCCAGGTTAGGCCGGTAGGTTGAAGCGGTGACCGCAGAGCAGGCAGAGGTTGTGGGCCAATACGTGACGGTCGAGCGACTCGCCCAACTGCGCGCCGAGCGCACAACCACCAACCCCTCCGGCCAAGCCGCCGAGGATGGCACCTGACACAGAGCCAAGCGTTATACCTACAGGGCCGGCGAAAGCGCCAATCAGTGCACCCGCTTGGCCGCCAGCCAGGGCAGCGCTGACGCCCCGCGCAGCACCACCCAAGGTGCCGATGGCTGCGCCGACTTTCATGGCGTGATGGAAAGAAGCGACTTTGGGTGAGTGACAGCGAGGGCAGTGCAATGACATGGGATGAGCCTTCTTGGTGGTGATGTCATTACTGTTATGTGTTGCCCAAAACAACTTGAATCGACTTTCGTGCATAGCCCGCGCTGGACGTGATGGCGTTGGGGCTCGAAAAGTTAGTTCCCGCGCTGTGCAAGTTAGTTCCAACCCAGTGCCAAGGCCCGTATCTGTTGACTTTGAGCAAACTGGTGAGGCTGCGAGGTGCAGTCCGAGGGTGTCGGTGGCGATGAAATGATGGCAACGGTCACTTGGTCTTTGGAAGTAAATCATCAGCGGCTGCTATGCAGCCGCCTAACACTCGGCATGGTTGTGCGTAGACTGAAAGCCAAGTGATTGCCTTGTGAGGGCTTGATATGCACAACAGAGAGAATAGGCCTAAAAGGCTAATACGGTTCCCAACACTTGTCGAGAGGGTTGGGTTAAAGAAAGGAGCTATCGAAGACCGTCTTAATCCAGCGTCCCCGCGATACGATGAAACATTCCCTAAGAAAATCAAAATTGGGAAAAATAGTGTTGCATGGTTGGAAGAGGAAGTTGAAGTCTGGATTGAGCAGCAGATAGAGCGCTCAAGAACTGCGTAAATGTGCCATAACTTTACGTTTGAGTAAATATATTTTTTATGGGAGCGTCTTGCGGTACATAGAAATTTATTAAGGGTTGCTAGGTCTTTAGGGGTGCTTGACTTTTGTTATATATATCATTGTTGATTGTGAGTGTGTGATAGCTGACTTCAGTGTGAGGTGAGTATAGCTGCTGTAGTGATGTAATTTGATTGGGGTATTTATATGTTGATAGATGAAGAGTTTAATGAGTCTTTAGTTCTGGATCAGTGCTATTTGTCAAGTGATGGGGAGGAGGATTTTGTAGTCATACTACCTGAGGTTGATCGTGTTCAGGATATGTCAGAGGTTGTAAGGCTTTCGCTAGCAGTGGTTTGTGGGGAATCCTTTTACAAGAATGGTGAAGGTGCTCAAGGTGAGCGTTTGACCAAGATTGGTAGGGAGCTTTTACTGGGGTTAAGAATTGATGTTGAAGGTTTGCTTGAGGTTTATAAGGGGGGGAGGTTAAATCCCTATCTTCGTGTTTTTGATAAAGTCAAAAGGCAGTTGAGCGAAAGCGAGGAGGCGGTAGATTTTTATAGTGATATCAATAGCCTTTCAGGGCAGGTAGATGTTGTTAAGCGTGCAGTTAGCGCGATTTTACAAGAGGCGTCGGTTGAGGAGTTCAAGAGGCATGTAAGGAACTGCGAGCGAGCGGTAAACAAAAACTCTAAGAGCTTAGATGGGTTTGTAGACTCGCTTTTTGAACGGTACTCCAGGCTTTTGGTTTTGCGCCTAGATATTGGTTATTCATTGTCTTACCTGCAAAGCCAAAGCTGGGTGATGAGCTTGGGGCGAGTGAAGAAAGATTTTAGTGTGTTTTTAAGGCTGTTAAATCGAGGCAGGTTGAAAGATACGTTGTGTGGCTACATTTGGAAGTTGGAGTTTGGTCCAAGTAAGCAGTATCACTACCATGTCATGATTTTTTTAGATGGTGCAAAGCATCAGGAGGATATTAATCTTTGTGAAGAGCTAGGAGAGATTTGGAAAGGTAAGGTGACGGCTGGGGATGGGGTTTACTTTAATTGTAATCGTAAGAAGTATAGGTATAGGCGGAAGGGTATAGGTATGGTGGCTTGGAATGACACCGCAGCGGTAGATAACGTAAAGTGGGCGGGGGAATATCTTGTAAAGAAAGATCTACTTATTAGGCCTAATCTGCTTGATAAGGAGCGCACGTTCGGTAAGTCCGCCCTGCCAGAGCCCGGTAGGAAAATGGGTAGGCCGAGAAGGGCGTTGATGTCATGAGGAAGTTATGCCTGTTGGTTTTGTATATTTCTTCAGTTTATATTATTCCTAATACAGTTGTGAGTTATATTTGATTGGTCTTTCTGGATGATTTTGCTTTCTTTAATGATGATTTTATGGCTTTGTTTATTTCATCGACGCCTTCCTTACCAGCACTCATCCATTTGAGAATTCTCTCGTGTAGTGATGAGGCTTTTAAGTTTAGCTTGAAGTTGAGGTCTGGTCTTGGGGTGTAAGGTTCTTCTTTACTGTCAATAGGTGGTAGAGGGTTTTTCGGTATGTAGAGTTGCTTTGTCAATATTTCCGCTACATGAATTGCCGCTACTTTCATAGAGGGCCAGCCATCATTCGGACGCTCTTCAAGAAGTAAGTCAGCCACCATTTTTTTTACTATGTTTGTTCCTGCGTGCGTCGCATCATTAGCAATGCTTGATATTTTCGATCTCTTCGGGTCAAGGATATAGGTTGGGACTCCTGCTCGGTTTAGCTGGGAGCTTTCGTACAGCGCACCTGCGTAAAATGATAAGCAGCAGAGTGCGGACATGGTTTTCTCATAATCCTTTTCACTGTAGTGTTGCTTTGCGCGAGCTCTCGCGACTATGTAACCGGATAGGTAAATTGGGTGTAAATATCGGTTGTCTCTTTCGCCGGAGTCGTCTATGAGGTCTTGGTATTCGCTAATGTGCTCAGTTGTAAATTTTCCTGTTCTGATCTTATTTTTAATGTCGTCTATAATTGCTGCCCATTTGTTTTTTGTGTAAACTACTTCCATGGAGTAATTTATCCAGCCGTCCATATAGTTCAGTGTATCTTCGAGCGAGCCATGAAGCCAGTTGTCCATATGGCATAAGAGGTCTTCTGGGATGTCTTTAATATCCATTAATATACTCTCATGGTTGTGTGCAGTTTATGCTGTGATTGGAGGTGTGTTTTTGGTTTATAGTTCTGTGTCGCTCTTCGTAGATGTCAAGTAACTGGCCCAGTTATTCATCAGTTCTCTACGTTTGGCTAAGAAATCAGTCCTAGAGTAAGCCCCTTCAGTCTGATCCCGCTCATCGTGCGCCAATGCCATTTCACAAACTTCTCTTGGGTAGTGCGTGCATTCACCTGCCCAGTCACGGAATGATGAGCGAAAGCCGTGTCGGGTAATAGATTTATAATCCATCTCGTGTAGCAGGTTGCGGACTGCATTTGCATGCATTACACCGCTTTTTCCTTGGCCGGGGAACAAAAATGGACTGTCTCCAATTCGTGGGATAGCTCGAACACAGTCTATTACTTCGTCAGCAAGCGGAATTGTGAAGGCGATACGTGTTTTCATGCGCTCGCCGGGAAGTGACCACGTACGAGTCTCAAGATCGAATTCATCCCAGCGTGCGAACCTCACCATGTGCGCGCGTGCGGCAGTCATGATTAGCAGTTGTGCGGCAAGAGATGGTGCAGTCGTATTCGCTTTCAGTTGATGCATTAGCTTCGGCACGTCTTGCCAGGGCATTGCGGGGAAGTGCTCGCGCTTTCTTGCTTTTTTCTTTTCCGCTCGGCTGAGCAAGTTATCCAGATGGCCGCGCCATCGGGCAGGGTTCTCTCCTTCGCGAAGACCGCGTGCTTTGGCTGCATCCAAGATCTGCTCAATTTGCCCGCGCACCTCGTCCGCGGTACGTGTTTTTGTCGCCCATATAGGCTGAAGAAGTTTGAGGACATGCCCAGTGTCTATCTGCTCAGCAGAAAGGTTGCCAATATGTGGAAATGCGTACAGCTCTAGCTTGCGTATCCAGCCTCTGCGCCACTGATCAGACCAAGCCCCGCCGTGCGCTACCCAGTACTCTGTGGCCAGTGTCCTAAACTTGAGTTGTTTGGCTTCCTGGGCTCTTTGAGCCTCGCGCTGAGCTGCGCGCTCCTGGTCCCGTGCAGCAAGTGGGTCCACGCCATCTACTAGGATGCGGCGCTTTGCGCTCGCTTCGAGACGCGCGTTCTTGAGGCTGATCTCTGGGTATGAACCTAGGCCCATTTCCCGCCGACGACCCGCGAGTTGGAATCGTAGTAACCACGACTTACGCCCGGTGGGTTTGACGACCAATCGAAGTCCGTCGCCATCTTCGTAGGTGCCGGGTTCTGTCAGGTTCTCGACCTGTTTCGGATTCAGCTTGCCCATCGTGCCCTCTGAAGCGTTGCCATTCTCTTTTGTCCCCCCACTTGTCCCCCCACTTTTTCATCGAATGGGGTTGCATCACTTTGAACGCGGTTGGGTGGGTGAATAGCTGTATCCCTTTATTTCTCTAGGCTACCAGCATGGGTTTTGGGTTGGATAGGTTTTTTTTAGGCATAAAAAAAACCGGCTTGTGGCCGGCTTTTACGGGGGCAAAACACTTATTTTTGGTAAGCGTTTACTGCCTTAACAATTTCCGCGCGGGCTTCATCAGCGTTGCCCCAGCGGTCGATTTTGACCCATTTGCCAGGTTCCAGGTCTTTGTAGTTTTCAAAGAAATGCTGGATCTGTTGCATGAGCAACTCGGGCAAATCGGTGTATTCCTTGATGTCGCGATACAGCGCGCTCAGCTTGTCATGTGGGACGGCGATCAACTTCGCATCTCCACCACCGTCGTCGGTCATATGCAGGACGCCAACCGGACGGCAGCGAATGACGGCACCGGGTGAGACGGGGTGGGGGGTGACTACCAGAACATCCAGCGGGTCGCCATCATCAGCCAGGGTGTTTGGAATGAACCCGTAGTTGGCAGGATAAAACATCGGCGTAGCCATAAAGCGGTCGACAAAGAGCGTGTTGCTGTCCTTGTCGATTTCGTACTTGATGGGCGCATGATTGGCCGGAATTTCGATAGCAACATAAATGTCGTTAGGAACGTCTTTGCCTGCGGGGATCTGGTCGTAGCTCATGGGTTACCTGATTCGGGCATGTGGAAATGAACGGGCGGGATTATAGGCGCTTGGGGCTGTGATACCAAGTAAAACCGCTAAAACGATGGTCGTAGTGACGTGGGCAGCCTTTTTAAGGCTGCCGCAGGCGAAATACCGGGCTGGCTCAGGCCTTGAGTCGGTTTTGGGTCAACCCGTCATGCTCGGCAGGTATTCAAAGCTTCAGTGCAAAATAATGAAACTCGGCATCGTCGGAAAAGCCCAGCGAGCGGTACAGGCTGTGGGCCGTGGTGTTGTTTTCCCCGGTCATCACGATCATGCGTTGAATGCCCTGGGCCCTGGCCATGACCTTGGCCTGGTTGATCAGCTTGTCGGCGACCAGTTGACGGCGGGCTTCCTCGATCACATAGATGCCCTTGAGTACCCAGCTCGGGGACAGGGTCAAGGCGGAAAAGCTAGGGATAAACTGGCAGAAGCCCAGTACTTTTCCGCTGTCTTCGTCTTCGGCGACCAGAATGATCGCTTGCTCATGGGTCAGACGGTCTTCCAGAAAACGTCTGGATGCCTCGGGCTTGGGCAGTTGCCCATAAAACTCGCGGTATTTGATAAACAGTGGCGTAACTTCGTCCAATCGACTCAAGTCGGCCTGTACAATGCGCATACTGATACCCCATAAATAGTCAGATTATGCCCCGAAGGTTTTTTCGGGTCAGATGACATCATCCTGCCCCAGCAGGCATAAATCTTCAATCGCTGCGCATAAAAAACCCGCCTGAAAGGCGGGTTTTCGGCCCTGCTGGCTCAGATCTTGAATTCTGGCAGCTTGCGCGGCACCAGTTGATGCGTGAGGCGCACGTAATCCGGCAAGCCATTGCGGAAAGGCGGCAGGTCTTCGCCCTGGATCAGGGGCGACAGATAACGCCGGCAGGCCTCGGTAATATGGAAGCCATCGGCGCTGATGAAATCGGCCGGCATGAATTTCTCAACGTTGGCCACCTCTTTCAACGGTGCTTCCATGATGTCCCATTGGTAAGGCTCATCGGCCAGGCGGCGAATAGCTGGCATGATTGCGTTTTTTCCCTCCAGTGCGATTCGAACCGCAGCCTGACCCAAGGCATAGGCCTGCTCGACATCCACCTTGGAGGCAATGTGGCGGGCAGCGCGCTGCAGGTAATCTGCCACGGCCCAGTGATATTTGTAGCCCAGTTCGTCCTTGACCAATTTGGCAATGGTCGGTGCTACGCCGCCCAGCTGGGCATGGCCGAAGGCATCGGTCAGACCTGATTCGGACAGGAATTTGCCGTCACTGTTCTTGATGCCTTCGGAAACGCCAATGACGCAGTAGCCATAGGTTTTCACGCAGTCCTCAACGCGGGCCAGAAAAGCCGGCTGATCGAATTTCACTTCCGGGAACAGCAAAATGTGCGGCGGCTGACCCTCAGCCTCACTGGCCAGGCCGCAGGCGGCGGTAATCCAGCCGGCATGCCGGCCCATGACTTCAAGAATGAATACCTTGGTCGAGGTGGCGGCCATGGAGGCGACATCAAAGCCGGCTTCGCGGATCGAAGTGGCCACATACTTGGCTACCGAGCCAAAGCCTGGGCAGCAGTCGGTGATGGGCAAGTCATTATCGACGGTCTTGGGAACATGGATCGCCTGGATCGGGTAACCCATGGTTTCCGACAGTTGCGATATCTTCAGGCAGGTATCGGCCGAGTCACCGCCACCGTTGTAGAAAAAATAGCCAATGTCATGGGCCTTGAAAACGTCGATCAGTCGCTCATACTCGGCGCGGTTGGCTTCCAGGCTCTTGAGTTTGTAGCGGCAGGAACCAAAGGCGCCAGAGGGTGTGTGGCGCAGGGCGGCAATGTCTTCGGCGGACACCAGGCTGGTGTCAATCAGTTCTTCGGTCAGGGCACCAATAATGCCATTTCGCCCGGCGTAGACAGTACCGATCTTATCAGGATGCTGGCGAGCGGTTTCAATCACCCCGGCAGCAGAAGCATTGATAACGGCGGTCACGCCACCGGATTGGGCGTAGAAAGCATTTTTGATGGTCATGATGACTCCATGTTCTCAAAGCTGATGGGAAGAGAGACTGCCTGCAGTGTGGTTGTGAAATAACCCGTAACAACCCGTGGCCAATGCCGCGCATCATAGCCGAAACATCTCTGTTTTGCATGGCCGTTGGGCGGACGTGTAGTATCGTGGGCCTGATGCGGCGGCTTTACGGGAGGCGCAACTGACCGGTTGTCCGCTTCAGTGAGCAGCATCGGCAGTTAACGGCTTTTGTCCCGCCAGTCATGATCGTAGGATTTATCAAGGACATTGAATGCATCTGCATATTCTGGGTATCTGTGGCACTTTTATGGGCTCATTGGCGCTGCTGGCACGTGAGCTGGGGCACAGGGTTACCGGCTCGGACGCTAACATCTATCCACCCATGAGTACTCAGCTCGAGTCTCAGGGTATCGGCCTGATGGAGGGCTATAGGCCCGAGCACATGCAGCCTGCGCCGGACCTGGTGGTTATTGGCAACGCCTTGTCACGCGGCAATCCAGCGGTTGAATATGTCCTCGATCAGGGTCTGCCTTATGTTTCAGGGCCGCAGTGGCTGGCTGACCATGTGCTGCAGGGGCGCTGGGTTCTGGCAGTGGCGGGCACGCATGGCAAAACCACTACTGCCAGTCTGTTGGCCTGGGTGCTTGAGTCAGCAGGACTGGCACCGGGTTTTTTGATTGGCGGTGTGCCGCAGAACTTCGGCTTGTCAGCGCGGTTGGGTGAAACGCCGTTCTTTGTGGTGGAGGCCGATGAGTACGACAGTGCCTTCTTTGATAAACGCTCAAAGTTTGTGCATTACCGTCCGCGTACCGCGATTCTGAACAATCTTGAGTTTGATCATGCGGATATTTTCCCTGATCTTGCAGCTATTGAGCGGCAATTCCATCACCTGGTTCGAACCGTGCCGGGATCCGGGCTGATTATCCATCCGCAGGCTGATGCTGCTTTGCAGCGGGTGCTCGGCATGGGCTGCTGGACGCCTTGCCAAACTACCGGCGACAAAGGCGACTGGCAGGCACGTTTGCTGGCTGAAGATGGTTCCTGCTTTGAGGTGTTGCTGGGCGGCGAGCTGCAGGGCCGAGTCGAGTGGCAGCAAACCGGCGCGCACAGTGTGGCCAATGCCCTGGTGGCGCTGGCGGCTGCGCGTCATGTTGGGGTAACGCCTGCTCAGGGTATTGCTGCACTGGGACGTTTTGCCAGTGTCAAGCGGCGCATGGAGCTGATTGCCGACGTCAACAATATCAAGGTCTACGATGACTTTGCTCACCATCCCACGGCCATCGCCACCACGCTGGCCGGGTTGCGAGCGCAAATCGGCGATGCACCCTTGCTGGCCATTATTGAACCGCGTTCCAATACCATGCGCTTGGGCAGTCACATGTCGGCCTTGCCTGCCAGTGTGCGAGATGCCACAGAAGTGATCTGGTATCAGCCGGAGGGGCTTGACTGGTCGCTGGACGCCGTTGTGCAAGCCAGCCCGGTTCCGGCTGCGGTACTGAGTTCAATTGATGCGGTAATCCAGCAGACCCTGGCGCGCAGTCAGCCGGGGACCCGTATCGTGATCATGAGTAATGGCGGCTTTGCCGGTATCCACGGCAAGCTGGTTCAGGCTCTGGAGGCGCAACATGGCTGAGGTGCAGCGGGTTACTCTGGCCGTCACTGGCGCCTCGGGTGTGCAGTACGCCATGCGTCTGCTCGAGTGCCTGGTCAAGGCTGAGGTTGAGGTGTCTTTTCTTATGTCGCAGGCGGCCATGCTGGTTGCCGCAACAGAAACCGACTGGCAGTTGCCGCCCAAGCCTCAGGCTATGGAAGCCTATCTGACCGAGCAATTTCATGCGCAGCCTGGACAGATTCGGGTATATGGCAAGCAGGACTGGATGTCACCGGTAGCCTCAGGCTCTGGTGCGCCAGCGGCTATGGTGGTTTGTCCGTGTTCGACCGGGACGCTATCAGCTATTGCCACGGGGGCCAGTAATAACCTGATTGAGCGCGCCGCTGATGTAGCTCTGAAGGAGCGCCGGCAGCTGATATTGGTGCCACGCGAGGCGCCCTTCTCGACCATTCACCTGGAAAACATGCTGACACTCAGTCGCATGGGCGCGGTGATTTTGCCGGCCAGTCCGGGCTTCTATCACAAGCCGAATTCAATCGAAGATCTGGTCGACTTTATCGTCGCCCGTATCCTTAATCAGTTGGGTATTGAACAAAAGCTGTTGGCGCGCTGGGGCGAATAATGGGCACGGCACCAATTGAGAACTGGAGTGGCAGTCAGAATGTTGCTCGTGCTGCGGGGGTTAAACAGTTGCTGGCCCCGCTGAAGACGGGGCCAGCAGATGCATCAGACAAAGTACAGCGTCAGGCCTTCGGCGATAAAGGCAGGCTTCGGGCTGCCTTCAATTTCCAGCGTCGAGCGGGCCTTGACCAGCCACTGTCCCGGATTCTTCTCGGTAACGTCAATAACAGTTACCTGCAGACGCACCCGGGAGCCGACGCGTACCGGCTGAATAAAGCGCACACTGTCCAGGCCGTAGTTGACGGCCATCTTCAGTCCCTGGGGGCGAATCAGCAGGCCGGCTGACAACACAGGCAGCAGCGACAGCGACAAAAAGCCGTGGGCAATGGTGCCGCCAAAGGGTGTTTGTTTGGCTTTTTCTTCATCGATATGAATGAACTGGTGGTCTCCAGTGCATTCGGCAAACTGGTTGACGCGTTGCTGGTCGATGGTCATCCACTCGGAATGGCCCATGTCCTTGCCGATGAAAGAGGACAGTTCGGATGCGGGTACGGCTGATGTCATGGCGATCTCCATGGCGCTGTTGTTGTTTGCCCTGAGGGCTGCGTGAAACGAGCACTCACAATGAATGCCTGTTCAAATATAGACACAGGTTCCTAACTTTTGCCATGGTTGCAAGGCTGGCTGGCCAGGTCAATTGCCGGTGTGCCTAAATAGGTTAGCTGAATGCACTGACTGTAGATTAGGGGTAAGCATGAATGACACCTGCGCACTGTTTCCTTTGAAAAGTATTTTATTACCTGATTGCGTGATGGATTTGCAGATTTTCGAGGCGCGCTATCTGGATATGGTCAGTCGTAGCTTCAAACAGGGCGAAGACTTCCTGATTGTGCCGCTGGATACCGGCCCTGAGGTCGGCAATGGCGATTTGCGTTTCAGCGCCATTGGCTGTGAGGCGCTGATTATAGATTGGCAGCAGCGCGACAACGGGCTGCTTGGCATTCGCGTCAAGGGCGGGCGCCGTGCCCGTATCAGTGCTGCCGAGGTGGCCTCAGATGGTTTGGTCAGGGGCGTGCCTGACTGGTTGACTGAGGCGCCTGACGCGCCTCTGGAAGACCTGCATGATGATCTCGTGACGCTGCATGGGACGCTCATGGAGCACCCCTTGGCCGAGGGTCTGGGGTTGCCGCCGGTAGCAGACAGTCAGCAGCGGCTGGGCTATCAGCTGGCCTTTTTGCTGCCCTTTGATCTTGATCAGAAGGTCAAGCTACTGGCCACTGATTCTGCCGCTTTGCGCCTGGAGTTGATTAACGACTGGCTAGAACAGATGCAGGCTTGACCAGGCAAGTAATGGCATCAACAGGAGGCTCGTGCGCAAGCTGTTGGTCAGCGTCGGCAGGGCAAAGGCGCGCTCGACCATCCAGGTGCTGAGCAAGGTTGCTGTTATGCTGATCAGACCGAGGTTCAGCAGTGTAATAAGCGGGGTGCCCAGCCTTGCTAAAAGAATGATTATCAGCCCTGCCAAAGGGATGGCCGCCGCCATCCAGCCGACCCGAGTCCAGAAGTCGAAGCCTCGATTGATCAATACCAGCAAGCTGATATTCAGGCTGATGGCGACTGAGGCTGACAGACCGATCACATCAAGCCCTAGTGACAGGCCAATCAGACTGCTCATCAGGCAGGCACACAGGGGCATGGACATCAGTCTGAGCTGTTTTGCATGCAGCAGGCTGACCAGCGCCAGTAATAGAACGACGACGGGAAATGCCGGGCTGGCCAATGGCAGTAGCGCCAGGATAAAGGGCCATTGATGGGCTTGTAGCCACTGGTTAAAGGTCAGTGTAACAACCTGCAGATGGCTCTCGAGGAGATTCATGCCGGTTATGGCGCACAGACAAAGCATGGCTGCGGCCAGCGCGCTCCAGCGCGCTTGCAGCCTTATGATGAGTATCAGAGCCGTAAGCAGCAAGGCGCCGGCGCTCAGCAGTCCTAACGCCTGCAGCCAGAAATGTTCAGGCACAGGCCATTTGGTTGCCTGACCGGCGAGAAAGCCGGGCAATACATAAGCCGGTGCCCACGCCAGCGCAGAAAGCAGGTTGATGGTTACGAAGCGCCCGGTGGGCATGTCGAACATGCCGGCCACCATCGGGATGATCGGCCTGATCGGGCCGATAAAGCGTCCGAGTAAAATGCTCAGCATGCCGTGCCGCTGGAAAAAGGCTTCGCCCCGCTGAATCCATCGAGGATGCTGTTTGAACAGGTTCAAGCGTTTGATGTCCTGATGAAACAGGCGACCTAGGGTAAAGCTCATCAGGTCGCCGATCACCGCGCCGGCAAAGGCGGCAGCCAGCACAGTTGTGAGCGGCATGCCGCTGCTGCCGGCCATGGCTGTGGTTGCCAGCAGCAGGACAATGCCGGGCACCAGCAAGCCGGCTATTGCCAGGGACTCAAGCAGGGCAATCAGGAAAATGGCCAATCCCAGCCATTGTTGATGGGCGCCCAGCCAGTCCATAAGACCGCTGGTCAGCAAACTCTCCATCTATCAGGTTTTCCCTACGCTGTTGGCAGCCCGGCCTGTGGCTCGAGACTGCGCTGAATGATTCCAGGCGGTTGCCCGCTCAAAGATAATCTCGATCATAGCAGTTGCGCCCTGTCCAGTACCGGGAGGGACAGTTATAATGCGCAACTTGATTCAACGATGGGTATCAGGTGCGGGCATGGGCAGTGAACAGGTAAACGAGTATATGTTGGGCCTTGGGCGTGCAGCGCGAACGGCATCGCGTGTTATCGCCAGGGCCTCTACCAAAGTCAAAAACAGTGCTTTGCTGGCGACAGCCGAGGCTATTGATGCGGCCCGCCCGGCGCTGCTTGATGCCAACCAGCTTGATCTTCAGGCGGGTCGTGAGAACGGTCTGGATGCAGCCATGCTTGATCGCCTGGCCCTGACGCCAGTCCGCCTGGATGCCATGGTTGAGGGGTTGCGCCAGGTTGCAGCGCTACCCGATCCGGTCGGTGCTATCCGTGACATGAATTTTATGCCGTCGGGTATTCAGGTCGGCAAGATGCGTGTGCCCCTGGGTGTTATCGGCATTATCTACGAGTCGCGACCGAATGTGACGGTCGAGGCTGCCAGTTTATGTCTGAAATCCGGCAATGCCTGCATTCTGCGCGGTGGCTCCGAGTCCATTCACTCCAACCGTGCCATCGCCGCCTGCATTCGTCAGGGGCTGGATGTCGCGGGGCTGCCGGCCGACGTGGTACAGGTAGTAGAGACCACTGACCGTGCGGCGGTCGGCACGCTGATCAGCATGCCTGAGTATGTCGACGTGATTGTGCCACGCGGCGGCAAGGGTCTGATCGAACGCATCAGTCGTGATGCCCGGGTGCCGGTGATCAAGCATCTGGATGGTATCTGCCATGTCTATGTGGATGATCGCGCCGATCTGATCAAGGCCGAGGCCATCTGTCTGAATGCCAAGACCCATCGTTACGGGGTCTGTAATGCCATGGAGACCTTGCTGGTGCATCGTGCTGTGGCTTCCGCTTTCCTGCCAGGCATGGCTGCACTCTATGTTGAGAAGGGGGTCGAATTACGCGGTTGCCCTGCTGCCTGTGCGATTTTACCTGCGGCCTTGCCAGCCAGCGAAGAAGACTGGTCGACCGAGTATCTGGCGCCGATTTTGTCGATACGCATTGTCGACGACATGGATGCGGCTATCGAGCACATCAATGATTTCAGCTCACAGCACACCGACGCCATGGTCTCCGAGGATTACACCCGGGCCCGTCGCTTTATTGCCGAAGTGGACTCCAGCTCGGTGATGATCAATGCCTCGACGCGTTTTGCTGACGGCTTCGAATATGGTCTGGGTGCCGAGATCGGTATCTCCACCGACAAGATTCACGCTCGTGGGCCGGTCGGACTGGAAGGCTTGACCAGCGAGAAGTATGTCGTCTTTGGCGATGGACACATCCGTCAGTGATACCGCTATGATGCGGCGGATCGGTTTGCTGGGTGGGACCTTTGATCCGGTGCACCATGGTCATTTGCGAAGTGCAGTGGAAGTGCGTGACCTGCTTGGATTGGATGAGTTGCGTCTGATCCCGAGTGCCAGACCGCCACATCGTCCGCAGCCCGGCGCCAGTGCCGAAGCCCGTCTGGCCATGCTCCAGCTGGCGGTGGACAGGTGCAGTGGCTTTATTGTTGATGATTGTGAATTGCGCCGAGAGCAGTTGTCGTACACGGTCGACACGCTCGAATCCCTGCGTGCCGAGCTGGGTGAGAAGGTGGTGTTGTTTTTGATTCTCGGCTGGGATGCCTTTTGTGGACTGCCCAGCTGGCATCGCTGGGAGTCACTGCTGGAGTTGGCCAGTCTGGTGGTATTGCAACGCCCTGAGCAGGATTCTGAACTACCAGAAGCGCTGAAGAATTTGATGGCTGCGCGCAGTGTGACGGTGTCGGATGATCCGGCGGCGCATGGACAGATTATCTGTCTGTCCCAGACGCCCCTGGCCATTTCTGCCACGCAAATTCGTGGCTTGCTGGGCGTCGGTCGCTCGGCACGCTTTCTTTTGCCGGATGCCGTGCTTGACTATATTGAAACCCATGGCCTATACCGGCCCTGACAACCTAGGATTTAAACCCGATTATGCAGATTGAAGACCTTCTCAAGGTAGTGGAAGACGCTCTGGACGAACTCAAGGCCAAGGATGTGGTGCGCATCGATGTTCGCGAACTGACCAGCGTGACTGACTTCATGGTTATCGCCAGCGGCAGTTCCAGCCGCCAGGTCAGTGCCCTTAGCGATACCGTCGTGGAAAAGGCCAAGGAGTCCGGATGCCGTCCTCTGGGTGTCGAGGGCAAGGATTCTGGCGAGTGGGTATTGGTTGATCTGGGCGATATCATCGTACACATCATGCAGCCGGCAACCCGTCAATTTTATGATCTTGAGCGCCTTTGGCAGAGTGCTGAATCGCGCCGTGCACAGCAGCAAAAACCGATCGAAGAGTAAGCTGGCTTGCGAATTCGGCTGATCAGTGTGGCCTCACGCATGCCGCAATGGGTGGAGCAGGGCTATAGCGAGTATGCCAAGCGCATGCCCCCTGATCTGCCGGTCGAGTTGGTGGAAATACCGCTGACGACACGTGGCAAGAATGCTGATATTGCCCGACTGATGCGCCGAGAAGGTGAGCAGATGCTTGCGGCAACACAGCCTGGGGAACGAATTGTCACCCTTGAGGTCAATGGCCGTAACTGGTCAACTGAAACCTTGGCCGAACAGCTGGAAAACTGGCGGCTGGATGCCCGCACTGTCAATCTGATGGTCGGAGGCCCCGAGGGACTGGCTTCCGAAGTGCTGGCGCGGAGTGATCAGCGCTGGTCACTGTCAGCCCTGACCTTGCCCCACCCCCTGGTCCGTATTCTGCTGGCTGAGCAGCTCTATAGAGCCTGGACTATCCTAAACCGTCACCCCTACCACAAGTGAGTCATGGCCAGACCCATTCAGCTTAAAGATCACTCCAACGATGCCCGGGTCGTCCAGCGTCGAGTGGCTTTGGCTGCAGTCGTGGTCATGATGCTGGTGGGTGTGCTTGTTGCGCGCATGTACTACCTGCAGGTCGTGCAGTACGAATATCACTCGACACTGTCGGAAAACAACCGTGTGCATGTGCAGCCGGTTCCGCCCGGCCGCGGGCGGATTTACGATCGTAATGGTGTGGTGTTGGCCGAGAACCGGCCCAGTTTCAGTCTGAATATCACCCGTGAACGGGCACCTGACTTGCAACAAACCTTTGATCTGCTGGGTAGGATACTGGGTTTGACTGCCGAAGAGCGTGAACGCGCGGAACGCCGCCTTAACCAGGGCCGTCGGCCCTTCGAGTCAGTGCCCGTCATGTTTGGTCTTAGTGACGAGCAAATTGCCCAGCTGGCGGTCAACCAATTTCGTTTGCCAGGCGTTGAAGTGCAGGCCAGCTTTGTTCGCTACTACCCGCTGGCAGAGCACTTTGCCCACGCGGTGGGTTATGTCGGGCGGATCAATGAGCAGGAGATGGCGCGTATCGACCAGGTGGCTTATGCCGGTACGCACTACATCGGCAAGACCGGTATCGAGCGTTATTATGAAGAACTGCTGCATGGCACGGTCGGCTATGAAGAGGTTGAAACCAATGCCCGTGGTCGCGTATTGCGTGTACTCAAACGCACTGACCCACTACCCGGCAAAGACCTGACCTTGCACCTGGATAGTCGGTTACAGGCCGTAGCCGAGCATGCACTGGGTAATCGGCGCGGTGCTGTTATTGCCATTGAGCCCAGCAGCGGCGGGGTGTTGGCCTTTGTCAGCCAGCCGGGCTTCAATCCCAATTTGTTTGTCACCGGTATCAGTCATATCGACTACGGCAATTTGCGTGATTCCCTGGATCAGCCGCTGTTCAACCGGGTATTGCGCGGCTTGTATCCGCCGGGCTCGACCATCAAGCAAATCGTTGCACTGGCAGGGCTGGATGCCGGCGTCACTACACGCACCAGCCGGGTCTATGATCCAGGTTTCTACCAGCTGCCCAATCACAGCCACCGTTACCGTAACTGGAACCGCTCCGGCGATGGCTGGGTGGATATGCGCTATTCGATTGCGCGTTCGAATGACACCTATTTCTATGATCTAGCCCATAAACTGGGCATCGACCGCCTGCATGACTATATGTCGCGCTTTGGACTCGGCACCCGGGTATCCATTGATATGTTCGAGGAGTCGCCCGGCCTGATGCCATCGCGTGAGTGGAAGCGCAATGCACGACGCGAACCCTGGTACCCGGGTGAAACCTTGATCACCGGCATCGGTCAGGGCTATATGCTGACGTCGCCGCTGCAGCTGGCACAATCCATTTCTCTGATCGCCAACCGAGGTATCTGGCACAGACCACGAATGCTTTTGCATGCTGAAGGGCAACTGCCGGATGAGACGGGTACCCCGGCGGATATCCAGTTGGGCAATCCGGATGACTGGCAGTTCATTATCGATGCGCTGGAGGATGTCATGCATGCCCAGCATGGTACTGCACTTAATTCAGCCCTTAATGCGCCTTATCGTATGGCTGGCAAAACCGGTACCGCACAGGTTGTGGCTATCGCTCAGGGTGAGCGTTATGACTCGCAGGCGTTGCAGGAGCGTCACCGCGACCATGCCCTGTTTGTAGGTTTTGCCCCGGTCGAAGACCCCAAGATCGCTATTGCCGTCATGGTCGAAAATGGTGAGTCAGGCGGACGGGTTGCTGCGCCGGTTGCCAGGGCGGTATTTGATGCCTGGTTGTTGCCCGACCCGGAACCAGTTGGTTTCATTGAAGAGGCTATGCCATGAAAGCCTTGTTTGGTAACGCCGCAAATGGGCGTGTTGGCCTGCAGCGCCGCACGCCTTTCTGGCAGCGCATCCATGTCGATCCCTGGTTGCTCTTGTTGATTCTGGTCCTGGCTACGGTAGCCAGTTTTATTCTCTATTCGGCCAGTGGCAGGAACATGGCGTTGTTGTATCGGCAGGGAGCGGCCTATTGTGTTGGCCTCGCGGTGATGCTGATCATAGCCCAGTTTCAACCACGCTTTATGGCGCGCTGGGTTCCAGTGGCCTATATAGGCTGTGTATTGCTGTTGCTGGCGGTATTGCTGGTGGGCACCGAGGCCAAGGGTGCGCAACGCTGGCTGACCATTCCGGGCGTCATGCGTTTTCAGCCCTCGGAGATCATGAAGCTGGTTATGCCCATGAGTGTTGCCTGGTACCTGGCCAGACGGCCATTGCCACCGAGTTTCAAGTACGTCTGCGGGTGCATGGCAATCATTTTGCTGCCGGTGGTCCTGATCCTCAGACAGCCGGACTTGGGTACCTCCTTGCTGGTGGCCCTGGCGGGCTTGTTTGCCTTGTTGCTGGCGGGTTTGCGCTGGCGATATATCCTTGGTGCTCTGGTCATGCTGGTGCCGTTGGCAACAGTCATGTGGTTTTTTGTCCTGCATGCCTATCAGAAACAACGCGTACTGACGTTTATCAACCCAGAGAGCGATCCGCTGGGTGCGGGTTGGAATATCATTCAGTCCAAGGCGGCGATCGGCTCAGGTGGTGTGTTTGGCAAGGGCTGGCTTCAGGGTACTCAGTCACATCTGGACTTTCTTCCTGAAGGCCATACTGATTTCATTATTGCCGTGTTGGCCGAGGAGTTCGGCCTGGTTGGTGTGTGTCTGTTGCTGGTGGTTTATCTGTTGATCATTGCACGTGGCATGGTCATCACCCTGCAAGCTCAGGATACCTTCAGCAAACTACTGGCCGGCAGCGTAACGCTGACCTTCTTTATTTACGTGCTGGTGAATATTGGCATGGTCAGTGGTCTGTTGCCTGTGGTCGGGGTACCCTTGCCACTGATCAGTTATGGCGGTACGTCGTTAGTCACCCTGTTGTCGGGTTTTGGCATTCTTATGTCTATACAAACGCACCGCAAATGGATGCTCCAGGGATGAGCTCCTTTACCTCCTCGCTTCTGCCAATTATGGGAACAACAATGCCTGTCAGCTTTTCAACTGTATGTCGTCAAGGTGCTATCGCCGCACTCTTTGGTCTCTTCAGTCCGGTTCTCTTGGCGGTGAATTACACCCTTGAACATCCGGCGGTACAGCCGTTTATTGATGAGATGCAAGCCGAACACGGCTTTGCCCCCGCCTATGTGCAGACCTTGCTGGCCGATGCCGAGCGCAAGGAGTCCATACTGACGGCCATCTCTACTCCGGCAGAGCGGGTCAGACCCTGGCACGAGTACCGGGCTATCTTCATCACTCAGCAGCGAATCGAGCGTGGGCTGGCCTTTTGGGATGAGCATGCCGAGGCGCTGGCGCGTGCCGAGCAGGAATACGGTGTAGAGGCAGAAATCATTGTCTCGATCATTGGCGTGGAAACCTTCTACGGCGGCAACAAGGGAGGGCACCGGGTCATTGATGCACTGACAACCCTGGGCTTCGACTACCCGCCGCGGGCCGACTTCTTCCGTCGGCAACTCAAGGCCTTTCTGGTGCTGACCCGTGAACAGCAGATGGATCCGCTGACATTGACCGGCTCCTATGCGGGTGCCATGGGTTTCCCCCAGTTCATTCCCAGCAGCTACCAGGCCTTTGCCGTTGATTTTGACAGCGACGGCAAGGTTGATATCTGGAATAACCCGGTTGATGCCATTGGTAGCGTAGCCAACTACTTCCGCGAACATAAATGGCAGTTGGGCGCTCAGGTTGCTGTACCGGCTGCAGTCAGCGGTGAGCGCTTTACCGAGGGGCTGACCATTGAGCAGGGCCTTGATGCGCGTCGAACGGTAGCGGAACTTCGCGCCCTGGGTTGGCAGCCCGCCACTCAGCTGGAAGACGCGCAAGCGGTTATGGCATACGAATTTGATGCAGGTGATCAGATGCAGTACTGGCTCGGCCTGGATAACCTGTATGTGATCACCCGCTACAATCGCAGTGTGATGTATGCGATGGTGGTACATCAGTTGGCCGACCTTATCCGCGAAGAGAGGGAAAAACATGCTCAGTAAGGCCTGCGGTGCTTGTTCCGCCCTGCTGTCGGCCGTGCTACTGACGGCCTGTTCCTCTGCGCCGGTGACACCCTCAGTTGGAGCGAGTGCCCCCCATGTGCCGGCTGTTCGGCCGTCGGTTGATGGTGCGCCGCAGTACCATGTTGATGTATCAAGCATTCCTGATGCAGTACCGACACCGCATAATGGCCCTTATAAGGCATCACCCTATACGGTGCTGGGACGGCGTTATGAGCCGATGCAGGATGGGCGACGTTACCGTGAGGAAGGTGAAGCCTCCTGGTATGGCACCAAGTTCCATGGGCAGCATACGGCCAATGGTGAGGTGTATGACTTGTATGGCATGACGGCAGCGCACAAGACTTTGCCATTGCCGACCTATGTGCAAGTCACCAATCTGGAAAACGGTCTTCAGGTGATATTGCGCGTCAATGACCGTGGGCCTTTCTATTCCGACCGTATTATCGATTTGTCCTATGCGGCGGCCAAGAAACTGGGTTTTGCCGAACGAGGTACGGCGCGGGTGCGGGTCGAAGGCATTGATCCGGTAGCCTGGCAGCAACAGCAGAACCCGGGCTATCTGGTCACGGCTGGCGCCGCCAGTTCGGCCCCGGCACCCGTGAGTGCGGGGTACTACCTGCAGGTCGGTGCTTTTGCTTCAGAGCAGTCTGCGGCGCAACTACGCAGTCAATTGCAAGCCAGGTTGAGCGATCCGGTATTTATCAGCCCGGTTCAGCGAAATGCCCAGACCTTGCATCGGGTCCGAGTAGGCCCGCTATCCAGTCATGCGGAGGCGCAGCGTTTGATCGATAGTCTGCGTGCAGCCAACCTGGGTAACCCGGCACTGGTGTCGGCCCAATAACCCGGTAGCCTTTATTCATAACTCAATTTTCACACCCAAGACAGTGAGCACCATGTTCAACAAATTGCCCCAAACCCTGCTGTTCTCCGCCACCCTGGTTTATGCCGCTTTCAGTTATGCGCAGGCTCCCAGGCCGGCACCGCCGACGCCACCGACTAATCCGCAGATCATGGCGGCGCCGCCGCAGATTGCCGCCTCCAGCTATATTTTGATGGATGCCAACAGCGGCGCCATTCTGGTCGAACATAATGCTGACGAGCGCCTGCCGCCAGCCAGCCTGGTCAAACTTATGACCAGCTACATCGGTAGCCTTGAATTGATTGAGGGCCGTGTCAGCGAGCAGGATGAGGTACTGGTCAGCGAGGAGGCCTGGCGCAAGGGCGGTTCGAAAATGTTTATCGAGGTCGGTGACCGTGTGCCCTTTATAGACCTCAAGCGTGGCATCATCATTCAGTCGGGCAACGACGCCAGTATCGCCATGGCAGAGCATATTGCCGGCAGCGAAGGCGCCTTTGCCGACATGATGAATAGCCATGCTGCCCGGCTGGGCATGAACAACAGCAACTTCACCAATGCCACCGGTTGGCCGGATGACAATCTGTATTCCACCGCCCGTGATATGGCGATTCTGGCCCAGGCGATTATCCGTGATGATCGTGAGTACTACCCGATTTACAAGGAAAAGGAATTCGTCTGGAACGGTATTACCCAGAGCAACCGCAATCGCATGCTGTGGCGTGACTCCAGTGTCGATGGTCTGAAAACCGGGCATACCGAAGCCGCGGGCTACTGTCTGGTGGCCTCGGCCGAGCGCGACGGCATGCGCCTGATTTCGGTGGTCATGGGCACCAGCAGTGATGCAGTGCGCACAGCGGAAACGCAGAAATTGCTGACCTGGGGCTTCCGTTTCTTTGAAACCAAGGCGTTTTACCAACCAGGCCAGGTGCTTTCCAGTGCGCGCGTCTGGGCGGGCGTCAGCGATCAGGTGTCAGTTGGCCTGGCTGATGGGTTGATGCTGACCTTGCCACGTGGCCAGGCGGAAAAACTCGATGCGGGCATCAGTCTGAACGGGCAAATCAGGGCGCCGATCGTCAGTGGTGACGTGCTGGGCGAGGTGGTGGTGCGTCTTGAGGGTGAGGTGATTCATACCGCGCCGCTTGTTGCCTTGGCCAATGTCGAGCAGGCTGGCTTCTTCGGTCGCCTGTGGGACAGCATCAAGCTGTTTTTCCTTGGTCTGTTCAACTGAGTCTGCAGGAGCCTGTGATGACCGATAAGCCGGTTGATGCCCCACGCATCGAATTTCCCTGCCGCTATCCGATCAAGGTGATCGGGACCGCCGAGGAGGGCTTTGCCGACCTGGTGGTGCGGATCGTTGAGCAGCACGCGCCAGGCGAGGAAACCCGTCTGATCGAGGTGCTGGACAGCAAGAACGGACGCTTTCTGTCGGTCAGGCTGGAAATTCATGCTACCGGCCCTGAGCAACTGCAGGCACTGCATGCCGAGCTAAAGGCGACCGGCAAGGTGCATATGGTGCTGTGATGACACCCCCTCTCCTGTGTCGTCGGCTAGGGCTGGTGGACTATTTGCCTACCTTGGAGGCCATGCGTCGCTTCACCGCTGAGCGGGACTGCAATACGCCGGATGAAATCTGGTTGTTGCAGCATCCTTCGGTCTTTACCCAGGGGCAAGCCGGCAAGGCCGAGCATGTGCTGGCAGCCGGGGATATCCCGGTGGTGCAGGTCGAGCGCGGTGGGCAGGTGACCTACCATGGGCCCGGCCAGTTGGTAGCCTACCTGTTGTTGGATATTCGCCGCCGGGACATGGGTGTGCGTGACCTGGTCAGTGCTATGGAACAGGCGTTGGTCAGTGTCCTGTCCGCTTATGGCCTCTGTGCTGCGCCCAAGGCGAACGCGCCTGGCGTATATGTTGGCGAGGCCAAGATTGCCTCGCTCGGGCTGCGCATCCGGCGCGGCTGCTCCTTTCATGGCTTGGCTTTGAATGTTGATATGGACATGCAGCCATTTCAGCGCATCAATCCCTGTGGCTATGCCGGTTTGGCAATGACACAGATGCGCGACCTGCTGCCGGCATCACCGTCCATGGCTGAACTTGAGATACGGCTTGAGCAGGCGCTCAGGGCGTCCCTGGATGTTACTGAGGCAGTCTAGTTGAGGCTGGTCAGAGGAATCAGGTTGGCAATCTTGGATTCAGCCTGCCCCGGCACTGCTGCCGGTTCGGCCAGACCCAGATTGTTCTTTTCGAATACCCGATCGGCACGGTAGCTGGAGCGTACCAGTGGACCTGCCGGAACTTCCATGAAGCCTTTGGCCAGGCCAATATCACGGTAACGGTTGAACTCCTCGGGGCTGACCCAGCGCTGCACCTGCAGGTGATTGCGGGTCGGTTGCAGGTACTGGCCAAGGGTGACGATATCCACGCCAATGGCGCGCAGGTCATCGAAGGTCTGCAGGATTTCCTCGTCGGTTTCACCCAAGCCCAGCATTAGACTGGTCTTGGTAATGACCTGCGGGCGATGCTGCTTGGCATGGGCCAACACCCGCAGAGTCTTTTCGTAGCCAGCACGTGGGTCACGCACCACATGGGTCAGGCGTTCTACTGTTTCAACGTTCTGGGCAAAGACTTCCAGCCCTGAATCGACCACCCCTTCGATAGCCAGCAGATCCCCGTCAAAGTCAGGGGTCAGGGCCTCAACCACAACCTCGGGGGTTCGGCGTTTGATGGCTCTTACTGCCGCCGCATAATGCGCTGCACCACCATCCGGTAAGTCGTCACGGTCAACCGAGGTCAGGACGATATAACGCAGGCCCATGAGTTCGACGGATTTTGCCGTGTTTTCTGGTTCATCCGCATCCAGCCAACCGTTCGGATTGCCGGTATCAACGGCGCAAAAACGGCAGGCCCGGGTACAAACCGAGCCCATCAACATGATGGTAGCGGTACCGTTGGACCAGCATTCGCCCATGTTCGGACAGTGCGATTCCTGGCAGACGGTACTCAGTTTGTGTGAGCTGACATTACGTTTGACCGCTTCAAATCGTTCACCACTGGGCACTTTGGCTCTAAGCCATTTCGGCTTGGGTTCGAAGCCTTGTAGCGGAGCGCTGGCAGAGCGCTTTTTCTGACCATCCTTGATCGCAGTAATGCCCTGTGCAGTGCGGAATTTTTCACCGCTGGCGACGGGTTTTGAAGGTTGGTCAGTCATCGAAGAACAGAGCTCCTGTGAGGCGGATCTGTGGGCGGCAACCGACCAGGCTGCCGGCAGCGTGCGGTGCAGTTTATCACAGGCTCCGGTGCCGGACAGTCTCCGCCAAAGCTTATTGGCGGAGCTTTTCCAGCAAGGCCAGGGTCGGATAGCCATCTGCTGGCCAGCCCAGGCTGACCTGCAGTCGACGAATAGCCTGGCGGGTATTGGCGCCGATGATGCCGTCAATGCCGCCAGGCTCAAATCCGCTGGCTTGCAGGCGCTCCTGCAGTTCCAGACGTTGACTGCGTGACAGGGGTTCATCATCGACTGGCCAGCTGCCGATGACTGTGTCCTGGCCTTTAAGCTGGCTGGCCATCAGGCCAATGGCCAGGGCATAGCTGGTGGAGTTGTTGTATTGCAATATGCTGCGGAAATTCGCCAGTACCAAAAAGGCCGGGCCACGGTGTCCGGCGGGCAGCAGCAGGCTGGCCTGCTGGCTGTCGAGGTGGTCGGACAGCGCGCTTTGCTTGGCATCCAGCAAGCCGAGCTGACGCCATTCACTGATGGGTTTGCGGATGCTGGTGTCGGCCAGCGTGTAGTCGAAGGCATCCGGTAGATGCACTTCAAAACCCCAGGGTTGCCCTGTCTGCCAGCGCGAGCTGCTCAAATAGTTGGCCGCAGAGGCCAGCGCATCGGCTGAGGCGTTCCATATATCGCGTTTGCCATTGCCGTCAAAGTCCACGGCATGGCTAAGGTAGGTGGTTGGAATGAACTGGGTCTGACCCATTGCGCCAGCCCATGAGCCAAGCATGGCTTCGGGACTGATATCGCCTTGTTGCAGAATTTCCAAGGCCGCGATCAGTTGGGTATGGGCAAAATCCGGGCGCCTGCCCGCATGGGCCAAAGTGGCCAGTGAGCGGACCACCTGTCGGTCACCCATATTGCCGCCAAAATTGCTTTCCAGGCCCCAGATGGCCACCAGCACATGACGGTCAACCCCATAGCGTTGTTCTATCGCTTCCAGTGTGCTGGCGTGGCTGCTCAACAGTTGTCTGCCGGTAGCCAGACGCTGCGGCGAAATGGCACTGTCCAGGTAGGCCCAGACGGGACGAGTAAATTCCGGTTGACTCTGGTCGGCGCGCAGGACGGCCGGGTCCGGTTGAACACCCGTGAATGCGCGGTCAAACAGGTCGGCAGCGATACCCTCAGCCAATGCCCGACCACGGAAGTCGCGTTGCCAGTCGGCAAAGCTGGTTGCCGATACCGTATCCTCGACGACAGGGACAGGTGAGGCTGTCAGAGATCCGCTGAGACTGCCGGCCAAGAGGCCCGTGAATAGGGTGGCAAGGGCAGTCTGGCGGCGCAGCGGTGCTGACATGAATGGCATGATGATTTTCCACATTGTTTTCAGGGGGCAACTTTAGCATGCAGCTCAGGGCAATGGAGATTGAAATAAGCCTGACGGACTGCTGTGAACTGGCTGTTGCCGGCAGTCGGTGTTAATCTCAGCGCGCTGTAAACTGAGTTCTGCAACCCTTGCAGAGTCGATTGTATCTCCGTATTGCGATCAATGGGTTTGACTTGGATAGCGCTTGAAGTTCAGTGCAGAATCCATTTGCCTTGGCAATGAATCGCGTAATCCGCCATATCAGCGTCTGGCTTGATTGCTGCCTGAAGATTGCTTCAGAAACAGGGACCAGGATATGACCCATCACCTTGTGTCGCCCGAGCAGATTGCCGAGCGACAGGAATTGGTAATGCGCCGGGGATTGGCGCAATGGCCGCAGGAAACACCAGGAGAAACAGTGCAGGTAAGCGCCTTCGCAGAGTGGCTTGGCTCTCTGGAGTCTTCCACTTTACTCGAGCACCCGCATTTTCCGCTGTTACTGCCGGTTGATGCCGGCTTCAGTCCGCGCATGGCCTGTTACTTTTCCCTGGGCGATTACGAACAGGCTGACTTGCAGTTGATTGACCAACTGATACAGGCCGGGGACAGGGTTGTGGAATGCGGTGGCGGGGCGGGGGTGACCGGCAGTTTGGCAGGCATGCGTTCTGGCCGTCCGGTGACCGTTGTTGAACCCAATTCGCAGATGCACGGACAAATCCAGGCGACATTCGCCGCTAATGGCCAGCAGTTGGAGTTGATTGATGCTGCCGTGGTGCCGGATAGCTTCGCCGGGAACAGGATTGAGCTCGGCTTTTACCCTGAGTACTGGTGGAGCAGCAGTCTGACACCCGCATTGGCCGATCGTTGCGAAGACGTGCCGGCCCTACGCCTGGGTGAGGTGCTGGCGCGTTTGCAGCCATCGGTGCTGATTCTCGATATCGAGGGTGGGGAATTGGGCTTGTTCCCAACCAGGCTGCCGGATCAATTGCGTTTGTTGATGGTCGAGATTCACACACCTGATATTGGCGAACTGGCGACCGTTGAACTGGTCAATAGCATTCTGGCTCAAGGGTTTGTATTGCGCCGCCTGTTGGCTCAAACCTGGGTGTTTGAGCGCAGTAACTGACGTACCAATGGATCGTTGAATTGTCCATCTGAAAAGAGAATATGGCTTTGATAAACCTGCAGTCTGATTTATCCCGCTTCAAGTGGCCCTTGCTCCTTTTTGCCGCCTTGCTCTTTGTCCTGGTTGCCTGGTTGAATCCATCCTATCAGATGGCCGGATTCGCCAATCCTGCGTTCCCTGCGGCCGAAGCAGACGGGCAACCCATGATTGAGCGGCGCTTTGTCTCCAGCGATCTTGACGAATTCGTGCACTCGTCATCGATCACCGAGCTCAAGGGCGGTGATCTTCTCAGCGTCTGGTTTGCGGGTAGTCGCGAGGGAGCAGCTGACGTCAATATTCGAGCTGCACGCTATGACCACAGCAGCCGTGAGTGGAGTGATGAGTTTATTCTGGCGAGCCGTGAGTCCACTCGCAACGCGGTCGGCAAACCCATACGCAAGCTGGGAAATCCTGTGGTAGCGCTGGCCCCGGATGACCGTCTGTGGCTGTTTTATGTCTCGGTTTCCCTGGGAGGCTGGGCAGGCAGCGCTATCAATGCCCAGTATTCGGATGACATGGGTGTCACCTGGACCGCTCCCCGGCAACTGGTTACATCGCCCTTTATCAATATCAGTACGCTGGTCAGAACGGCGCCGGTGTTTCATGCTGACGGCTCAATAGGTCTGCCTGTTTATCACGAGTTTCTCGGCAAATTTCCCGAGTATCTGTATCTGGACAGTGACGGCCGGATCCTTGACAAGTTTCGCATAGCCGACGGTACCAACAGTCTGCAGCCCACGGTGGTACCGCTGGATGATCGGCGCGCGGTAGCACTGCTGCGTAACGCCGGTCGTCGAGGCCATGTGCTGGCCAGTATCACCGAGGATGCCGGACAAACCTGGACCGAGGAATACGACGTGGCCCCCTGGAATCCCAACTCATCGTTGGCGGCGGTTCGTTCACACCGTGATACCTTGCTGGTTGCGCAGAATAATCTGGTGGATGGTCGGTTTCGTCTGACCTTGGATGAGGCCAGCTTCAGTCTGGAGCAGTGGACTTTGGTCAATACCCTGGATGAATCGACAGACCAGGAAGGCGACCTGATTCCGCTGGAGCAATACGCGCCCTTGTTGCGAGACAAGTTTCTCGACGCCAGTGGGCGCAGTCGGCAGAAATTGGTGGATGATTACATGACCTTGTTTGAGGCCAGGGTGTGTCGTCACGGGCTCTGTGATTTCGATTACGAGTACCCCTATATCATTCGCAGCCAGGATGGACTGTTTCATCTGGTGTACTCCTGGAACAACAGTTTCATCAAGCATGTCACCTTCAATACCGCCTGGCTGGAGTCACAGCAATGATTATCGCAAGCTGGCAGTCCGTTCTGACCTTTGCCCTGTTGGTATTTTTGCTGTTACCTCTGGGCAGGTTGCCCAAGGGCTACCGATTGTCCGTTCTCTTTGCCCTGTTACTGGTGGCATTGGTTCCGCTGTCCACGGGCCTGACTCTGGCTGGGTTGTTACGCGGCTTGACTGACGATCTGGCTATCACCACCATGATCTGGTTGGTGATTGCAGTATCGATACGCCTTGGATACGTGCAGCCTATGGGCGCAAAGGAGAAGTGGCCTTTGTGGCTGGGGTTTGGCGTGCTGGGTTTGGTGCTCTATCCGGCGGCCATGGGGGTGGGCATGTTTGACACCTATCGCTGGGGCTATCATCCACGGCTGCTGATCGTCGCCGTTGGCGCCTTGACCCTGGCGTTTTTTGTGCTCAGGTCCTACCTTGGTATTCTTATGCTGCTGGTCGCCAGTCTAGCCTTCCTGCTGGATATCAAACCGTCCAATAACTACTGGGATTACCTGCTGGATCCCTTTTTGGTGATCTACTGTCTGGGTGCCCTGGTGGTTCAGTGTGTTCACGCAGTCTGGCAGCGTGTGACGCCTGCTCGGTCTGCTGCTTAGGCCGTATGATTGGCCCCGGTCATGGCCGGGGCTGGCTCGGCGTGTTAAAGTGCATGCCCTTTTCAAACACCCCGGTCAGATTGTGCTGAAGAAATGCTTTCTTGGCGTCACGCCACCTTAGCCCCGGAACACCCATTCCGCCGGCTACCCGCCTGCGTTTTTACTCCAAGCCTTTGCCAGCCTCTGCGGTCAGACAGGACTGCTTGTCTTGCTGGTTTGACTGATACTCTGGTTGTTCGTACGGATAATCCCCATGACGTTTTTTAATAATGTTCGCGCCCAATGGTTTTCCAATATTCGCGGTGATCTGCTGGCCGGTATTGTGGTAGCCCTGGCACTGATTCCCGAGGCCATTGCTTTTTCAATTTTTGCCGAAGTAGATCCCAAGGTCGGCCTCTACGCCTCCTTCTGTATTGCCGTGGTGATTGCCTTTACTGGCGGTCGGCCGGGCATGATTTCCGCTGCCACTGGCGCCATGTCGCTGTTGATGGTTACGCTGGTGCGTGACCACGGCCTGCAGTACCTGCTGGCGGCCACCATTCTGTGTGGCATTCTGCAAATTGCCGCGGGTTATCTGCGAATGGATAGTCTGATGCGTTTTGTATCACGCTCGGTAGTAACCGGTTTCGTCAATGCATTGGCAATTCTTATTTTCCTCGCGCAGTTACGTGAACTGGACAACGTGACCTGGCATGTTTATGCCATGACGGCTCTGGGCCTGGCGCTGATATACGGTATGCCCTGGCTGGGCAGACAGACTATTCCCGGTATTGGACTCTTGACCCTGATCCTTGGCTTTGCGCTGATTGCTGCAACCGTTCAACTGTGGATGGGCGCAATGATGCTGGCTGTCGGGGCTGCACTGTTTTTGCTGTTGTTTCGCTGGACCCGTGACCTGGTAATACCGTCTCCGTTGATCTGCATAATGTTGTTGACCGGTCTGGCCATGTACCTTGGTCTGGATATAGGCACCGTTTCCGATAAGGGCGAACTGCCCGATACCTTGCCGATCTTTCTCTGGCCAGATGTGCCTTTGAATCTTGAGACCCTGGCAATCATCTTTCCCTATTCGGCAGCGCTGGCCGTTGTGGGTCTGCTGGAGTCGATGATGACCGCTACCATTGTCGATGATCTGACCGATACCTCCAGTGACAAGAACCGCGAATGCAAGGGTCAGGGCATTGCCAATATTGGTGCGGGCTTGATGGGCGGCATGGCCGGTTGCGCCATGATCGGCCAGTCAGTCATTAACGTGAAGTCGGGTGGTCGAACCCGGTTGTCCTGTTTCACTGCCGGTGTGGTGCTATTGGTCATGGTGGTTTTTCTCGGTGACTGGGTTGGTCAGATTCCCATGGCGGCACTGATTGCGGTGATGATCATGGTATCGATCGGTACGTTCAGCTGGGATTCACTGATCAACCTGAAAAAACACCCGTTATCGACGAATATCGTCATGGTCGCTACGGTGGTGGTGGTGGTGGCAACCCATAATCTGGCCTACGGCGTTCTGGTAGGGGTGTTGTTGGCGGCGCTGTTCTTTGCCAACAAGATGGGGCATTACTTGCACATTGGTAGTCAGGTCGAGAGTCATGGTCGCCAGCGCAGCTACACTGTGGTGGGGCAGGTGTTCTTCAGTTCTTCGGACAAGTTTGTTGCTGCCTTTGATTTCAAGGAAGCCCTTGATAAGGTGATTATCGACCTTAGTCGGGCGCACTTCTGGGATATCACGGCGGTCGCCGCCCTGGACAAGGTGGTGATCAAGTTCCGCCGCGAGGGTACTGAGGTCGAGGTGCTTGGCCTGAACGAGGCCAGTGCCACCATCGTTGACCGTTTTGCTGTGCACGACAAGGCAGATGCCGTCGACAAGCTGATGGGTCACTGACCATGGTTAATAACAAGGAGAATGCTGTGACCACTGCCAACGTTCTGGCCTGCATCGATGGTTCACGCTCAACACCGGCGGTCTGTGATTATGCTGCATGGGCCAGCCTGCGGCTGAATGCGCCCCTGGTCTTTCTGCATGTGCTGGATCATTCGCAGTTTCCGGTGCAAAGCGACCTGTCAGGCAATATCGGTCTCGGCAGCCGCGAGCATCTGTTACAGGAGTTGGCTGAGCTGGATGAAAAGCGCGGCAAGCTGATGCGCGAGCAGGGCCGGCTGATGCTGGAGGCGGTGGTCGAGCGTGCCATTGCTGACGGTGTGGCCGAGCCGGTCACGCGCCAGCGCCACGGTGATCTGGTCGAAACGCTGGCGGCGTTGCAGGGTGAGATTCGTCTGCTGGTGATGGGTCGTCAGGGCGAGGAGGGCGACAGTGTCGGCCAGCATGTGGGCAGCCACCTGGAAAGTGTTATTCGCACCCAGCACAAGCCGATTCTGGTCACCGCCGGTGGGTTCCGTCAGCCACGCCGTGTGATGCTGGCCTTTGATAATGGCTCGAGCACCCGCAAGGGCATCGAGATGATCGCTGAAAGTCCCCTGTTTCAGGGGCTGCCAATACACCTGTTGATGGTGGGGGCCGACACCAATGATGCCTGGGAAGCGCTGAACGCAGCCAAGGCTCGTTTGGAAAAAGCCGGTCATGACGTGATTGCCAGTATCCGCGCTGGCGATGTCGAGAAAACCCTGCTGGGCTATGCAGAGGAGCATGACATCAACATGATCGTCATGGGCGCCTATGGCCACTCGCGCATTCGCCAGTTTTTTGTCGGCAGCACCACCACCAGCATGCTTGCCAGTACTTCGCGCCCGCTGTTGCTGTTGCGTTGAAGGTGAGGTGAGGTGCTAGAGGTTATTCAGGCCGTGCCGCCGTCAAGAATGGCAAGGCCACAGACCGCCAGTGCCAGACGGGTCAAGCCGTCCCAGGCTGAGCCGGGCTGCTGCCCTTTGATCTGCTCGTCAATTGACTGGGCATCGCGTAGCCAGCGTTCCCAGGCAGTGGTTGGGTGCCGTTGCAAGGCTTGCGTCAGCAGTGGTTTGCGTTTGTCCCAGACCGGTGGGCGCTGACTGGAGAAAATCCGCTCCAGCGCCATGCCGCGTTGCAGGTCCATGGCCATGGTCGCCAGGCTGCGGATCTCGCGGCTCAGTGCCCAGAGAATGATCGGCGCTTCAACGCCTTCGCCGCGCAGCCCCTGAAGAATCCGCAAGGCCTGTTCTGCATCACCCTTGAGTAGGGCATCAGACAGATTGAAGACATCGAAGCGGGCGCTGTCGGCCACCACCTGTTGCACGGTATCGAGATCCAGTTTGCCGTTGCTGCAGAACAGCTTGAGTTTCTCGATCTCCTGGCTGGCCGCCAGCAGATTACCTTCAACCCGAGCACTGAGCAGATCAATGGCCTCCGGACTGGCGCTGATGCCGGCACTGGCCAGTCGATCGCGCATCCAGCCGGGTAGCTGATGGGCTTCAATGGGCCATATCTGGATAAAACAGCTATGGGCGTGTTCGATCAGGCCCTTGGCCCACTTGCTGCGCTGGGTGCTGCCATCCAGTTTGGGTAACAGAATCAGCAGTGTGGTGTCTTCCGGTGGTTGCTCGAGCCACTGCAGGAGGGCCTTGCCGCCCTCATCACCGGGTTTGCCGCCGGGAATCCGCAACTCGATCAAACGCTTCTGTGCAAATAGCGACAGGCTATGGCTGACATCATGCAACTGGCCCCAGTCAAAGCTGCGCTCGACATGAAAGACCTGACGCTCTTCACTGCCGGCCTGGCGGCAGGCCAGGCGAATGCGGTCAGCGATTTCACCACTCAACAGCGGATCATCACCGCTGACCACATAGACCGGCGACAAACCCTTGTCGAGCAGCCGTTCAAGCTGGGCCGGGCTGGCTTTCATGCGCGATTATCGCGCCTGCTGGTCAAGGGCCTGTTCACGGCTGGCCAGTTCGCTCTCGCTCAGGCTGGACAGGCGAAACAGCATTTGTCGGGTCAGGTCGCGACGCATTTCGCGCTGCAGCAGTTGCTCTTCTTCACTGCTGCCGATGATGTTGTCCTTGTCGTTGACGAACACCCGTTGTGCGCTCAGGGTTTCCGGACCAATCAGTGCGCGGCCCTGTTTGTCGCTGACCTGGAAGGTCAAGCGACTGGTCAGTTCCAGCTCTGCAGGCGTAGCACGACTGGTGTAGCTGACGACATCGCGTGATTGGCTTTCATCCAGCAGTTGCAAATGATAGTTGGCGCTGTCAGACAAGCGTACGCCGTCGATTTCCAGCGCCTCGCGGACCTGCATGTAGGTCTGGCCATAACTGTTGCGCGCACTCAGACGCAGCTCTTCGAGTTGCACATTGTCAACGCCGGTGCCGCGCAGCTGAAAGCCGCAGGCGCTGAGCAGCAGGCTCAAGGCAATGACCGAGGTGCCCAGCAATTGGCGCGTGTAGTTCAGGGACATGGTGCTTCTCCGTTGCATCTTAATTGGCGACAATATTGACCAGCTTGCCGGGAACGACAATCACCTTGCGGATCGTCAGGCCCTCGGTATAGCGCAGTACGTTTTCATTTTCCCGGGCGACTGCTTCGACCTGTTCACGGCTGATGTCGGCGGGCACCTCGATCTGTCCGCGGAGCTTGCCGTTGACCTGAATGACCAGTTGCAGACTGTCCTGCACCAGCGCCGAGGCATCCAGAGCCGGCCAGGTTGCATCAATGATCAATTGATCATGGCCAAATGACTGCCACAGCGCCTGACTGATATGCGGAGCGATGGGGGCCAGCAGCAGGGCTACGGTATTCAGCCCTTCCTGCAGCAGGGCGCGATCCTGCTCGCTGTCCTGCTGAGCCTTTTCCAGCACATTCATCAGCGTCATTACCGCCGCAATCGCGGTGTTGAACTTGTGATGCTGGCCAATATCCTGGCTGGTCTGGCGGATCGCCAGATGAATGGCCCGGCGCACATTCTTTTGCGCCTCGCTCAGGCTGCTAAGATCGAGATCAGTGGTTTTGCCAGCCGCTACATGTTGACTGGCCAGACGCCAGACCCGGCGCAAAAAGCGGTGTGCCCCTTCAACGCCTGAGTCGGACCACTCCAGACTCATGTCTGGAGGTGAGGCAAACATCATGAACAGGCGGCAGGTATCGGCGCCGAACTGGTCGATCATGGATTGCGGGTCAACACCGTTATTTTTGGATTTGGACATTTTTTCAATGCCACCAATCTCCACCGGCAGGCCGTCACTGGCCAGACGTGCGGCGGTGATCTTGCCCTTGGCGTCGCGCTCGACCTCAACGTCGGCCGGGTTGAACCAGCTCTTGCTGCCGTTATCCTGCAGACGATAGTAGGTTTCCGCGATCACCATGCCCTGGGTCAGCAGGTTCTTGAACGGCTCGTCGCAGTCGACCAGGCCCTCATCGCGCATCAGTTTATGGAAGAAACGCGCATACAACAGGTGCAGAATCGCATGCTCGATACCGCCAATGTACTGGTCCACCGGCAGCCAGTAGCGTGCGGCTGCCGGGTCTATCATGCCGTCGGTAAAGTGAGGTGAGGCATAGCGGGCGAAATACCAGGAGCTTTCCACGAAGGTATCCATGGTATCGGTTTCGCGCTTGGCTGCCGCGCCACAACGCGGGCAGGTACATTCATAGAATTCGGGCATTCTGGCCAGCGGGCTGCCCGCACCATCCGGGATCACGTCTTCGGGGAGCACTACCGGTAGTTGATCTTCGGGTACCGGGACATCACCGCAGCTGTCACAGTGGATGATCGGGATCGGACAGCCCCAGTAGCGCTGGCGGCTGATGCCCCAGTCGCGCAGGCGGAACTGGGTGCGAGGGCTACCCAGATCCTTCTGTTCCAGTACGTCACCAATGCTGGTAAACGCGCTGGAGAAATCCATGCCGTTGAATTCATCGGAATTGATCAGCTCGCCTTTTTCCGCGTAGGCCTCCTGCCAGGGTGCGGGCGTCAGATCGCCTGCGGAGGTGCGGATAACTGGTTTGATCGGCAGTTGGTATTGCAGGGCAAAGGCAAAATCGCGCTCATCATGGGCTGGAACCGCCATCACTGCGCCTTCGCCATAGCTCATCAACACATAGTTGGCGACCCAGACGGGGAGTTTCTCGCCGGTCAGCGGGTGCTCGACGAACAGATTGGTTGGCATCCCCTTCTTTTCCTGGGTAGCAATATCGGCTTCGGCGACACCGCCACGTTTGCACTCCTCGATAAAGGCCTGCAAGGCTGGATTCTGAGTGGCGGCAATGCTGGCCAGCGGGTGTTCGGCGGCAACCGCGACATAGGTTGCGCCCATCAGGGTGTCAGGGCGGGTGGTAAAGACCTTGAGCTTGCCGGCCTGGCCAACGCTGGCCTGGTCATAGGGGAAGTGCACTTCCATGCCGACCGACTTGCCGATCCAGTTGCGCTGCATGGTCTTGACCTGCTCGGGCCAGCCGGGCAGGTTATCCAGCGAGCTGAGCAACTCCTCCGCATAATCGGTAATGCGGAAGTAGTACATCGGAATTTCACGTTTTTCGATCTCGGCGCCGGAGCGCCAGCCCTTGCCGTCGATCACCTGCTCGTTGGCCAGCACGGTCTGGTCAACCGGATCCCAGTTCACTGTGCCGTTCTTGCGGTAGATGATGCCTTTCTCGAACAACCGGGTGAACAGCCACTGCTCCCAGCGGTAATACTCCGGGGTGCAGGTAGCAAATTCGCGCGACCAGTCCATGGCCAGTCCCAGGCTTTTCAGCTGGTTGCGCATGTAATCAATGTTCGAATAGGTCCAGGCAGCCGGGGCGACCTTGTTGTTCATCGCCGCATTCTCCGCCGGCATGCCGAAGGCATCCCAGCCCATGGGCTGCAATACATTGCGGCCCTGCATGCGCTGGTAACGGGCAATCACATCGCCAATGGTGTAGTTGCGTACGTGCCCCATGTGCAGCTTGCCGCTGGGGTAGGGGAACATCGACAGGCAGTAGAAGGTCTCGCGATCGGGCGTTTCATGAACTTCAAAGGCCTTGCGCTTATCCCATTCGGCCTGGACGGCAGCTTCAATATCGCGGGGTGAATACTGTTCTTGCATGGTTGGGGTGTCTGTACTCGATGAACATTGGGTAATGCGCACGGGCGGCCTTGGCATGACAGGGGGTTGCCCTGATTGGGTGATGCCGGCTGCCGGAATTATCTGCACATAATGAAGTCCGCAGGATACACCACCCGGCCCGCTGCAGGTAGCCCATGCCATTCGTCGCCAGCTGCATTGCGCATCCTGTCAGGGACTATGCTCTAGGGAAGCGGAAGGATTTGTTAAGCGCGTCCCTGGGTAACAGGCTTGGTGTCGCCTGCTCCAGGTCAACTCGGTAGTAGAGGGGGTGTTGCATGAAAGGGTTGGTACCCGTGCCGCTGGTGGAATGGCCCCGGGATTCATCCTATGGGCGTTTATTGCGCAGGCTTGATCAGGCGTTGGACATGGCACGCACCCGAGAGTGGCTGAATGGCCGCTCCCAGGTCATTACCGAACTGGAACTCAATGGTTTGAGTCCCGAGGATCAGCAATTGCTCTGGCGTATCATCAACGCGCTCGGGGTTGACTCAGCGATTACGCCTGCGCAGTACCAGACTGAGCAGCAGGCACATCACTGCCGTGGCGGTTAGCGGCAGGCTGCCCCAGCGTAAAAACGGGCTGAGGCCCTCGCGCGGCTGAACCCAGCCGTTCAGCACGGCGGTCTCGAATTGGGGGATCTGTGCGCGGATGCGGCCATTGTGATCAATTATCGCGGTCACGCCGTTATTGGTTCCTCGAATCATCCAGCGTCCACTTTCGATGGCCCGCATGCGGGCTATCTGCAGGTGTTGCAGCGGACCAATAGAATCACCAAACCAGCTGTCGTTGCTGATGGTCAGCAGCAGCTCGCTCTGTGCCGCCAGGCGTGCGGCAAAGTTCGGGTAGACGGTTTCATAACAGATGAACGGCGCAACACGGTAGCCCTTGACCTGCAGCGGTGCCTGGTCAGACGGGCCCCGGGAAAAACTCGACATGGGCAGGTCGAAGAAGGCGATCAGGCCGCGCAGCCAGTCCTCCAGCGGCACATATTCGCCGAAGGGTACCAGTTTGTGTTTCAGGTAGTGATTGTCCACTGAGCCGGCGACCATGATGGCGTTGTAGATACGCATCTGGTCCCCTTCCCAGGTATCGAGTGGGATGCCGGTGATCAGGCTGGTGCCCTGTTGCGCCAGGTTGGCAGCCATGCCGTCGGTGAAATGCTCGGCACTGCTCTTGAGGACGGGTACCGCGGTTTCCGGCCAGACAATCAGATCAACCTGACCTTGGGCATAACTCAGGTCGCGATATTGGCTCAGGGTCTGCTCGATATGCGCGGGATCCCATTTGCGCGACTGCGGGATATTGGCTTGAACCAGGGCTACTGAGAGCGGTTCGCCGGCTGGTCGAGTCCATTCGATCTGTTGCAGAGCGCTGCCGCCCAGCCAGATCAAGGCCAGCAAAGCGGCGACGCTCAATCCATAGCGCAGCGAGCGCCAGAGGCGGTGTTCGACCAGCAGGCAAGCGCTGAGAACGCTCAGCCAGGTCAGCAGCCAGACCCCGCCCACCGGTGCCCAGCCAGCCAGCCAGGTATCGGTGTGCATATAGCCGCTATACAGCCAGGGGAAGCCGGTGAGAAACCAGCCGCGGAACAGGTCCTGTATCAGCCACAGGCTGGCGAAGGCGAACACGGCTAGCCAGGGTTGCTGTTCAGGACGCAGCCAGCGTGCCCAGAGCCAGGCCATCAGCGCCGGTACCAGTGCCAGGCCGCCAACAAACAGGGCGGTCAGCAGGCCGGCCAGCAAGGGGTGGGCGTAGCCGTGCACGTGAATGCTGATATAGACCCAGGATACGCCGCTGGCAAACAGCCCCAGTCCCCAGAACCAGCCGCGCAGGGCCGCCTGTCCGGCTGGCAGATGCTGGAGGCCGATGTAGAGTGCGGCGATGGACACTAGCGCCAGTGGCCAGAGGCCAAAGGGGGTAAGGCCAAAGGTGGTCAGTGTGCCCGCCACCAGCATGGCGACATGGCCTGGCCAGCCCGGTGCTGTCAGGCGCTGCAAAAGCGGTTGCAAGCTGGGCATGACGGTCCTCAGGCAGGGAGTACCGTGACACGCAGCAAATGCACGCGACGGCTGTCGGCATTCAAGATGCGAATCATGAAGCCCTCCAGTTCAACCACTTCATTGCGTTTGGGCATGTGACCAAAGGCATTCATTACCAGACCGCCGACGGTATCGAATTCCTCGTCGGAAAAGGCGGTATTGAAGTGTTCGTTGAACTCTTCGATAGGGGTCAGGCCCTTGACCAGAAAATCACCGCTGGGCAGGGGTTTGATCTGACTGTCTTCGTCGACATCGTGCTCGTCTTCAATATCGCCAACGATCTGTTCGAGCACATCTTCGATGGTCACCAGGCCGGATACGCCGCCATATTCGTCAATGACAATGGCCATATGGTTTCGGGTCGAACGGAATTCCTTGAGCAGCACGTTAAGGCGCTTGGACTCGGGTACGCAGGTGGCGGGGCGCAGGAGTTCCTTGATATTGAAACGCTCGTTGTTGTCCTGCAGCATCAGCGGCAGCAGATCCTTGGCCAGCAGAATACCGAGCACATCATCAATACTGTCGCCAATCACCGGAAAGCGCGAGTGTGCTGCTTCGATAACGTCAGGCAGAAACTCCCGGGGCGTCTGGCTGGCCTTGATGGTGGTCATTTGTGAGCGCGGAATCATGATGTCGCGCACCTGCATGTCGGAAACCTGCAGGGCGCCTTCGATGATCGACAGGGCCTCGATATCCAGTACTTCGTTGGCATGCGCTTCGCGCAACAGTTCCAGCAGTTCCTGGCGGTTCTTGGGTTCGTGGACAAAAGCCTGGACCAGTTTGTCCAGCCAGGACTTGTGCCCATTGGTCGATCGATCTTCGCTCATGATTCCTTGTTCTCGTCGGGTTCAAGATAGGGGTCGGCAATGCCCAGTTGCGCCAGGAGCTGGCGTTCCAGGTTTTCCATCTGCTCGGCCTCGTGGTCTTCGATATGATCATGGCCGGTCAGGTGCAGACAACCATGAATGACCATATGGGCCCAATGGGCCAGGGGGGCTTTGTGTTGCTCAATGGCTTCGCGGGCGACGACCGGGGCGCAGATAACCAGATCGCCGAGCAGGGGGATCTCAAGCTCGGGCGGCAGGTCGGCCGGGAAGGACAGTACGTTGGTCGGGTAATCCTTGCCGCGGTAGTCGTGGTTCAGACTACGGCTTTCGTCTTCATCGACAATGCGGATGGTCAGCTCATGACCGGGCTTGTCCTGCAGGGCCAGTCCGGCCCAGCGCCTGAAGCTGTCATCGTCGGGCAGGTCAGGGGCGCTGGAGGCGCGTTGTATGTCCAGGTCCAACTTAACGATCATCGCGGCGTTCCTGGCGCTGGTTTTCCTGATGCAGCTCGAAGCGATCATAGGCTTCGACAATACGCTGGACCAGAGGGTGACGCACCACGTCCTTGGACTTGAAGTGGGTAAAGCCAATGCCTTTGACGTCCTTGAGCACCTCGGTGACATGCGCCAGACCGGATTTGGTGCCGCGTGGCAGGTCAACCTGGGTGACGTCACCGGTGATCACGGCGGTGGAGCCAAAGCCGATACGGGTCAGGAACATCTTCATCTGTTCCAGCGTGGTGTTCTGGCTCTCATCCAGAATGATAAAGCTGTTGTTCAAGGTGCGGCCGCGCATGTAGGCCAGCGGCGCGACTTCAATCACCTGTTTCTCAATCAGTTTGGCCACTTGATCAAAGCCAATCATTTCATACAGGGCATCATATAGCGGGCGCAGGTAGGGATCGATCTTCTGGGACAGATCGCCGGGTAGAAACCCGAGCTTTTCACCGGCTTCAACGGCCGGGCGGACCAGTAGTATGCGCCGGATCTGTTCGCGTTCCAGCGCATCCACGGCGCAGGCCACGGCCAGATAGGTCTTGCCGGTACCGGCCGGACCAATACCGAAATTGATGTCGAACTCCTGGATCGAGCGCACATAGGCCTGCTGGTTCGGGCCGCGCGGCTGGATGGTCATGCGCTTGGTGCGCAGCACCACGGGTTTGTCCGTGCCGGTGTGATACAGGCTGTCGCTGAGGTTTTCCAGTCCGGCTTCCTGCAAAAACAGATGAACGGTATCGGTTGAAAGGTCGGCGTTATCGCGGGTTTCCCGGTAGAGCTGGCGCAGCACCGCTTCGGCAGAGCGAATCAGACTGGCTTCGCCGATCAGCTCGAACTGGTTGCCGCGGTTGCGCACTTCGATACCCAGACGCTGCTCGATCAGGTGCAGGTTTTCGTCAAACTGACCGCAGAGCGCGGCAAAGCGGCGGGCATCAACGGGCTCGATACTGAAACTGTGGATATGCAGAGGAGCGTTCAAAGTGGTCTATCGGTCGCCTTGTGGCAAGAAGTTGGTGGAAGCATAGCGCGCCCTTGGTTTGATGCAAAGGGGTATGCCGGGTCCTGTGATGTTGCTGTTTGCGACGGCCGGAGCTGGATCATGCACCCCGGTGCACAGGTTTACCTTGTGCAGCGGGGTGCATATCAACTGGCGATCAGCGATCCGCGCAACGAATGGGGCAGCGCTTCATCAATCTGTACATCGACAAATTGACCGATCAAACCCGGATTGTCACAGCGGAAGTTGACGATTCGGTTACTTTCAGTGCGGCCCTGCAGCATGCCGGGGTCTTTTTTCGAGTAGTCGGTAACCAGAATGCGCTGAGTGCTGCCAACCATACGCCGGCTGTTTTCAAAGCCTTGCTGGTTGAGACGATTTTGCAGAATCTGCAGACGCTGCTTTTTCACGTCCATCGGCGTGCTGTCCGGCAAATCCGCTGCCGGTGTGCCAGGGCGTGAGCTGTAGATGAAGGAGTAGGAGAAGTCGAAGCCGACCTCTTCAACCAGCTTCATGGTCTGCTCGAAGTCGCGCTCGGTTTCGCCTGGGAAACCGATGATAAAGTCGGAACTGAGGATCATGTCCGGCACTGCGGCGCGCAGCTTGCGCACCCGCGACTTGTATTCCAGCGCCGTATGGTTGCGTTTCATGCCGGCCAGGACGCGATCGGAACCGGACTGCACAGGCAGGTGCAGGTATTTGACCAGCTCCGGCACCTCGGCATGGGCCTGAATCAGACTGTCGGAAAACTCCAGCGGATGCGAGGTGGTGTAGCGAATTCGGTCGATGCCGTCGATAGCGGCAATCACACGGATCAGATCCGCCAGGTCGGCCACCTTGCCATCATGGGTCTGGCCTCGATAGCCGTTGACGTTCTGGCCCAGCAGGGTGACTTCCCGGACACCGTTTTCGGCCAGATGCAGGCACTCGGCAAGCACGTCATCGAAGGGGCGGCTGACTTCTTCGCCACGGGTATAGGGCACCACGCAGAAACTGCAGTATTTGCTGCAGCCTTCCATAATCGAGACATAGGCGGTGGGTCCGTCAACCCGCGGTTCGGGCAGACGGTCGAATTTTTCGATTTCCGGGAAGGAGACGTCCACCTGCGCGTTGCCGGTGCTACGCGCTGCATTGATCATTTCCGGCAGGCGATGCAGGGTTTGCGGGCCGAACACCACGTCAACGTAGGAGGCGCGATCACGGATTGCCGTGCCTTCCTGGCTGGCCACGCAGCCACCGACACCGATGATCAGATCAGGATTCTTTTCCTTCAGCGGGCGCCAGCGTCCCAGTTCCGAGAACACCTTTTCCTGCGCCTTCTCGCGAATCGAACAGGTATTGAGCAGGATCACGTCCGCCTCTTCAGGGCGGTCGGTCAGTTCCATTGCCTGATGTTCGCCAAGCAGATCAGCCATGCGCGAGCTGTCATACTCGTTCATTTGGCAACCGTGGGTCTGGATAAAGAGTTTCTTGGCCATGGGTGCTCTGGGGTTGTCCGAAAAAGGCGAATTATACACAGGTGCCGGGGTGCCTGTCCTGTGCTGTGGTATTATCCGCCGCCGTCGCACCTTCCGTGCCGGTCAGCCATGAATCAGGTTTTACGGTTTCGTTATGAGCAAAGAGAAACAACCCATTTTCCGCGTGATTTTCCACAATCAGGGCCAGGTCTATGAGCTCTATGCACGGCAAATCTATCAGAGTGATCTCTGGGGCTTTCTGGAAATTGAAGAGCTGATCTTCGGTGAGCGTTCACAGATGCTGGTGGATCCGTCCGAAGAAAAGCTCAAGACCCAGTTTGATGGTGTGGCCCGCAGCTTTATTCCGCTGCAGGCGATAGTGCGTATTGATGAGGTAGAGCGTATCGGTCCGGCCAAGATCAGCGAGGCCAAAGGTGGCAACATCATGGCCTTCCCGATGCCGCCGCAGCCGGGGTCCTGAGACGCTACTCGAGTATCGCCTCGTCGCCGTCGATCGCTGGCTGCTGTGCGGGCATTGCCTCGCTCTCAGGCAGGGGCGTCGCTTGCAGGCTCTGTAGCTGTTCTTCGCGGATTTGTGTCAGGTAATTGCGAAACAGGGTGCCGAGCACCTGGGTGGCCACGGCCAGTTCCTGAGCGTTCATTTGCAAGGCAATCTGGTCGCTGACATCCATGGCGGCATCCTTGCCGTTCACCGCAGCCATCTTCAGGATGATATAGGCCTGGGGCAAGTTACGGTCCACGCCTTCGCCCTGATAGTGCATCAGCCCCAGTTGATACTGAGCGCCAGGGTGGCCCTGAATCGAGGCCTGTTCGTACCATTCCAGCGCCTGGGGTACGTTCTTGTCAGTGCGCTCGCCCTTGAAATGAAATTCACCCATCTCGAACTGCGCCTGCATATCTCCTGATTCTGCCAGCGCGCTGCACGCCTCAACCGCCAGTGGCAGACTTTCATCGTTGACGCGGTTGATTGCACAGCGCTCATCGGTACTGATCAGCAAGGTATTGCCGGTCTGGGCCTGGGCCACCGAACTCAGGCCAATCAGACCCGCCAGCAGGAGGCTGGCAAGTAGCCGAACAGTGCAGGGTGCGTTCATGGTGCAGTCATGGCCTCAGGTGCGATCTTGTGGTGTTGAATAGCTATTGTGCGCCTGTTCGGCCAACAGGCCAACTGCCAGTCCCCCGGCCAGGTAGCCGGGCAGCAGCCAACTGGCCTGCAGGCTGGCCTGTAGCAGCGCAAACTGAGGCAATTCGGAATTCAGCAGGGCCGGCAGAACCAGGCAGACCGGCGCGACCAGGCACAGCAAGCTGATGCGCCGATCATGTGCCAGGTACAGCAATGCCGTTGCCAGAAGCGCCAGTGCGCCCAGCAGGCTGACCAGCCACTGGTAACCGGTTTGCCATTCCAGATAGCGGGACAACTCGTAAAAGGCCATGATCCCGAGAATGACGCTGGCCCAGTAATTGGGTTTCCAGCTCATGCCCCTGCCCAGATACAGCGCCGCCAGTCCGAGCAGGAGCGGGGCTATATGTTGCGCCGCCAGCCCCATGATCCGTTGGGCATGGGCCAGACCGCTATTACTCAGGCCCCAGCCGGCCAGCGCAAGCAGTAGGCTGGTAGAGGCGACCAGCAGGAGAGCGACCATGGCCGCCTTGAGGGCACCCTGGGCTGGCGCATGCATCAGTGACTTGCGGCGCCAGAGCCAGACGCAGAGTCCCAGGCAGCTCAATCCCAGTAACAGGTAGACAAGACTGCTCATAGCTGGGCAAAGGCCTTTTCCGCCGCGTTCAGGGTCAGCTCCAGCTCGGTGTCGCCATGGGCGATGGAAGTGAATCCCGCCTCGAAGGCGCTGGGCGCCAGATACACGCCGTTGTCCAGCATGCCGTGGAAGAAGCGCTTGAAGCGCTCGACATCACTGGCCATGACGTCTTCAAAGGTGATGATGTCGTCTGCACCGGAAAAGTACAGGCCGAACATGCCGCCAGCCTGGGTGGTCACGAAGGGGATGCCGGCGGCATCGGCCCGCTCCTGCAGGCCAGCCAACAGGCGGCTGGTGTACTGGCTCAGCTCGGCATGGAAACCGGGGCGACTGATCAGGCGCAGCGTCGTCAGACCGGCGGCCATGGCCAGCGGATTACCCGACAGGGTGCCGGCCTGGTAGACGGGGCCCAGTGGCGCAATGACCTGCATGATCTCGCGCTTGCCGCCGAAACAGCCAACCGGCATGCCGCCGCCGATGATCTTGCCGAAGGTGGTCAGGTCAGGCATGACGCCATAGTGCGCCTGGGCGCCACCCAGGGCGACGCGGAAACCGGTCATCACTTCATCGAAGATCAGTACCACGCCGTGCTGGTCACAGAGTGTTCTGAGTCCCTGAAGAAAACCGGGCGCCGGGGGAACGCAATTCATGTTGCCGGCCACCGGCTCGACAATGATGCAGGCGACCTCAGAGCCCTGTTCCGTCAGGCAGTGTTCAACGGCGGCCAGGTCGTTGAACGGCAAGGTCAGGGTGTGCTTGGCGAAGTCGGCAGGCACGCCGGCGGAACTGGGCACGCCCTGGGTCAGGGCGCCTGACCCGGCCTTGACCAGCAGGCTGTCGGAGTGGCCGTGGTAACAGCCTTCAAACTTGATGATGTTGTCGCGTCCGGTGTAACCACGGGCCAGGCGGATGGCGCTCATGGTCGCCTCGGTACCGGAACTGGTCATGCGGACCATCTGCATGGACGGCACCAGCGAGCAGACCAGATGGGCCATCTCGGTTTCCATGGCGGTGGGGGCGCCATAGGACAGGCCATGCTGCAACTGGTTGCGCACGGCATCCAGTACCTCGGGATGGCTGTGACCCAGGATCATCGGTCCCCAGGAGCCGACATAGTCCACGTAGCGCTTGTTGTCCTCGTCGGTGACGTAGGCGCCCTCGGCGTGTTTGAAGAAGATCGGTGTACCGCCGACGCTGCGAAAGGCCCGGACCGGTGAATTGACACCACCGGGAATGTGTTCCTGGGCGGCGGCGAAAAGGCTTTCTGAACGGGACATAAGGATTCTCTCAAAGACGGTTGAATAAATGGCTGAAACCCTGGGCACGGGCTTCAACTTCAGCAGGGGAGGCTGCCGCAAACAGACCCTGTACCACGGCGACCAGACTGGCGCCGGCACTGATCAATTGCGGGGCGTTGTGCAGTGTCACGCCGCCAATGGCCACGATCGGCAGGCTGAAGCGCTGCCGTGCCTGTTCCAGCAGGACTGGCGTGGCAGCCGGTGCGCCGGGTTTGGTCACGGACTGGAAAAATCGCCCGAAGGCAATGTAACTGGCGCCGTCACGCACGGCCTGCTCGGCAAAGTCCAGGCTGGCGTGGCAGGTGGCGCCGAGGATTGCATCCGGCCCAAGGGCCTGACGGGCTTCGCTGAGCGAGCCGTCGTCGCGCCCGAGATGCAGGCCAACCTGCAGATCGCTGGCCAGGCGCAGGTCATCATTGATGATCAGCTCGGCACCGTAGTAGGCGCACAGTGACTGCAGTTGCAGCGCCTGCTCTTGGCGGCGCACAGCGTCTGCGGATTTATCGCGGTACTGCACGAGGCGGGCGCCGCCGGCCAGGGCCGCATCGACCCAGGACATCAACTTGTCGCCGACCAGTAGCTGACTATCGGTGATGGCATATAAACCGCGCAGGGCCGGTCTGCTCACGAGCAGAAGTCCAGCGGCAGGCGCCTTGGCACATATTGGCCGTGACCGGGCTGTTCGGCATCACGCAGGGTGCGCCAGGTATAGGCCAGTGCCGAGTTGACTGCGCTGATCAGTTCTTCACCCAGGGCCAGACGGCCGGCAAGGGCGCTGGCCAGAGTGCAGCCGGAGCCATGGTAACTGCCGGGCAGACGTGGGCAACTGAATTCGTGGCGGCTGCCGTCTCGGCAATACAGTCGGTTGTGGATATCCTGTTCATCGCCATGGCCGCCGGTAATCAGCAGGTTCTGGCAGTAGGGCAGCAGTTTGTCGGCGCAGGCATCGGCGCTGCCGTTCGGCAATTCCGCCAGAATGCGAGCCTCGGGCAGGTTGGGTGTGGCAATGCGGGCGATTGGCAGGAGTTTCTCCCGCAACGCGTAGCCGACCTCGTCCTTGCCCAGTGATCCGCCACCACCGGCACGCAGAACCGGATCGCAAACCAGCGGTAGATCAGGGTGGTCACGCATCAACTCGACCACGGTATCGACCATCTGCAGATTGCCGAGCATGCCCAGCTTGACCGCTGATACCGGCATGTCCTGGAGTACGCAGCGGGCCTGGGCCAGCACCCATTCAGGGTCGAGTACTCGGAAGTCGCTGACATCGACAGTGTTCTGCACGGTCAGTGCGGTGACGGTGGGGGCTGCATGGCAGCCCTGTGCAAGCAAGGCTTCAATATCGGCCTGCAGGCCGGCACCGCCGCTCGGATCATGGCCGGACAGGCACAACACAACGGGTCTGGATGGCATCAGTGTTTTCATCGGCTAAGCTTACCATCATGCGTGCATGACCGGCAGGGGAGCAGACTGGCTTTCAGGGCCATGGCGAGCCTGTTGGCGGCCGTTGATACTCTTTGTTTGTAAAAAACAATAACAGGAGTGCTTGAAATGAAAGCCATTGATCAGTGGTTTGATGAATATGCCGTCAGTCACCAAAATCCGCTGAACAAGCTGCTGCACTGGATCTGTGTACCGCTGATTACCTTCAGCGTGTTGGGCGTGCTTTGGGCTATTCATCCCTGGGTATCGATGCTGGCCGTGGCTGGCGCGTTAGCCTTTTATCTCAGTCTATCCTGGCGCATTGCTGCTGCCATGCTGGTGTTGAGTCTGATCATGCTGCTGATTCTGAGCATGATGACCCATGTGTTCTGGCCCAGTGTGGTGATTTTTGTGCTGGCCTGGGTTGGTCAATTTATCGGTCATCATGTTGAAGGCAAGAAACCTTCCTTCTTCAAGGATCTGCAGTTTCTGCTGATTGGACCCATCTGGTTGCTGGGTTTTGTGTTCCGAGCCTTGAATCTGCGTTACTGAACTCTGTCGAGTGAGCCTGTTGTCAGTTGGATACCTTTGGCAGGTTCAGATACTGAGTTCGCGCCATTGTCCTGGCTGCAGGTCGCCAAGTTGCCAATCGCCGATAGCTACCCTGACCAGCCTCAAGGTTGGCAGGCCCACGGCGGCGGTCATGCGTCGTACCTGACGGTTTCTGCCTTCGCGGATGGTGATGCGCAGCCAGTGGGTCGGGATGCTGGCGCGAAAGCGTACCGGCGGGTTGCGTGGCCAGAGTGCCGGTTCTTCAATCTGCACTACTTCGGCTGGGCGGGTAGGGCCGTCATTCAGCAGCGGGCCGGCGCGCAAAGCCTCAAGCTGGTCGGTGCTGGGCGTACCTTCGACCTGCACCCAGTAGGTCTTGGCCAGTTTGTGTTTTGGATCGGTGATGCGCGCCTGCAGTTGTCCGTCATTGGTCAGCAGTAGCAGGCCTTCACTGTCGCGATCGAGACGGCCGGCTGGGTAGATGCCAAGGATATCAACATAAGCCTTCAGCGTCTGACGACCCTCTGCGTCGGTAAACTGGGTCAGCACATCATAGGGCTTGTTCAGCGCAATCAGGCGCGGGGTGTCCGGGCTTGGCGCCGCTTGGCGGCGTGCTTTGCTCTTGCGCGACACTGCTGGCTTGAAGGGAGCGGTTCGTGGTCTGGTCGGTTTCATGCCGGGTTCTTGGTTGCGGACGACAGTGCGATGCTAGAGAAAACCTTTGCCGCTGGCAAAGCCGGGACTCGATTGAGAGCCCCGGCTTACCTGTCAACGGTTGGGTGTCGCGCGGTCAATCAGTGCTGCGACATCGATGCCACGTGGCAGGGTGCCGTAAACCCGGCCGCGTCCACCGAAGCGGCTGGCGATAAAGGCTTCGGATACCAGGTTGTTGCCGGCTTGCAGCAACAGCGTTGCCTGTAGGGCAACAGCGACGTCCTCGGTCAGTTGTCGGGCGCGGTACTGGATATCGTCAGTGTCGCGGAAGTCGTTCTTGATACCTTTAATATGTGCCCTCAAGCGGGTATCGCCATGGCCGTCGCCCAGTTCGCTGAACAGCACTTCGAGTACCCCGGGCTCCTTGGACAGAGCGCGCAGTACATCCAGGCACTGAACGTTGCCCGAGCCCTCCCAGATCGAGTTGACCGGCGCCTCACGGTAAAGCCGCGGCAGAATGCTGTCTTCCACATAGCCCGCACCACCCAGACACTCCTGCGCTTCGTTGATCATGGCTGGGGCGCGCTTGCAGATCCAGTATTTGCCAATGGCGGTGACTAGCCGTGCAAATTTTTCTTCATGTTCATCTTCGGCCTGATCAATGGCCTTGCCCATGCGCAGGGTCAAGGCCAGTGCCGCTTCGCTTTCCAGTGCCAGATCAGCCAGTACGTTTTGCATCAATGGTTGTTCGGCCAGCACCCGGCCACCGACCTGGCGGTAGGCGCAATGGTGGCTGGCCTGGGCCAGGGCCTGGCGCATCAGCGAGCTGGAGCCGATCATGCAGTCAAAGCGGGTCATTGAGACCATTTCGATGATGGTTGGGACGCCGCGACCTTCTTCGCCAACCATCCAGGCCAGGGCGCCACGAAACTCGACCTCGCTGGAGGCGTTGGCCTGATTGCCCAACTTATTTTTCAGGCGCTGGATATAGAACTGGTTGCGCGAGCCATCCGGACGATGACGTGGCAGCAGAAAGCAGCTCAAGCCCTTGTCGGTTTGCGCCAGGGTCAGAAAGGCATCACACATGGGCGCCGAGCAAAACCATTTGTGTCCGAGCAGTTCGTAGGCCTGCCCTGGGCCACTCGGACCCAGTGCATGGGCGCGGGTGGTGTTGGCGCGGACATCGGTGCCGCCCTGCTTTTCGGTCATGGCCATGCCGATGGTGACGCCGGTCTTGTGTTCCATCGGCAGATTACGCGGGTCGTACTGGCGCGAGAGGATTTTCGGCAGCCATTTCTCGGCCAGGTCCGGCTGCTGCTTCAGGGCCGGGACGCAGGCATAGGTCATGGTCATGGGGCAGCAGGTGCCGGCTTCGATCTGATTGTGCAGATACATGTGTGCTGCCCGAGCTACATGGGCACCGGGTTTGGGCTCGGTCCAGGGTGACGAGGTGATGCCGTGGGCGATGCCGGCCGCCATAAGCTGATGGTAGGCAGGATGAAATTCCACCAGATCAATGCGGTTGCCATTGCGGTCATGGCTTTTGAACACCGGCTTGTTTTCATTGGCCAGAAAGCCAGCCTGCATCAACGGATCTCCCGTTAACAGGCCGTACTCGGACAATTGATTGTCCGCCCAGTCACCTTGAAAGCGGTGCACCCATTGTTTGAGTGCCAGATCACTGTGATACAGATTGATGCCCTCAAAGGCCGGGACCTGATTGGTGACGTCGTGGGTTTCGGCGAACTGGTGCAGGTTCATGGGGTGGTCTCCTTGGCGCCCAGGGCGCGCAGACAAAAGCAGCTGAGAGCGCGGCTGTAGTTTTCCAGGCTTTCACTGGGAAGCCCGCTGGCACGCAAGGCACGGGCCTGGGGTGACAGGGGGCCGATCAGAGATTCGGCAATGGCGCCGACCAGGCACGCGGCCGTGACCGGGATATTGCTTACGTCAAAGCTGCCGTCTTCATTGCCCTGCTGTATCAGTTTGGCAAACAGATCGGCGTAGGCAGCGCGATAGCGCAGCCGTTCGTGATCAACCTCGGGGTCCAGGGGCTCGGCAATCAGCGCATGGGCCAGTTGGCGGCTCTGCCAGGCACGGCCGACAAACTGCGCCAAGCCCCGGCGCAAGCGTTGTGCGGCGTTACCCTGGCCGAAGAACTGCGTTTTCAGGGTGTCGATTTCAACGCGAGTGGCCCGCACAAAAACCTCGGCGGCCAATGCGCCTTTGCCCGGAAAGTGACGGTATAGGCTGCCGGTGGCTATCCCGGCAGCTTTGGCCAGAGCGCTCATGGTCAAGGCAGTAAAGCCACCTTCGGTAACCTGTTCCAGAGCGCAGTCGAGAATGTGCTCGCGCAGTGCCTGGTCGCGCTCAACGCGGGTCTTGGTGAGTCGGTAGGGCATAATCTGAATCCTGATTCATTTTGATTTCAAGTGAATCAGGATTCAGATCTTGTCGCAGGGGGTAAAGGTGACAGGCTTCAGGCTGTTTCAGCCTTCCATATTGCCGATGATCACGGCCTTGATGACAAAGCCCAGCACGCCCAGGCCCAGGGCAAAAAACAGCACCATGGTGCCGTACCGTCCGGCTTTGGATTTCTTTGCCAGATCCCAGACGATGTAGCCCATGAAGGCGACCAGGGCGAAAATCATCAGGGGCATGGCCAGGGCTTCAAACTGCTCGTAGTTCACAATCTAGCTCCGAATAAAATGCATAGGCTACCTGTCGTTGCCGGGACTGGACAGTGACAGGTGGTCGCGGCCGGTTATCGCCAAATCAGTTTTTCAAATGATCCAGTGGCAGTTCGGTGCTGCTGAGTATCTGGTTCAGTACAAAGCTCGAGCGCACGCTGGAGACGCCGTCAATCCGCGTCAGACGGCCGAGCAGAAACTGTTGGTAATGCTCCATGTCCTGAACCACAACGCGCAGTTGATAGTCCGCTTCCATGCCGGTCACCAGACAGCAATCGAGGACCTCGGGGCATTCAAGAATGGCTTTTTCGAATCCGGCAAAACGCTCCGGGGTGTGGCGGTCCATGCCAATCATGACAAAGGCGGTCAGCGTCAGGCCCAGTTTGCGCGGCTCAAGCAAAGCTACCTGGCGACGAATATAGCCGCTGTCTTCCAGTTGCTTGACCCGTCTGGAACAGGGGGAGGGGGACAAGCCTATTTGCTCGGCCAGCTCCTGGTTGCTGATGCGGGCATCATGCTGCAGGGCAGCGAGTATTTTAAGATCATAGCGATCAAGATTGTGCTCTGACATGGTGTTTCTCTGGTAGTTTTGCGCGTTAATTAATAAATGTAGTTACTAATTGCTGTAACTGGCCATTTTAATGCAATTTTAAGTGAGAAATGGCGCGCCTATCTGGTTATAGTTGATTCCAGTTCGACGCCGATGCCGGTTCGTCCACGCCGCGCCTCCACAAGAGGGGCGGCAGGCACTGATCAAACCCGATCCGATGCCACCCGGCAACCCAGCCCACAAGGCCAGGGATCAGCGGCAGCACCCACCCGGATGCAACCCCAGGGCGCAAAAAAGGCTGAAGCTCGTCTTCGGCCTTTTTTATTGCCCGCAAGCCGGGTCTAAACCGGGTCGCTATGAATCAGCACCTCGGCCTGCGGATAGCGCGTTTCAATCGCTGAGCGGACCGTTTCGCCCAGTTCATGGGCTTCAATAAGTGGCATCTGGGCGGGTAACTCAAGGTGCATTTGCATAAACCATAGATGTCCCGATTCGCGGCTGCGAAAATCATGCACGTCAATGACCCCGGGTATGCCTCTGGCCAGGGCAAGCACCTCTTGGCGAATCGCATCTGGCAATTCATGGTCCATCAAAACCTGAATGGCTTGTATGCCGATCTGAAAGGCGCTGTAACCGATAAAGACGGCAATCGCCAGACCGAACAGGGCGTCTGCACGCTGGATACCGAACGACGCCAACAGCAGTGCCACAATGATGCTGGCGTTAAGGAGCAGGTCTGAGCGGTAGTGCAGCGAATCGGCGCTGATGGCTGTGGAACCGGTCTGTTTGATCACGTGGCGTTGCACCAGCAACAGGCCAAGGGTGGCAATGATCGACAGCACCATCACTGCAATGCCGAGCCAGGCTGCATCGAGCGGTCTGGGATTGAACAACCGGTCGATCCCTTGCAGCAGCACCAGCAAGGCAGAGCCACTTATAAAGGCGGCCTGGGCCAGGCCGGCCAAGGCTTCGGCTTTGCCATGTCCGAAGCGATGTTCCCGATCTGGTGGTTTGAGGGCGTAACGTACGGCAAACAGATTGATGATCGAGGCGCCGGCATCCATCAGGGAGTCAATCAGTGAGGCCAGCAGGCTGACCGAGCCGGACATCACCCAGACCCCGCTCTTGAGCATAATGAGCGCGGCTGCTACCGAGACCGAGGCGTAGGTCGCCAGTTTCAGCAGTCGAGAGCGCTCCTCTGGGCTAAGTGCTGTCGGAATGTTCATCAGCCGCGGACTGGCAGGCCCAGCTGGGCCAGTTGCAGGTTATCTAGGTGATGCAGTTGGCGGGCCTGCTCAAGGGGCAAATCCAGACCCAGATCCTGTTGAATAATCACCTTGAGCTTGAGCGGATCGACCTGCCCGCTAGCATCGACGGCATCCTTCAGGCGCTCTGGCGCGATACTGTAGCGATTGTCTGGCAGATAAATGGCCCCGGTAGTGAAGTCGATGGCAAAGGCAAGCAGGCCCGGCAGTACATAAAACAGCAGACCAATACCATTCAGAACCGCCACCTCAGGGTCGATCTCGCCACTGATCTGGCCTCGGCGCTCTGGGTAGAAAAGGGTTCCGCAGGCCCCGAGTTGGGTGGTCAGAGAGACGGTCAGGAGTATTGCTGCAAGGGGCTTGAGGCGCATGTCGGGATCTCGTATCCAGTTGTTGAACAGATCTGAGCGCCGGACTGAGTTGCCCGGCAAGCTGCTGCACGGGGCTATAATAGCGCCTTTGCTCAACGGCCCCCAGCTCGATGAATGAATTACCCATAAATGCGGTACTGCCAGCGTTGGACGCAGCGTTGGCGGCTCACTCCAGCGTCGTTTTGCAGGCCCCGCCGGGGGCAGGTAAAACCACCCTGGTGCCTCTGGCCTTGCTGGACAGTGCCTGGCTGTCAGGTCAGCGCATTATCATGCTGGAGCCACGTCGGTTAGCTGCGCGTGCGGCCGCTGAACGTATGGCCGAATTGCTTGGCGAGCGCGTTGGCGAACGGGTCGGTTATCGCATCCGGCTGGAGAGTCGGATCAGTGCCGCCACCCGTATCGAGGTCATTACCGAGGGTATTTTGCAGCGTATGCTGCAGGATGATCCTGAGCTGGCCGGGGTTGGGCTGGTTATTTTCGATGAATTCCATGAGCGCAGCCTGGATGCAGATCTGGGGCTGGCCCTGTGTTTGCAGACCCAGCTCTATCTGCGCGATGCCGTGCCGCTGAAATTGCTGATCATGTCGGCCACCCTGGATGCCCAGGCCATCAGCGAGTTGCTGGATGACGCCCCCTTGGTCAGCAGTCAGGGGCGTCAGTTCCCGGTGGCAATAGCGTACAGCGCCGCGCGGCAGGTCAATGAGCGCATCGAGCCGGTTGTGCTGCAGGCCATCAAGCGGGCGTTGACTGAAGAGACCGGCAGTATTTTGGTATTTCTGCCCGGTGCGGCTGAAATTCGACGGGTCAAAGCCGATCTGGATCAACATCTGCAAGGGCAGACGGGGGTGCTGGTTACGCCCTTGCTGGGTGATCTTGAGCTGGCGGCCCAGCGTCGGGCCATCAGTCCGGCACCGGCCGGACAGCGCAAGGTGGTGTTGGCCACCTCGATTGCCGAGACCAGTCTGACCATCGAGGGTGTGCGGGTGGTGATCGACAGCGGCTTGTCGCGGGAGCCGAGTTTTGATCCGGTGTCGGGCATGACCCGTTTGCAGACCCGGCGCGTCTCCAGTGCGGCGGCTGAACAGCGCGCAGGGCGTGCCGGCCGCCTTGAACCGGGGGTCTGTTATCGGCTCTGGTCGGAGGATCAGCAGGCGCAGTTACAACCCCGTAGCACAGCTGAAATCCTCCAGGCTGATCTGGCGCCTCTGGCGCTGCAATTGGCGCAATGGGGTATTCAGGACCCGGCTGAACTGCGTTGGCTTGATCCGCCATCTGCTGCGCCCCTTGCTCAGGCCAGAGAGCTGTTGGAAGGTTTGGGGGCTTTGCGCCTGGAGCAACAGGGCTGGCAACTGACGGCCCATGGTGCCGACATGGCCGCACTGCCCATGCACCCGCGACTGGCGCATATGCTGCTGCGTGGTCAGTCCATGGGGTTGGGCTTGCTCGCCAGTCGCCTGGCTGCGGTGGTCAGTGAGCGTGATCTGCTGTCACGTTCTCAGGATGCCGATATCAGCCTCAGATTGGCGCTGTTTGATCAGCAGGGTCAGACATTGGCAGTCGATCGTGGGGCGTTGCAACGTGCCCGGCAACTGGCTGCCCAGTGGCAGCGACTGGTGGCAGCGCGAGCCACGGATCAACCCGTTGCCGAGGCGGACAGTGAAGCCTGCATTGGTCTGTTACTGGCCATGGCCTATCCCGACCGGATTGCCCAGCGGCGCGGCGCCGAGGGTGGCGAATACCGCTTGGCCAATGGCCGCTCGGCGAGTTTTGCCGAGGTTGACTCGCTGCAGCAACAAGCCTGGCTGGTGGTGGCCAGTCTCGGCGGCCACGCCACGCAACGCAGCGTACGGATTTTCATGGCTGCCGCCCTTGATCCGCAGTTGATCGAGTCGGCTTTGCCCGAACTGGTTCGCCAGCAGGATCAACTCAATTGGGATTTGCGCAATGACGTGCTGGTGGCCGAGCGGCAATGGCTACTGGGGAGTCTGGTCCTGCGCCGCGAACAACGGGTCGAGGTCGATGCACAGCAGCGTCAGGCCGCGCTTTGCAATGTGGTGCGCCGTCAGGGCCTGGACTTGTTACCCTGGACCCCTGGATTACGCCAATGGCAGGCCCGCGTCGCACTGTTGCGAACCCTGGATGTGCAGGCTGGTAATGACAGTATCTGGCCAGATTTATCCGATCAGGCGCTATTGGATAACCTGGAGAACTGGCTTGGGCCCTGGTTGGGCAAGGTCAGCCGCCAGGCGCACTTTGCCAACCTGGATCTGAACAACATGCTGCATGGCTTGCTGCCCTGGCCCCTGCCAAAACAACTGGATGAACAGGCGCCCAGTCATTGGCGGGTGCCGAGCGGTTCATCGATTGCGATTGATTACAGTGAAACGCCCCCGGTACTGGCTGTGCGTCTGCAGGAACTCTTTGGCAGCAGCAGCACACCGCGTATCGCGGGTGGCCGTGTGGCGCTCAAGCTGCACCTGTTGTCACCGGCACGCCGACCGGTTCAGGTGACCCAGGATCTGGAAGGCTTCTGGCGTGGCAGTTATGCCGAGGTGAAAAAAGAGCTGAAAGGTCGTTATCCCAAGCACTACTGGCCGGATGACCCATTGCAGGCCGAGCCAACATCCCGGGCCAAGCCGCGCAAATAAATCGCTGCCCTTCAAGCGTGACGAGCAGCCACGTACAATACGCCATCCCCACACCCACGGAGCCAGGCATGGACAATACCAGCGAAATTCTTTTACGCAGTGCCGAGCTGTTCAGCGGCAAGCGACTGTTGCTGGTCAACCCCCCTGCTGATGCCTTGACCGCGACGCTTGAGGCCAACTGGACGGTTTGGACCTGGGATTTTGCCGTACAGCGAGGGCTGGCGGCGTCTGGTTTGAGTGCCGAACAACTCAGTTTCTCTCATCTGTGCCCCGCAGTTGAAGGCCTGGATGGCGCCATATTGGTTATGCCCAAGGCCATCGAGCGGGCCGAGTATGCGCTGGCACAAATTGCACCCCTGCTGCCTGCCGGTTGCCCGCTGTATCTGGTCGGCGAGAAAAAGGGTGGCGTCAGCCGCGCCGAAAAGCTGCTCAAACCCTATGGCGGCCTGGCTGAAAAACTTGACTCGGCGCGGCACTGCCAGCTCTGGCGGCTTGAAGTTGACGGCCTGGCTGAGCCCTTTGCCTTGGCTGACTGGCAACGCCATCTGACGCTGGCGTTGACCGATCAGCAGGTCGAACTGATCAGTCTTCCGGGTGTTTTCAGTCATGGCCGGCTGGATGAGGGGAGCCAACTGCTACTGGATGAAATGGCCAGTCTGCCAAGCGGCAAGGTGCTGGATTTTGGGTGCGGGGCTGGGGTCCTGAGCATTGTCCTGGCAAGGCGCAATCCGCAAAGCCGCTTTGAGCTGGTTGATGTGGACGCGCTGGCGTTGTATTGCGCCGAGCAGAATCTGGCATGCAACGGGATTGAGGCTGGGGTCTATGCCTCAGATGGCCTGAGTGAAGTGCATGGGCGACTGGCGGCGGTGATCAGTAATCCGCCTTTTCACACGGGCATACGTCACGATACCAGTATTGCCGAGCGTTTTTTCGAGCAGGTTACCCGTCATTTGCTGCCGGGGGGGGAGCTGCGTATCGTGGCCAACGGCTTCCTGCGTTACCCCGCGCTGATCGAGGCGCATGTTGGCCGTTGCCAAGTACTGCGGGAGAACAGCCGGTTCAAGGTGTACTCGGCGCGGGTACCCGGTTGACCCCGTTTCAGCTGCGGCGTATAGTCGCCGCGTCTTAGGGGAGTAGTCTCTCGCCGGGCCATGTGCCCGCAGGTGAACGTCAACATACTTGGTCCGCAGACCATGGCGCTCACGGCCTGTATCTTCGGGTTTGACGAGACCTATGGCATGCACATACCGAGCAAGGACGGCGGGGTGGGCGTGTCATTGGTATTCGCAATCCGCCCTTTTTGGAACTCTCTGTGGAAGCCTTTCTTGTCTCAACCGGCATAGTCACCCTCGCTGAAATCGGCGATAAGACCCAACTGCTGGCTCTTCTTCTTATCCTGCGCTTTCGTCGGCCCTGGCCCATCGTGCTGGGCATTCTGGTTGCCACTGTCGCCAACCATGCGCTAGCCGGTGCGCTCGGACAACTGCTCGGCTCCCTGCTGAGCGAGGTGTGGCTCTATGGTCTGCTGGCCCTATCCTTTGTTGCGGTTGCACTATGGACCCTGGTGCCGGATGAGCTGGACGATGATGAGGGCTTGACCGTCGGCCGCTTCGGGGTGTTCACGGCCACCCTGATTGCCTTCTTTATTGCTGAAATGGGTGACAAGACGCAGATTGCCACCGTGGTACTGGCGGCGCAGTTCGATGCCTATGTCTGGGTTGTCATGGGTACAACCTTGGGCATGTTGCTGGCCAATGTACCTGTGGTGTTCATGGGTAACGCGCTGGCCGGTCGCCTGCCGCTGAATTTGATTCGCGTCCTGGCGGCCTTGGCTTTTCTGTTAATGGCGCTTTATGCCGGGTGGCAGGCCTGGGGTGCATGGCAGTCAGTCTAGCCAAGCTGGTTCGTGCTGTAAGCGGCTGTTAGAGTACGGATACCTCTTTGCAAGACCCTGGTTTCACTGCCGCATTCAGGAGCGCGTGAGCATGGAAAGATTGAACATACCGGCGCGGCTGGAACTGGTTCTGCATCTGCTTAAATGGCTGCTGCTGGCTAGTGCTGTGGCTGTTCTCGCGGGCTCCGCGTCGGCACTGTTTCTTTTCGGGCTGAACTGGGTGACGGATACGCGGGGCGAGCATGCCTGGCTGGTCTGGCTGCTGCCTGTTGCCGGCTTTGCCGTGGGCTGGATCTATCTGCGCTTTGGCCAGTCAGTGGAAGCTGGCAACAACCTGTTGCTGGAAGAAATCTATGACAGCCAGCGGGTCATTCCGTTGCGCATGGCGCCGCTGGTGCTAGGCGGCACCCTGGTTTCCCATTTATTCGGGGCCTCGGTGGGGCGTGAGGGCACGGCGGTACAAATGGGCGGTGCGCTGGCGGATCAACTGACCCGATTATTCAGGCTCAGTGCCGAGGATCGGCGCATTATGCTCATGGCCGGGATCAGTGGCGGCTTTGCCTCGGTCTTCGGCACGCCGCTGGGCGCGGCCATCTTTGCCCTTGAAGTATTGGCCACCGGACGCATTCGCTATGAGGCAATACTGCCCTGCCTGATTGCGGCAATAGTGGCTGATCAGGTCGCCCTGCTCTGGGGTATTCAGCATGATCATTATATGCTGTCTTTGATTCCGGAGATCAGTCTCTGGGGGCTACTGGCCATGATTATCGCGGGCGCGGCGTTCGGCTTGACCGGCAAGCTTTTCGCCTTGGCGACCCATGGGCTGACCATCTTCATGCGCAGGTGCATTAGTTATAGTCCCTTGCGACCCTTTGTGGGCGGTCTGCTGATTGCGGCGGCGGCCTGGTTTTTGGGCGGAGAGCGTTATCTTGGTTTGGGGATACCGGTGATCATGGAGGCGTTTGAACAGCCGCTACCCGCTTATGACTTTGCCGCCAAGATGCTCTTTACCATTGCCTCGTTAGGCAGTGGCTTCAAAGGCGGAGAAGTGACGCCCCTGTTCTTTATTGGCGCCACCCTGGGTAATGCGCTGTCGCCGATATTGGATATGCCCTTCGGCCTGATGGCTGCCGTGGGGTTTGTTGCGGTATTTGCTGGCGCGGCCAATACCCCGATTGCCTCTACTCTGATGGCTATGGAGCTGTTTGGCGCAGAGATTGGTCTGTTTGCCGGGGTCGCCTGCGTGGTCAGTTACCTGTTTTCCGGTCATGCCAGTATCTACAGTGCCCAACGCATTGGTCACAGTAAGCACGGGCGGCTGCCAGAGGGCCTGCGTCTGGGCGAGTTGGCGGATTACCTACGCCAACAGAAAAGGACTGAAGATAGCCAGCGCAGCGATACCGATAACAAGGATCACTGAGCCGGCAGGCTATCAGCGTATTTGCATATCGTTACGCACGGCCTTGACGCCATTGACCTGGCGGGCAATGGCCACAGCACGGCTGGCAGAACTGCGTGAGCTGACGAATCCGCTCAGCTGTACCACCCCCTTGTAGGTTTCCACATTGATCTCAAAGGCTCTGATCTCGCTGTCGCGAACAAAGGCAGCTTTTACCTGGGTGGTAATGAGACTGTCATCGACAAACTCGCCCGGCGACTTCTGGCCTGAGGTGACGCTGCAGGCGGTAAGGCTCAACAGGCTGAAGCTCAACAGTAAGACGGTAAAGAACTGGCGAAGCGTGTTCATGATGTGGCTCACTGATGTAGGTTGAGTAATGGGTTAAGGGCTGATGCTTGTGCAATCGGGTCATCAGCCCTGCGACTGTTAGCGGCGGCGGGCCGCTTCATAAAGCGGCTGAACGCGTGGTATGGCAGCCTGCAAGCTCTGAATGCGTCCGGATGAGGACGGGTGGGTGCTGAGGAAAGCCGGTGGCTCACCCTGAGAGGCACTGGCCATTTTCTGCCACAGGGTAACAGCGGCCTGGGGGTTGTAACCGGCGCGGGCAGCCAGCTCCAAACCAATCAGATCAGCCTCGCTTTCATTGGCCCGGCTGTTGGGCAAGGTCAGGCCAACCTGTACTGCCTGGTTGGCCATTTGCTGCGTACCTTCGCCCAGGCCTAACAGGGCGCCGGCCAGTTGGGCGCCAGTTTGTGTGACGTAGGCACGTGAAATGGCTTCACGCCCGTGCTCACGCAGGGCATGAGCAATCTCATGGCCCATAATCTGGGCAATTTCATCATCGGTCAGTTGCAGGCGGGTAATGATGCCGCTGTAGAACAGAATCTTGCCGCCGGGTGCGCAACTGGCATTCAGCTCTTCACTCTTGATCAGATTGACTTCCCAGTTCCAGTTGCGCGCATCCTGGCGGAAGTTGACGACCTGGGGGATCAGTTCGTCGGCAATACCGCGCAAACGTCGGGCCATGGCAGCATCCGTGTTAAGCACACCCTTGTTACGCGCTTCGCTCAGCATCTGGGCATAGGATTCAGCTGCCATGCGGTCCACTTCGGCACTCGGCAGGGCACTGAACATACGTTGCTGGCGGTCAACGCCGACAGCGCCACCCTGGGTGGTCTGAACGGTTTCACAGCCAATAAGCAGAGCAAGAGGCAGGCACAGCAGATAACGCATACGCATGGAATTCATCCTTTGAATGACCCAGTTGAAAAACCGCTATTGTTCACACTTAGTGTCGCTTTGACCATCAAATGAACTAAAGTTTTCATCAGCAATATTATTTGTTGCAGAAAACCGGCTACTGGCCGATATGGCTATACAGGTTGCTTATTCGGAGTCGTTCATGAAATTCAAATCCATCCAGTTGGCCATCACTGTTCTTGCTGGTGCCAGCCTGTTTGTCTCTGTTGCCATAATGACTCTGTTCAGCCTAAACGCGGGTCATCAGAGTCAGCGCTTTGTTCAGGAAAACAGTCGAAATCTGCTGGAAAAGCAGATTGAGCGACGCCTGATTTCCATTGCCAACGCCGAGAGCGAACGTATTCAGCGCAGGCTGGAATACCCGCTGGTGGTTGCCAGCCAGCTGGCGGCGCTGAACCAGATGCTGGATGAAATTCAGGACGACGGACTGCCCAGCTTGATGATGAGCCGAGAGGAAATGAACCGGGTGGCGCGCAAGACGCTGGCCGAGAATCCGGATCTGCTGAGTGTTTATATCGCCTGGGAGCCGGCAGCCTTTGATGACCTTGATCAGTATTTTGAAGGCGTTGAAACGGATGGCTATGACGGTTCAGGCCGCTTTATGCCCTGGTGGTATCGCAGTGAAAGTGGCGAGTTGATGCTCGAGGCCTTGACCGACCTGGAAAGTGAGACGCTGCTTCCCACTGGCGTGCGAGAAGGGGAGTACTACCTGTGCAGCCGTGACAGCCTGAAACCCTGCGTGATTGATCCGGCACCCTATGAGATGGATGGTAAAACCGTGATGCTGTCCTCGTTCAATGTCCCCATTCTGTCGGACGGTGAGTTCAAAGGTATCGTGGGTACCGACCTGTCTCTGGCTTTTTTGCAGGAGATGCTGGAACACAATAATGCCAATCTTTTCAACGGCAGTGGCGAGCAGATGCTAATCAGTGGCAATGGCCGAATTGTGGCCTTTACCGGTGAAGGAGCAAAGCCCGGGGATGCGGCCAGCCAGGTGCTGGATGCCAATGAAGTGGCCAATCTTGGCAGCCTGGGCGACAGTTTGGTATATGACATCGACGAAGCCGGGGGGCATATCGAGTTGATCCTGCCGATCAGTATTGCTGATACCGGGACCCGCTGGGTGCTGCTCCTGACCTTGCCCCTGGATGCCGTTATGGCTGAACTCAATGCGCTGACAGCGGAACTGGATAGTCGCCAGTCTCGCGATGCCATGACCATGGGGTTGATCGGCTTGTTGGTTGCCATGGCTGGCCTCGGGGTGATGACAATGGTTGGCCTGGGTCTGTCACGTCCGGCCCGGCGGTTGGTGGTCATGCTTGATGACATTGCCAAAGGTGAGGGTGACCTGACCCGACGACTGAAGGTCGATCGCAGCGATGAGCTGGGTGATATTGCGCGCGGTTTCAATGCCTTCCTGGATAAACTCCAGGCGATGATTCGTGAAGTGGTCGGTTCCGTTCAGCAGGTAACAGATGCTTCGGAAAGTACAGCCGATATTGCCATGCGCACCAATGATGGTATCCAGCGCCAGCTCAGTGAAATCGATCTGGTTGCCACGGCCGTCACTGAAATGACCGCAACCGCCCAGGACGTGGCACGTAACGCCTCTCAAGCAGCGGAGGCCGCGAACAATGCCGATCGCTCGGCCAATCATGGTCGTGACGTGGTCAAGTCTACTGCCGAGTCGATCCAGTGCCTGTCTGCCGACATTCAGCAGGCGGTTGCCAGTGTGCAGTCACTGGCGCGGGACAGTCAGAACATTACCGGTATTCTCGATACCATTCGCGGTATTGCCGAGCAGACCAACCTGCTGGCACTGAACGCAGCCATCGAGGCCGCCCGTGCTGGTGAGCAGGGTCGCGGTTTTGCCGTCGTGGCTGATGAGGTCCGCAACCTGGCCCAGAAGACCCAGCGCTCGACTGAGGAAATTCAGGTGATGATCGAGCAATTGCAGAAGGGCACGCGGGATACGGTCAAGGTCATGGAACAGAGCCGCAGCCGCACCGAAGACAGTGTTCTGCAGGCTGAAGAAGCCGACGCGGCATTGACCTCAATCACGCAGGCCGTTTCCATCATTACTGAAATGAACACCCAGATTGCCAGTGCCGCAGAGCAGCAAAGTGCCGTGGCAGAGGACGTCAACCGTAATGTGGCAACCATTGATCAGGTCGCCAAGTCGGTGGCCGGCGGTGCTCAGGAGGCGTCACAGGCCAGCGCCGGGCTGACCAAGCTGGCCGAGCATCAGCGCCGACTGATCAATCAGTTCAAGGTCTGATCAGAGCAGCACCGCTGTACCGCTGGGTGTGCAGCATTGTGCGCCCTGCGTTGCCGGGCTGCTCATGGCTGGGTTGACTGGATACATCATCTCGACCTGGGATGCGGCATTCAACAGCAGCGGTTGCAAGCTGCTCACGGCGGTAGCAGAGGCGAGCCATATGGCCTGCTCGCCGCTGTTCAGGGTGGCAGGCATACGCGTGCCCACGCGTGCGGCCAGCCCGGTTGCCGGTACGGTAATCAGTGCGCAGCTGTCCCAGAAAACGCCATCGGCAACACTGTAACGCTCCCATATTCCGGCCAATGCCATACCGCCCTGCATTTTTCGCAGGTACCAAGGCTGTTTGCGCTTGCCCTGGCTGTGCCAGACAAAATAGCCATCAACCGGAATAATACAGCGGCGTTGGGCAAAAGCCTGGGCGAACATGGGTTTCTCATGCAGGTATTCGGCCTGGGCGCTGAAGGCCGCACGATCGAGTTGCTTCAGCCAGCCAGGCGTCAGATTCCACAACACCTGTGAACAGTCGAGTTTGCCAGCGCTTTTGCGCAGGATCAGCAGGGAGTGTCCCGGTGCAATGTTCCAGGCCGGCTGCCAGCCTTCAGGTGGCTTGAGGCCGGGCGGGGTAAATTGTGCCAGGCGACCGCTCATTCGTTCTCCGTATCCGGCAGTATCGGTGTGGCTTGCAGCCAGGACTGAATCAGTTGTCGAGCCAGTCCCAGATCTTCAGCCGGTACCCACAGGCCGAGTAGATCAAGTGCCGGCAACTCACCCATGGCGCCCTGCAGGTACTGCCCGCTGATATGGCAGTTGATCCGATGATCTGTCAGCATGTACTTGAGCAGTTCGGCTTCTGCCAGATCCTGTGGGTGGTACGCGCAGAGCATGTCAGTCCTGCTCGCGGCGCAAATCAACCTGATACTCGTCGTTACCCTCATCCACCCACAGGCTGACGTGGATGGGCTGGCAACATACCTGGCAATCCTCAATATAGGATTGCGTTCCACCACTCAGGTCGAGTAGCAGACTGATGGATTCGCCGCAATGCGGGCATTGCAGGTCTGCTTCATCCATGGCTTGCATGTGTGGCTCTCGGAAGGTTATCAAGGTGACCTGCAGTGTAGCGCTATCGTCAATCTGGTGAAACCACGCTCGGCGACGCATAATGCGCGCCCTACCCAGTCAGACAAGAGGACAACATGGGCGAGTTTGATGCCATCAGACCCTATTCGGATGAGGAAGTGGCTCCGGTTCTCAGCCGTCTGCTGCATGACCGCGATTTGCTGGCGATGCTGGCGCGTTATCGTTTCCCACGACTGAGCGGCTTGATGCCTGGGCTGATGGCAGCCCTGGTCGGGCTGAAGTTGCGACAGGAGGCGCAGGGCGTTAACACTGTGGACGCCTTGCAATTGAAGCTGGAGCCCTATCTGGATGCGTTGATTGAGCGCAGTACGCTGACGGTCACCTACAGTGGTCTTGATAACCTGAATAAGGCCCGCGCGCATCTGTTTCTGGCCAATCACCGGGATATCGTCATGGACCCGGCCTTTGTCAATTACGCGCTGTTCCATGCCGGCCATCCGACACCGCGCGTGGCCATTGGCGATAACCTGTTACAGCGGCCCTTCGTCAGTGATTTGATGAGGCTTAACAAGAGCTTCATCGTGCACCGTTCCGTAGCAGGACGTCGTGAAAAGCTGGGGGTCTACCAGACGCTGTCAGCCTATATCCATCATTCGATTGCCGAGGGTCATTCAATCTGGATTGCCCAGGCTGAGGGCCGGGCAAAGGATGGGCTGGATGAGACGGATACGGCCATCATCAAGATGCTGTGCATGAGTCGCAAGGGCGAGCCCTTCAACGAGGTGATCCACTCCTTGAATATCGTCCCGGTATCGATTTCCTACGAATGGGATCCCTGTGATCAGTCAAAGGCCGGCGAGCTGGAGCAGCGAGCACGTACGGGCTCCTACACCAAACAGCCCGGGGAGGATGATCGTTCCATTGCCATGGGTCTGATGGGCTACAAGGGGCGGGTGCATGTTGCGTTTGGCCAGCCAATGTTATCGGGCTATGCCGATGCGCGTGCGGTGGCCGAGGAGGCTGATCGGCAGATTCTTTCGCAATACCGTTTGTATGCCAGCAACTACCTGGCCACGGAACGCATGGGTCAACCCCAGGCCAAGGCGATTGAAGGTTGGCGGCAACACTTTGATGCTGAGGTGCTGCGCGAAGAGCAGGCTCGCTTTGAACAGCGTCTGGCCGCCTGCCCCGAGGCGCAGCGGCCCTACTGGTTGATGCAGTATGCCAACCCGGTGGTCAGCCGCCAGCGCTTTTCAGACCAGGGTGCTGATCAGGCTTAACAGCAGGCCCAGGCCCAGGCAGGCTAGACCAACGCTGTTGAACAGGCGATTGATACGCAGCGTAGCCGGCGAAAGAGTGGCCTCGCTGGCGGGGCTGGTCAACAGCAGGCTGGTCTGGCGGCTGGCGCGAATTTGTGTCGCCAACAATAGCCAGCTGCCACTCAGGGCATAAAACAGTGCGAGGCCATTAATGACCAGCGCCGGGTTGTTCAGATAATACGTCCAAGCCGCTTGAAGTACGGGCACACAACACCTCCGGTTAGGGCGTGTTCGGCAACCTGCTTGGTCTTGTTATTGTTATGGCTGGGTTACAACGAAACAAAAAAATGGCTGGAAAGGGTATTGGCTATGCCAATCCCGACTCAAAACGGCCGCGATTATAGCCGGTAGATATTTGTTTTTCGACCCCTCTGGCTTCATTCTGAGTTGTGAGTCGATGAGTGGCAGTCAGCATTTACTCTATTGAATCGCAACTTTGGTGGGTTTGAGCGTCAAAGCATCATCGTGAATTGACAGAGGTGAACCATGAAAAAGCACATTCTCATAAGCGCTACCCTGATAGCCCTTCTCGGGCTCGGCGGCTGTGCCTCGAAATTGACCGGTGATGTTTACAGTCGTGATCAGGCTCGAGCGCCGCAGACTGTGCGCATGGGCACCATAGAGTCGGTGCGGCCGGTTCAGATTGAGGGTACCAAGACCCCGATTGGTCCAGCTGCTGGCGCTGTGGTTGGAGGGGTTGCCGGCTCCGGTGTCGGCGGTGGGCGTGGAAGTGTGATAGCCGGTGTAGTAGGCGCAGTGGCCGGTGGCATGATTGGCGCCGCCGCCGAAGAGGGCATTACGCGCACCCAGGGCGTTGAGATCACCGTGCGCGAGGATGATGGTCAGACCAGGGCTTACGTGCAGGAGGCTGACCCGGCGGTATCCTTTTTTGCCGGCGAGCGTGTACGTATTCTGACGGTTAACGGCGTATCCAGAGTATCCAAGTAGGATCTACCAGGGAGGGGAGGCTGACGGCTTCCCCTTAGGCATGGTCAGCCATTGCACAGGTTGAACACGGTTCAATTGATTCAAATTGCTACAGAGCGTAATGCAATCCCTTCTTATTTATACGTCGCTTACTAACCAATATGTCTGCATTAAACCCTTGTTCTGGCAGGATGTTATCCGGCTTTGATTCTGTGTTAATTATGATCGTCGCCCAGCTCGGAGTGAGATGCATGACCAACAACATGACGTTACGGATTATTTGAATGCTTAGCAGTGTACTGGCCATTGCCTTGAATGCGCTGTTGGCTCCGCTGATCTGGCACCTCTTCAAACGCCACTCAGGTGCCTTGTTGGCGTTGATTCCTGCTGCCTGCTTTATCTGGTTTGCCAGCCAGATCCCCCTGGTTGCCGGCGGGCAGGAGTTGATAACCAGTCTGGCCTGGGTGCCGGCGCTGGACGTGGCCATTACCCTCAGGCTGGACGGTTTGTCCCTGATCTTTGCTCTGCTGATCACTGGGATCGGTGCTTTGATAGTGCTTTATTCGGCCGCCTATCTACATGATCACCATCATCTCGGGCGATTTTACGCCTATTTGCTGACCTTCATGATGGCCATGCTCGGGCTGGTGCTGGCTGATGACCTGATTGTCATGTTTGTGTTCTGGGAACTGACCAGTGTGGCCTCCTATCTGCTGATCAGTTTTCAGCATGAGAAACCCGAGTCTCGCCGTGCGGCACTTCAGGCCCTGTTGATTACCGGTGGGGGCGGGCTGGCATTGCTCGCCGGCTTGATTCTGCTTGGTGCGGCGGCCGACACCTGGCAGTTTTCCCAGCTTGATGCCGTTCTGGTTCAGGCCCACGGGCTGTTTCCGGCGATCATGTTGCTGGTATTGATCGGTTGCTTCACCAAGTCGGCACAGTTTCCTTTTCATCTCTGGTTGCCCAACGCCATGAATGCGCCGACACCGGTGTCAGCCTACCTGCACTCGGCAACCATGGTCAAAGCGGGCATTTACCTGCTGGCACGCTTGAACCCGACCCTGGGTGGTGGCGCAGGCTGGAGCACAGTGCTGATAACAGTGGGCGCCTTGACCGCACTGATCGGCGCAATTTTGGCCATTCGTCAGTACGACATCAAACGCATGCTGGCCTACACCACGGTCACCGTATTGGGCCAACTGACCATGCTGATCGGCACCAATACTTCCTATGGCCTGCAGGCCTTTGTCCTCTACCTGGTCGCGCACTCGCTGTACAAGGGCGCCTTGTTTATGGCGGTTGGTTCGATTGATCATGCGGCCGGCAGCCGTGACTTGAGGCGCCTGGGAGGCTTGGCCGCGCTGATGCCGGTGACTGCTGTAGCGGTCGGGCTGGCGGCCTTTTCCAATGCCGGGTTACCGCCTTTTTTCGGGTTCATAGCCAAGGAGTTCAAATACGCCGGCTTGGTTGAAATGGGCAGTGTGGGTTGGACGGTGATCCTGGTGATGATCGTGACCAACGCACTGCTGGTGGCGGCAGCCGGTTTGATTTTCTTCAAGACCTTTTTTGGCCCGCGTGGTGATTATCCCGGCCAGGCCCATGAAGTTGGATTTTTCATGTGGATAGGGCCGCTTTTGCTGGCAGTCGGTGGTTTTGGCTTGGGCGCCTGGAATCAGTGGCCAGAAACCTGGCTGGTGAATACGGCTGTCCAGTCGGTGGCCACTGGTCAGGTCGATGTCAATCTGTATCTCTGGGGCGGTATTACCCCCGCCGTGATTGCCAGCGTGCTGACCCTGGCGCTGGGGACCCTGTTTTATTTTCGGGCTGCAAGCGTGCGTGCACTGGCCAGTCGTTTGAGCAGAATATGGAGCTTTAGCGGTGATCTGCTATGGGATCTGCTGCTCAGCCGTCTTTTTCAGTTTGCCAGCCTGGTGGCACGGCAGTTCCAGCACGGGTCTCTGCGTTTGCACCTGGCTCTGATGACGCTGGTCGTCAGTCTGTGCATTTTGTTTGGCCTGGCATTCACGACCAACAACCTGTTCGATCCGTCAGTTCTGTCTGACGTCAGTCTGCCGGGGATGCTGGGTCTGATGTTGGCGATAGGCGGTGCGGCGGGCGCGGCCTTCATGGCTGGACGGCTGGCATTGGTTGCTTCGCTGGGTGCCAGTGGTCTTGGCCTGGCGTTGTTTTTCGTCTCGGTCAATGCGCCGGATGTGGCGCTGACACAGTTGATGGTCGAAACCCTGACGGTGGTATTTCTGGCCATGGTGCTGCGGCGCATGCCCATGGTGCCGGCCAGCGGGTTGGGTGGTCGCGGCATCAATCTGTGGCATGGACTGGTGGCTGCTCTTATGGGTTTGTCAGTCACCTTGCTGATCATCAATGCCGTCAGTCAACCTTTGCCCGGTGACCTGGCCAGCTGGTTTCTGTCCAACAGTCTGCCCGGTGGCTTTGGCAGCAATGTGGTGAATGTGATTCTGGTGGATTTTCGCGCGGTGGATACCCTGGGCGAAATCCTGGTGGTTGCCATTGCAGCGCTGGCGGCTGCCAGCCTGCTGGGCGCGGGCCAGAATTCGGCAGACAAGCCCAGTGGTTTACCGGAGTTCGATTCGATACTGCTGCGTCAAGGCATGCGCCCCCTGGCAACGGTATTGCTCGTCACGTCGCTTGCCGTTCTCTGGCGTGGTCATAATCTGCCAGGGGGCGGCTTTATAGGTGGTCTGGTGGCTGCCACCGGCTTTACCCTGTTGGTGGTGACCTTCGGGCGAGGGATTCAGCGCGGGCTGGCGTATGTGTCGCCCCCGACGCTGATCGGCGTGGGTCTTGCCTGCGCAACCGGCGCCGGTTTCTTTGGCCTGGTCGCGGACGGCCAGTACATGACCGGACACTGGGTCACAGTCGCGGATATCAAGTTGGGTACACCGTTGCTCTTTGATCTGGGGGTGTTTCTGACTGTATTTGGCTCGGTGATGCACATGATGCGCAACCTGATCGGGAGGACCGCCTGATGGAGTGGATTGCAGCTATTGCTGCCGGCATCATGGCGGCACTCGGGGTATGGATGATGCTTGATCGCCATCTGATGCGCGTGGTGTTGGGGATTGCTGTGCTGGGTAATGCGATAAACCTCGGTGTTCTCACCGCTGGCCGACTGTCAGGCGAGGCGCCAGCCTTTGTATTTGCTGGCAGTGCCGTGCCTGACGCCGCTAATCCATTGCCACAGGCACTGGTGCTGACCGCCATTGTGATCGGCTTTGCGCTCTTTGTTTTTGCCCTTGCGGTGCTAAAACGCACCCATGAACTGCATGGCGACAAGGATACCGACACCGTCAGCGAGGTTACCGAGCAACCTGCTCCGGATCTTGATGCCCAGCAGCAGGATGAGCCTGCGGAGGGCAAGTCATGACCTTGTTACTGGTCTTGCCGGTACTGATCCCGCTAGTGACGCTTCTGCTGGCCCTGTTGGTCAGGCGCCACCCGGCACTGGTCAGCCTGATCAGCTTTACTGGCAGCAGCCTGTTACTGCTGACGGGCCTGTATCTGGTCTGGCTGGCTGCTGGTGGCACTGTGCTCAGCGGACAAATGGGTGGCTGGCAGGCGCCCTATGGCATCAGCCTGGTGATTGACCGGTTGTCAGCGGTGATGGTGGCGATCACCGGGGTAATCGGCCTGGCGACGCTGCTGTATATCAATCGACAGCCGATGCCGGTGGATTTTCTCCGTGATACCCATCTCTATGTGCAGGGCCTGCTTGCCGGTATCTGCGGTGCCTTCATTACGGCGGATATTTTCAACCTGTATGTCTGGTTTGAGGTGCTGCTGATCGGCTCCTTTGCATTGATGGCTCTGGGCGGGGGTGAGCGACGTCTATCCGGTGCGATGACCTACCTGGTATTGAACATGCTGGCCACGCTGTTGTTCCTGCTGGCCGCCGGGTTGGTGTACGGAGCCAGCGGGACGCTGAACATGGGCGAACTGGCACTGTTGTTCCGTGCCGGTGAGGCCAGTGACGGTGCGACCCTCGGCGTGATACTGATGTTGTTGTCTTTTTCTATCAAGGCCGCACTGTTTCCCTTGTTTGGCTGGCTTCCCGCCAGTTATCACGTGGCCTGGACGCCGGTTTCAGCGCTGTTTGCCGGCCTGCTGACCAAGGTCGGGGTCTATGCCCTTATCCGTCTGGTTACCCTGCTCTGGCCTGAACACGGGATGGTGCACAGCGTGCTGCTATGGGTGGCCTGCGCGACCATGATTGTCGGTGTGCTCGGTGCGGCGGCACAGACGGAAGTCAGGCGTATCCTGTCATTTCATATCGTCAGCCAGGTCGGCTACATGGTGCTCGGTCTGGCCCTGGCCACGCCGCTGGCGCTGGCCGGCGCGGTGTTCTACCTGATCCACCATATCGTGGTTAAGGCCAACCTGTTCTTTGTCGGGGGTATCGCGGCACGCATGGCCGGCTCAGAACGCCTGGCTGCCATGGGTGGCCTATATGCACGCTCACCCTTACTGGCGCTGTTATTCGCCATTCCGGCCCTGTCGCTGGCGGGTATTCCGCCCCTGTCGGGTTTCTGGGCCAAGTTCGTTCTGATCAAGGCGAGCCTGGATGCGGGTATCTGGATCGCGGCCTTTTTTGCTCTATTGACCGGGGTCTTCACGCTGCTGTCAATGAGCAAGATCTGGAACGAAGGTTTTCTCAAGGCGCATGCGCAGCCAGCGCTGCTCGAACAGACCGGCAGGGGGCCGACGAGTGCCTGGGTTACGGTCGCAGCACTGGGTCTGATTACCATTCTGATTGGTCTGGGTGCTGGCCCGGTGATGGACTATGCCATGGCGGCTTCAACCCAACTGATTGAAGCGCCGGGCTATTTGCAGTTGATCGACAGGGAGGTGAACTGATGTTCTACCTGCATTTGCTGGCTGCAACCCTGCTCAGTTGGTGGTTGGCGGAGCTCTCACCGCTGTTCTGGTTGCTGGCTTTTGCCAGTCTATATCCGTTTTTACGTGTGCTTGGCTACCTGTGGGCAGGCTGTCGGCTTTATGCCATGCGGCTTGAGGGCGCGACAGTCTTTGTTCCCTGGTTCACATGGCAGGTGTTCAGCGCGTCATTGGATGTGGCAATGATTGTGCTCAACCCGCGCCGCAAGATAGAACCTGCGGTCATAGCTGTCGATATCGCTACCCGCGATCGCCGCCTGGTGACCCTGATCGGTTGCTTGTTGACGCTTACCCCGGGCACCCTGGCGCTGGACTACAGGGTCTCGAATGGTCAATTGTACGTCCATGTTCTGGATGCGCGCTCGACGGATTCGGTGGTGCGTGCGGTAGTTGATATTGAACGACGTCTGATGCGCTGGGTGACGCCGCTGCGGGAGGCTGAACATGCAGGTTGAGATGGCTGGGATGGCCTGGGTTCTGCCCCTGGCCGGCACTATGCTGATCATCAGTACCCTGTTGATCATGTGGCGTTTGCTGGCGGGACCAAGTCGGCCCGACCGGGCCTTGGCGGTTGATGCCATGACCATGATTGGCGTGGCCGGTATTGCCTTGCTGGCGTTGATGCGCGGGCAGGCGGTTTTGCTCGATGTGGCCATTTTGCTGGCTATCGTCAGTTTTCTTGGCAGCGTGGCTTTTGCGCTGCTGTTCAGGGGTACGCATAGCAGCGATGATCCCCACGGGCAGCCTGAGCGCGCGGATAACGGGGAGGCGCCATGAGTCAGTTTATCGCCTGGTTGGCGTCTGGCCTGGTGTTGCTCGGTGCCATGTTAAGCCTGCTTGGTGCTATTGGCGTATGGCGCCTGCCGGATGCCTACACGCGCATGCATTCAGCCAGTAAGGCGGGTGCATTGGGTGCTATTCTGGTATTGCTTGGTGTGTTAAGTGCCACTGCCGGGCAAGCCTGGGTGGAAAGCCTGCTGGCTATTGTAGTGCTTTTGGTGACGGCACCCATGGCGGCCCATGCCATTTCCCGTGCGGGTCATCGGGCTGGCGTAAGGCCGCAGGTGGGCCCGCTCGGTGATGCCTTGGAGCGCGAGCAGGATAGAATCAACGATCCTGAGCAACACTAATTTTCTCTGCCCTGAGTTCATGACAGTGCAAGGCTGTGTGTGGATAATGGGTTGCTTGTGCGGCAGCAGAATGCCGATCCATGCCGAATAAAGAAGCCTGAACGGCCATTGATGGAGTGAGTCCTGCATGACCCTGGCGCTGATTGTGCTGCTACCCCTGCTGGGTAGCCTGCTTCCCCTGTTAACGGTGCGATATGGACGCTCTTTGTGTGCTCTGGCAACCATGCTGGCGCCAGTGCTGGGCATGGTGCTGCTATGGCGACACATGCCTGAGGTATTTGCCGGTGCCGTGGTGGTTCAGACCTGGCCATGGTTAAGTCAGATCGGTCTGAATCTGAGCTTCCGGCTTGATGGCCTGGGTTTTCTGTTTGCCCTGCTGATTCAGGGGATTGGCCTGCTGGTCATTCTCTATGCACGCTATTACCTGTCGAAGAACGACCCAATGGGGCGTTTCTTCGCCTATCTGCTGCTGTTCATGTCGGCCATGCTCGGCGTGGTACTCTCGGAAAACCTGCTGTTGATGATGTTCTTCTGGGAGCTGACCAGTCTTTCGTCATTCCTGCTGATCGGCTACTGGTCGCACTCCACTGACGCCCGCAAGGGCGCCCGCATGGCCCTGGCTGTTACAGGTGGCGGTGGACTGGCGCTGCTGGCCGGTGTGCTGATTCTCGGGCAGATTGTCGGCAGCTACGAGTTGTCTGCCGTACTGGCGGCCGGAGATATCATCCGCGCCCACAGTCTGTATCCGGTGGTGCTGGTGCTGGTGCTGCTGGGCGTATTTACCAAGTCGGCGCAGTTTCCCTTCCACTTCTGGCTACCGCATGCCATGGCCGCACCCACGCCAGTGTCCGCCTATCTGCATTCGGCGACCATGGTCAAGGCCGGGGTGTTTTTGCTGGCGCGGCTCTATCCGGCACTGGCCGAGACCGACCTGTGGTTCTACCTGGTCAGCATTACCGGCATGATTACCCTGTTGCTGGGCGCCTGTACCGCACTGTTCAAACACGATCTCAAGGGCCTGCTGGCTTACTCAACCATCAGCCATCTGGGTCTGATTACCCTGCTGTTTGGTCTGGATACCAAGCTGGCGGCGGTCGCGGCGGTGTTTCACATCATCAACCATGCGACCTTCAAGGCGTCGTTGTTCATGGCGGCAGGGATTATTGACCATGAGACCGGCACCCGTGACATGCGCCGGATCAATGGGCTCTGGCGCTTTATGCCGCATACCGCCACGCTGGCCATGGTGGCGGCGTCGGCCATGGCTGGGGTGCCGCTGCTGAATGGCTTCCTGAGCAAGGAAATGTTCTTTACCGAAACCCTGCAGCAGAACCAGTTCGGCAACTACAGCTGGATCATTCCGCTGGTGGCGACCTTGGCAGGGATCTTCTCCGTTGCCTATTCGCTGCGCTTTATCCATGACGTGTTTTTCAATGGCAAACCGGTCAACCTGCCCAAGTATCCGCCCCATGAACCACCACGCTACATGAAGGTGCCGGTGGAAATTCTGGTTGCATTGTGCCTGCTGGTTGGGCTGTTGCCGGCCTTCACGGTGGCCAGTCTGCTGGCGGTAGCCGCCAGTGCGACCATTGGCGGGCCCTTGCCTGATTACAGCCTGTCCATCTGGCACGGCTTCAACTTGCCGCTGATCATGTCCTTTGTTGCGCTGGTCGTCGGGGTGCTGGTGTATGCCGGTCGGCGCCGCGTCTTTGACTGGTATGAGCGCTTGCCCGAGCTGGACGGCAAGCTGGTTTTTGAACGCGTCATGCAAACCCTGGTTCGCGCGGCCGGGCGCTTTACCCTGTTGCTGGAGAATGCGTCGCTGCAGCGCTATCTGAGTCTGATGATCACGACTGCGCTGTTGGTGGCGGGTTACTGGCTGCTGAAAATGCCCAGCCTGCGCGGTGAAATCGCCCTGGCGCCGGTGGATGCGGTCACCGCTCTGGCGGCCGTTATGTTGATGATTTCGGCTCTGGCCACCGTGTTCTGGCATCGCCAACGACTGGTCGCGTTGATCATGTTGAGCGTAGTGGGGCTGTTTGTTGCACTGGCCTTTGCGCGTTTCTCCGCGCCTGATCTGGCGCTGACCCAGTTGTCTGTTGAGGTGGTGACTATCGTTCTGCTGATGCTGGCGCTGTTTTTCCTGCCGCGTCAGACGCCAGTGGAGTCATCCAGCCTACGACGTGGTCGTGATCTGTCACTGGCAACCCTGTCAGGCTTGCTGGTCGGTGGCCTGTCGCTTGCCGTGATGACCCGGCCCTACGACAGCATTGCCGGCTTCTTTCTCGAGAACAGTGTCTCAGGTGGCGGTGGCACCAATGTGGTCAACGTTATTCTGGTGGATTTTCGTGGTTTCGACACCCTCGGAGAGGTGACGGTCCTGGCGATTGCCGGGGTGGCGATTTACGCCCTGATCGACGGTCTGCGACTGCGTATCCCGGAAACCGATGCCCTGGGTCGGCCCTGGGCGCGCGATGCCCATCCCTTTATGCTGATCAACCTGTCACGGGTCATCCTGCCGTTGGCCCTGATGGTCTCGGTCTATATCTTCCTGCGCGGCCACAATCTGCCCGGCGGTGGCTTCATTGCTGGTTTGATCACTGCCGTGGCGCTGATTTTGCAGTATGTGGCCAGTGGTGAAAAATGGACCACAGAACGCTGGGGCGTCAACTATCACCATCTGGCGGGCATAGGCGTGATCATTGCCGGGCTGACAGGGCTGGCCAGCCTGCTGTTCGGCTATCCGTTCCTGACCAGTACCTTTGCGCATGTGCACCTGCCACTGATAGGCGAGATTGAGCTGGCCAGTGCCCTGGTCTTTGATTTGGGGGTGTACCTTACCGTCGTGGGAGCAACCCTGTTGATATTGGCCAATCTGGGCAAACTGTCCACCGGCCGCAGCACCATGGGAGACAGGTAATGGAACTGTTGTATTCCTTGACGTTAGCCGTTTTGGTTGGCTGCGGTGTCTATTTGCTGTTGCGCGCCAGAACCTTCCCTGTGGTAGTCGGTTTGACCTTGATCAGCTACGCCGTAAACCTTTTTCTGTTTGCCATGGGGCGCTTGAATACCGGCATGCCGGCGGTGATTGGGCGCTCAGCCGAGTATGCTGACCCACTGCCCCAGGCGCTGGTATTGACGGCCATTGTTATCGGCTTTGCCATGACCGCCTTTGCGCTGGTGCTCGCGTTGCGTGCCCAGGGTGAACTCGACAGTGATCATGTTGACGGACGGGGCGATCACTGATGAGCCATTTACCGGTTTTGCCCATTATTCTGCCCATGTTCATGGGCGCTATATTGCTGCTGATAGCGCGCAGCAATATGAACATCAAGCGCCTGCTGTCGTTCTTTGCCACCCTGGTTCAGTTACCCCTTGCTCTGATGTTGATGGCGCAGAGTAACGAGACCATCAGCGTCTATGCGGCGGGAAACTGGATTGCGCCATTTGGTATTGTTCTGGTGGTGGACCGACTGACAGCCTTGATGCTGGTCGTGACTGCCGTGCTGGCGGTGGCAACGGCGCTTTACGCCCTGCGCGGTGATGATGGTTTGGGTCGCAACTTCCATGCCTTGTTCCAGTTCCAGCTGATGGGTATCAATGGCGCCTTCCTGACCGGCGACCTGTTCAACCTGTTTGTCTTCTTTGAGATTCTGTTGATCGCTTCCTACGCCCTGTTGTTGCATGGGGCTGGATCAGCGCGGGTGCGTGCCGGGCTGCATTATGTCCTGCTCAATCTGTTTGGCTCGGCCTTGTTTCTGATTGCCGTTGGTACCTTGTATGGACTGACCGGTACCCTGAATATGGCTGACATGGCTGTTCGGGTTGCCAGTCTGCCAGCAGAACAGGTGCCACTGGTGGGCGCGGCGGGCATGCTTCTGTTGGTTGTCTTTGGGCTCAAGGCAGCGTTATTTCCGCTCTATTTCTGGTTACCCAAGGCTTACGCGGCGGCCAGTGCGCCTGTCGCTGCGCTCTTCGCCATCATGACCAAGGTTGGGTTGTACTCGATCCTGCGCGTTTATACCCTGATTTTTGGTTCTGAAGCAGGCGACCTGGCCGGCATGGCAGAGGATTGGCTGTGGCCAGCGGCACTGATTACGCTGGCGCTGGGCGCTACAGGTGCGCTGGCTGCCAGTAGCCTCGGTAGCCTGACGGCGTATCTGGTGGTGGTCTCAGTGGGTACCTTGCTGTCAGGTATTGCCATGGGTAGCCAGGAGGCGCTGGTCGCCAGCCTCTACTACCTGATTCATTCAACCTGGATCAGTGGCGCCTTGTTCTTGTTCGCTGGCATCATAGCCCGGCTGCGTGGGCCACGCTTTGGTGCAAGGCTGATCCTGGGCCCCCAGATGGCCAACAACCTGTTGCTGAGTGGATTGTTCTTCTTTGCTGCCATTTCCGTCGCGGGCATGCCGCCGCTGTCGGGCTTTATCGGCAAGCTCATGCTGCTTGCCTCGGCCGGCACAGGCGCGACTGCCGCCTGGCTTTATGTCACGGTTTTGCTTGGCAGTCTTGTTACCCTGGTCGCACTCAGTCGGGCTGGCAGTACCCTGTTCTGGCGCCAGGATGGCAGTGTTGCCGTTGGTGAGCCGTTGGACCTTCTGCGCTTGTTGCCGGTGCTGCTGTTATTGCTTGGCAGTCCGCTGCTGGTCGTGTTCGCCGCGCCACTGCTTGACTATCTGCAGGCCACGGTAACCGATCTGCTGGACACTACGGCCTATATCGATGCTGTCTTATCCATGCAAGCCTACGATCCGGGAGATCAGCCATGATGTCACGCCGGGCGTTATTGCCCCACCCCTGGTTGAGCCTGTTTTTGGTTGTTGTCTGGCCGCTGATCATGAACGATCTGTCCGCAGGCAGCTTGATCATGGGCTTCTTGCTGGCCTGGTTGATTCCGCTGGTTACCCATGTGTTCTGGCCAAACCCTCCGACCCTGTCCAAGCCCGGAGTCCTGTTACGCTTTACGCTGCGTGTGCTCGGCGATATTGTCACGGCCAACCTGGATGTTGCCAAGTTGATCCTGGGTTCCAGTAACAAATTGCAGCCGGCCTTTGTTGAATATCCGGTCGAGTTGACCGATCCCTTCGCCATTCACCTGCTTGCCAGCACCATTTCACTGACACCAGGCACGGTATCCTCAGAGTTGAGCGAGGATCGCCGGACATTGTTGATTCATGCCTTGAACGTGACGGATGAGCAGCTGTTGATTGCGACAATCAAGCAGCGTTACGAACGACCCCTGATGGAGGTATTCGCATGCTCCAGTTCGTGATTGTTCTGTGTCTGGGCATCATGTCCGTGGCCATGTTGCTGAATCTGTTGCGCCTGCTCAAGGGCCCGGATCTGCCCGATCGGATTCTGGCTTTGGATACGCTGTATATCAATGCCATTGCCCTGATCATCCTGCTTGGTCTGTACCTGGGTTCGGATCTGTTTTTCGAGGCAGCCCTACTGATTGCGGTGATGGGTTTTGTCGGTACCGTGGCGATTGCCAAGCATCTGTTGCGTGGTGACATCATTGAATAGGAACGGACTATGAGTGCAGCCCTGCAAGACGCCACTGTAGTTGAGTGGATTGTCGCCGTACTGATCCTGATTGGCAGTTTGTTCGCTTTGATCGGCTCTATCGGTTTGTTGAAACTGCCTGACTTTTTCATGCGTCTGCATGGGCCAACCAAAGCCACTACCCTAGGCGTGGGCGCGTTGGTGATAGGTTCGCTGATTTATTTCAGCACCCGCGGCGAAGGTCTCAGTCTGCATGAACTGTTGATTACGCTGTTTCTGTTCATGACGGCGCCGGTCAGTGCCAATATGCTGGCCAAAGCAGCCATGCATGAGCGACTCAAGCGGGTTGAGCGAACGCGCGGTGAGCCTTGGGAATAAGGTTCGAACAGGTTTGCAGGTGAGGGTAGGTCGTTTCAATTTTCTACCGCTGCCCGGTCGGGCAGCGGGTTGGTATCGATCAGTTGGCAGAAGCCATGCGGGTTGGATAGGGTGTCAGTAGAATTTCTACCCGACGATTAAGCTCCTGTCCCGTTGGCGTGTTGTTATCGGCACGCGGTTGCGCTTCGCCCATGCTGCGCAGGTGCATGCGTTGGCGGCTTACACCGCCAAGCATCAGAACACTGGCAACGGCCTGGGCGCGCTCCATGCTGAGCTGATGATTGATGTCGGCATCACCGGCGCTATCGCTATGACCTATCACCGAATACTGGCTGTCGACGTCGTCCCTCAGCGCCTGGGCAACCTTGCTTAGCGGTACCAGGCCGGAGGGCAGCAACAAGGTACGTTTTGGGTGAAAGTTGCCAGCTACCGGAATGATCAGGCGAATCTGCTCTCCTTCGCGTTCAATCTCGAAGCCTTGTTCAGCGGCAATGCTGCTCAGGTGGGCTATTCGAGATTCGGCCCAGGGTGGCGGTGCTGCCTGCACGACCGGTGGAGCAACAGGTGCCTTTGACGAGCATGCGCTGGCCAACAGTGCCAGGGAAAGAAGTGCGAGAGCGTGTGCTGTTTTCATAATGACCGTCTACATCTGAGCTGAGGTTTCCGCAAGAGTAGCCTCATTGCAGGCCGACAGGGTAGCATCAGTTGCTCATTTTGTGATCTATTGCCAGTCGTTTATTTAACTCAGTGTGGTTTTGGAGTAACAGCATGTCATTCTCCGCTCGGCATCTGCGCATGCCACTGTGTTTACTGTTCACCGCTCTGGGTGGCTGCGCGCTGCTGCCGGCGCCCTGGTTTGCCGAGGAGCAGCGCTACAGCGGTTTGCTCTTCGTCGCCGAGGGGCTCAGCACCCTTGAGCCCTGTGACGGCAGCGAGCTGCGGGTTCTGGAGCAGACCGACACCCTTGATGCACTATTCAATCAGCTGGCTCAACCGGGTCAGACGGCCATTTTTGTGGATTTGCTCGGTGTTGAACGCGGCGACCAGCGTTTGCGTGTAGGCGAAGTTATTCGCATGCAGTCCAGTGGGCGTGGATGTGCTGACAGCGCCTATGTTACTCAACGATGGGTGGCGCAGGGTGATAATTCAGACTGGCGTGCGGAACTCGGCAGCGCCGGTTTGCAGCGGGTTGATCAATCAGCGGCCATTGCCACAGTGCTACCAGTGATCAGCGAAGAGCTGCCGGGTGTGGCTTTGAGTTACCGGAGCTTGCGGGGTACGGCACAAGAGCTGTTGATTTACCCGCAGCCATGCTTCAGCACTTCCTCCAAGGATTACTTTCATCGCACCGCGGTGCTTATGCAAGAAGGAACACGTCTTGCCGGTTGCGCCTACCGCGGCCTACAACCCTGATAGAAAGTGTGCGGCTATTGCGTAAGGGCGGTTTTGCTAGCATCGGCATGCCAGCGATAGACCACAAAGCTGAAGGTCTGAAGATCACCCTTGGTATCAAACTCAAGGGTGCCTATGGGCGTTTCAAAGCGATTGTTTCGCAGCGCTTCGGCCACGTCGGGAGGCTCGCTGTTGCCAGCCAGCCTGATCCCTTCGGCAATCACTTGAACAGCGGCGTAGGCCGGGAAAACAAAGGGGCCGGTAGGGTCTTCATTTCTGGCAATAAACGCCTCAACCAGCTCAGCATTGCGCGGGTCCTGGTCAAAGGCCTTGGGCAGCGTCACCAACAGGCCTTCTGCGGCGGCTCCGGCAATGGTTGAAATAGCACTGTTACCCACACCTTCCGGCCCCATGAAGCGGGCATCGAAACCACGTTCAGCCGATTGACGCAACAGCAATCCGAGCTCAACGTGATAGCCGCCGTAGTAAACGAAATCAACACCAGCCGTTTGCAATCGGCTTATCAGTTCGGAAAAATCCTGTTGCTCCGCGTTGATCTGTTCAAACAAGGTAACTTCAATACCGGCTGCGCTCAGTTGTGAGCGGACTACTCCGGCAATGCCTTGGCCATATTGCTTGCCATCATGCAGTACGGCGACTGTTGCAGGTCTTATCTGGTTAACGATGTAATCACTGGCGATATCGCCCTGCAGGCTGTCCAGGCCGATGGTTCTGAATAAAAGTTGATGACCATGGGTGGTAATCTCGGGACTGGTCGAGGCAGCGGTGATCATCAGGATACCTTCCTCCTCATAAATGCGTGAGGCAGGCTGGGTGGAGCTGGAGCAAAGGTGGCCGACAACAAAGCGGATGTTTTGGCTGACGATCCGGTTGGCCACTGCTACGGCCTGCTTGGGATCGCAGGCATCATCAAAGATAACAGCCTCGAAGTTGTTGCCGTTGACCCCGCCTGCGGCATTGATATGCTCGATGGCCATTTTCGCGCCAACAAACTGCATATCGCCATAATCGGCGACCGGGCTGGTAACAGGGCCAGCCAGAGCAATCTTGATCGTGTCTGCCATGACAACTGAACCGCTGCAGGTCAGGACAAGGGCTGCCAGGAGGTTGGGAAGGGAGTGTGTGGCGGCCTTTTTCATAGCATCTTCTCGCTCAATGATGTGCCATATCGATGGTCGGGCTGAGCGGGCTGCCAGCGCATCCATGACCAGATCGGGTTGGCGCTGTCACGCCACACGATGGCATCCAGAGATATCGTTATTCGTGCTTACCATACGGCATAAAGCCGGTGCTTTACAGCATGTTCAATTCGAGATGAGCGCGCGTGTTGCCAGTGCCTGTGCCTTTTAGCCGGGTTCAATGTTTGCCAGGCTGGCCTGGCCGGTTAAGATGCGCTGGAATAAATGTCAGATAGGAGTAATTACATGACAGACCCAAGTGATACCTATGCTGCGATTCTAGGTGCAACAGCACCCATCGACTGGAAGGCGCTGGAGCCTCACTTTGCTGCAGGGCAAACGCTGACGGTGAGCGCGGAGCTGGATCTGGTGACGGTGGCCGAGGCATTGATTGCCGATCGTGCCGAGAAGGTCAAAGACTGGATGCAGGCGCAGCAACTGCAGGCGACCAGCGATGCGCAGGCCGCAGACTGGGCGACACGCAACCCGGACAGCCTGTGGGCGGTGGTTATCCGTCCCTGGGTGCTGGTGCAGGAGCGGGCGGCAAACTGAGCGTTCAGCCCAGACGGCTGCGCCACCAGGCACTCAAGGCATCAACCAGCAGTACCATCAACAACATCGCAATGATCACGCTAAGTGCCCGAGGCTGTTGAAACAGGCTGAGGGTGACGTATAGCATCTGCCCCAGACCGCCAGCGCCGACAAAGCCCAATACCGCGGCCATGCGAATATTGTTTTCCCAGCGATACAGGCTGTAGGCCAGCCATTGCGGTATGACCGCGGGCAAGGTGCCGTAGCAGAATGCGGTAACAGCCCCTGCACCACTGTCGCGTAGCGCCTGGGCTGGCGCGTTCGGGGTATTTTCCAGCGCCTCGGCAAACAGCCGCCCGAGCACACCGCTGGTATGCAGGGCGATGGCCAGGGTGCCGGCAAAGGGCCCCAGTCCGGCGGCCAGTACCATCAGTGCCGCCCAGACCAATTCCGGGACCGAGCGCAGGGCATTCAGCAGCAAGCGCGATAGCAGCTTGGCCAGGTAGCCCAGACGACCGGCGGCGAGCAGGCTCAAGGCGGCGCCGGCGAGCGCGGCCAACAGGGTGCCGATGGCGGATATGGCCAGGGTTTCCAGCGCACCCCAGCCAATCTGCCGCAGCCAGTCCGGTGACTGATCAGGGGGGAAGAACGCGCTGGCGTAGGCAGCCATCTGGCTGGGACTGTCGCCGCGCAGTAAACCGCCCAGATCCAGATTCAGGTAACTGAATGAGGCAATCAGGGCGGCTGCCAGGGCACTGATCCAGAGCAGGGATTCCAGGCGTCTGTTCATGCCAACCGCCGTCGTAGCAGCGTGCTGAGTTGGTCGGCCAGTAACACCAGCAGCAGAAAGGTCAGCAGAATAGTGACCACTTCGCCGCCGGCAAACATGCGTATCGACAGATCAATCATCTGACCCAAGCCGCCAGCGCCGACAAAGCCCATGATCACCGAGGCGCGTACTGCACATTCCCAGCGGTACAGGGTATAGGAGGTCAGCTCCTGGGCCGCCAGTGGCAGGATGCCATAGAAAAACGCGCTCAAGCGAGAGCTGCCGCTCTGCATCAGGGCTCTGGCCGGTCGTTGATCAACTGACTCGCAGATTTCCGCAAAGACCTTGCCGAGCATGCCGCTGTAGGTAATGGCAATAGCCAGCACCCCGGCCGTTGGCCCCAGACCGACGGCGCGCACAAACAGCAGTGCCCAGACGATTTCAGGGATGCTGCGCAGCAGCATCAGCAGTAGTCGTACCGGGTAGCGTGCGGCGCTGGACCAGCGTGATGACCGGCCATGGATCACAGCCGACACCGACAGCGCCTTGCTTGATAGCAATCCGAGAGGAATGGCCAGGGTCAGCGCCAGGGCTAGCCCGGCTGTGGCCATAGCCAGGGTTTCCAGGGTGGCCTTGCCCAGCATGGCAAGAAACTCGGCGGACAGATCCGGTGGCCAGAAGCCGGCGAGGAAGCGACCCAGGGTGCTGCTGTTACGCGGATCAAACAACAGGCCGAGATCGAACTCGGTCAAAAGCAGACCCGGCCAGAGCAACAATACTGCCAGCAGACCCATGGCCAGGCGTGGCAGCAGGGCAGGATCCCGTGGGTCACGGGCTGAAATCAAAGACATCGAGGCGGTGCCAGACTTGGCGCAGGATCTGTTGCCAGCGGGCCTTCAATGTCCTGTGTGGCCAGACTGACATTGCCGTACAAGGCTGTCAGGTCAGCCGGGCTGACGTCCGCGGCAGCGCAGTCGAACAGAACGCGTCCATCGCGCAGGCCTATTACCCTCTGGAAATGCCGAAGCGCCAGGTCGACCGCATGCAGACTGGCGACCAGGCTGATCTGGCGCTCTTCGGCCAGGCGGTTGAGCAGGCCCAAGGTATGGTCAGCCAGCACCGGGTCCATGGCCGAGACCGGCTCGTCTGCCAGCAGAAGATCAGCACCCTGATACAGCACTCGAGCAATGCCCACCCGTTGCAGTTGGCCGCCGGACAGCTGGTCGCAGCGGGCAAACAGACGGTCCTGCAAGTCCAGCGGTGCCAGTGCGGCACGGGCGCCGGGGATATCCAGGGGGAAACACAGCGATAGCAGGGCGCGCAGCAGAGACCACTGCCCCAGTCGACCGGCCAGTACGGCGGTGATCACCCGTTGCCGGGGCGGCAGCGGTGGGCTTTGATGAATCAGGCCGATGCGTGTTCGCAGCTGTTTCAGCGCTCGGCCTTTGAGCTTGGCCGGTTCGCTGTCGAGCACATGCAGGCAGCCTCGGCTGGGCATAAGCCCAGTACCGAGCAGCCGCAATAGGGTGGTTTTACCCGCGCCGGAGGAGCCAATGATGGCAACCCGTTCACCAGCGGTGATCTGCAGGGAGATATCCTGCAGCGCAACATGGCCATCGGGGTGGGTCAGGCCCACCCCTTGCAGGTCAATACCCATGATTTATTGCAGCAGACCGGCTGCCCGTGCTGCGGCTTCGATGCCTTGATAGTTCTCGGGCTGGGTTTCGATAAAGCGACTGGCGCGCTGAAGGTCGAGAATGACCTTGTGCTCGGGGTTTTCCGGGTCCAGTGCCAGGAAGGCCTGCTTGATGCGTTCAACCAGCTCGGGGTCGAGATCGCCGCGCACCGTCCAGTTGTAATCGAAGTAGGTCGGTGAGGTTTGATAGACGCGTACCTTGTCGGTATCGACCTTGCCCTCTGCGACCAGCTTGTCCCAGACCGAGGCGTTGAGCACGCCCGCATCGACGCGGCCGGATTCAACCCAAGCGACGGTGGCATCATGGGCACCGGAATAGCCGACACGGCCAAGGTACTGGTCAACCTCCAGGCCGTCCTGCTGCATGAAAAAACGCGGCATCAGATGGCCAGAGGTAGACGACACCGAGCCAAAGGCAAAGCTCTTGCCCTGCAGATCGGCATGGCTGTTGATGGTCGGGTCAGCGGTAATGAAGGTACTGGTAAAGACCGCATCCTGTTCGCGTTGTACAACCGGAATGGCATCGCCGGTGCGCAGGCGCGCCTGAACGAAGGTAAAACCGCCGAGCCAGGCCAGGTCCAGACGTTTTGAGCCCAGAGCCTCGACGACGCCGGCGTAGTCAGAGACGGGTTGAAACTCAACCGGCATACCCAATTGCTGCTCCAGGTAAGCGCCGAGCGGCTCGAATTTGCGCAGCAGTTCAGTGGGGGCTTCATCAGGTATGGCGGATACTCGCAGAACCCTCTGCTCGGCGCTGGCAGTAAAGGACGAAAACAGGCAGGCAGCAGACAGGCACAGGCCCGCCAAAGTGGCCATGTGGCCTTTGATCATCGACATGGTATTTCTCCGGTTCAATAGCGGAAGACTCCCATCCGGATGTCGAGTCCTGACGGGGCGTGGCGCGATTGTAGCACGCACTTTGCAACCAACGAGGCTAAGATGCGGATTGCAAAGGTCATCATGGGAGTCTGCATATGGTCTGGCCGCTGGCTGCCAATCTGTCAATGTTGTTTACCGCCGAGCCGCTGAGCAGACGCGTTGTGGCCGCTGCTCATGCGGGCTTTGCCGGCGTGGAAATACAGTTTCCCTATGACTGTCCGGCCCCGGAGTTGCATCAGGCGTTGCAGCGCAGTGGCATGCCGTTGGTGTTGATCAATCTGCCTGCCGGGGATCTGCTACAGGGTGGCCCGGGGCTGGCCTGCGTACCCTCACGGCGCAACGACTTTGCCCGCGCGCTGGAGCAGGCGCTGGCCTATGCCGAGCATGTCAGGCCTCTGCGGGTCAATGTGCTGCCGGGATGCCTGGAGCAGGGGCTGGAGCCCGCTGTGGCGCTGGATTGTCTGGCGGATAATCTGGCGGCAGCGGCCAATGCCTTTGCCGAGCTGGGTATCGGGGTCGTCTGTGAGGCCATCAACCGGCACGATATGCCCGGGTTTGTACTGGCCACTGCGGAGGAATTGGCGAGCATGCTGACGCGCGTTGCCCATCCCAATCTGTCAGCGCAGCTGGACTTCTATCATATGCAGCGCATGGGCATCGCCCTGGCGGATGCCGTGACTGCTCTGGCTGGACGTATTGGTCATGTGCAGTTCGCCGATCTGCCAGGCCGTGGCGCGCCGGGTAGCGGTCAGATCGACTTTGCCGCTGGTCTCGAGGCGCTGGAACAGGCGGGTTACAAGGGCTGGCTGGCTGCTGAGTACCGTCCGGTCGATGGCGACTTTGGCTGGATCGAAGACTGGCGTTCACGCGGTTGGGTTTAGGTTCTTTTACACACCCGGACCGCAACGCAGAACATCGGCGCGAACCAGGCGTTCGCCCTCGGTGTTTTCCAGCCAGGCGACAGGCCTCATGCCGCGCCGCTCGGCTCTGACCAGGTAAGGCTTGCCGGCGGCAAAGTCGTCATAGGCCAGTGCCATTATGCAGGTGCGAAAGCGTGGCTCACCAAATCCATTGAGACTGGCGCCGCCAGGCAGCTCGAATCGATAGCGCAACTGCAGGCTATGTTCTCCGGGCGTCAGGTCGGCAAAGTGCAGGCTGCGCACCAGTTCCCCGTTAAGCCGGTAGGCGCTCAGTTGGTCAGCGGGTGCGCTGCTGAACAGCACGCGGGCCAGGCCCGGAGGTACAGGATTCGGGTCCTTGATAGCACAACCACTCAAGACTGAGGCCAGCAGCATAAGGGGCAGCCAGGTGCATCGCATCAGTAAGCTTCCGGTATTTTCAGCGCTTGCTGAATATCTAGGCCGAGGATCAGCACACCGATCACCTCTCCATTTTCAGGATTACGAATCTGACTGCTGATGTGCACCTGATAACTCTGGGCGGATTGATCATAGTCCAATGGGCCGATTACCGAGCGGGTGCTTTTGCTGAAAAAGGCGTCAGAAAACTTTATTTCATCGCCTTGCCAGTAGTCTGTTGTCACCTCACTGATGGCGACATTCAAACCAAGGTTATCCGTGACCATGATTTCGGTAATCAATTCGGCGCTGGCGTTTTGCCGCTCCTTTAAGCTGGCCGACAATGGGTGCGCCAACACACTGTTGATCAACACGCGGTTGTTACTGCGATTTTCTTCAAGCCATTGGCGGTCTTGGGCCAGCACCTGCGGAATGCTCATGTTCTGATGCAAGCGGTTCTGGGCAATGACCGCTGTAATCAGTTCAGGTTGCAGCAGCCAATCGCTGAACAGCTGCTCATGCAAGCTTAGCAGGCGCTGTTGTTCTTCAGCGGTCAGCGTATGCCGTTCAGGCAGGCAGTGAAATATTTCGTGATTGAATCGGTCAAGAAAATCGGGCTCCTCGGCGATCAGTCTGCTGGAAAAGTACACGCCCAGGTTGGCGTATTGCTGGAAATGGTCATGGGCTGGACGCAAGCCCAGCGGCAGTCGCGTCAGTTCGGTACGCAGGGTGCGTTGGTCGGCCAGGAAAGCATCGATGCGACCGCGCTGCAGCAGCTTCAATAGCTGCTCGGTGGAGCTGACCTGTTGTTCGATGTGATAGCTATTCTCCTGCAGCCACGCCACCTGATTGCTGCCGCGCACAGCACCAATACGCTGATTCTGTTGTTGATCTGTGCTGGTGCGCCGAGGGCGCACATCGGCGTTGCTGTACCAGTACCACTTCTCGAGTGCCAGTGGGGCGGAGAGTACGGCAAAGTCACTGGCCCGACGCATTTTGCTGGCGGAAAAAAAGCCGTCTGATCGGTTCTGGCTGACTTCGTGTATGGCGCGCTCCCAGGGCATCACGCGGATTTCAAAGGGCTGTTGCATAGCATTGAAAATACATGCCAAAGCCTCTACGGAGCTGCCGCGCAGCAGGTCATCTTCCTGCACTTGATAGGGTGGAAATATGTCGGTGGTGAGTATGATTGGGCGAGCCAGCAGCAGTGGGCTGGTGAAAAGGCAGCAAAGCAGGCAGGCAAAATGCATCCGATTCACAATGGCGATTCCTTTTCGCATGGGACGATCAAATTCACTATAGATCATTCAGTAAGGGCAGCGCGATGCGGTGCTGATTAATCCAGGCAGATCACCGTGACTAATTAATATGGTTGGCACGGGGCAAGTTAGGCATGCTATTCATTGAACTTATAATATGTGCGGCCTGCTTTTGGGCTGCTGAATGACAGGAGAGCAGGCGGATGCAAAACTTGAGTGGCAAGGTCGCCGCCATTACTGGCGGTGGAAGTGGGTTGGGGCGTGAGCTGGCACTGCGTTGTGCCGCCCGTGGCATGAAGCTGGTGCTGGGCGATGTGGATGAAGCCGGCATGCAGGAAACCCAGCGCCAGGTTGAAGCGCAAAGCCCCGGCACCCAAACCGCGACCATGCGTCTTGATGTCTCCAAACTGGAGCAGGTGCAGGCCTTTGCCGACCTGGCCAAGCAGCAGTTCGGTGCCGCCCATGTGATCTTCAACAACGCCGGTGTGAGCGTCGGTGGTCCGGTCTGGATGAATACCGTGGCCGACTGGGAATGGGTCATGGGCGTCAACCTCTATGGCGTGGCCTGGGGCGTCAAGGCTTTTACCCCGATGCTGATCGAGCAGGGTGAAGGCCATATCGTCAACGTCGCGTCTGCGGCTGGCTGGCTGAACGGCCCGAGCATGGGTATCTATAACGTCACCAAGCATTCAGTGGTTGCTCTATCGGAAACCCTGGCGCTGGACCTGCGTGATGTGGGCGCTGACAACGTAGGTGTGACGGTACTCTGTCCGGCGTTTTTCCCCACCGGCATCCATGATTCTGCCCGAAACCGTCCGGCGGACAAGGCCGACACCCTGGAGCGCGTGGAAGTGGCAGCCGAACGCGCCGCCGCGATCAAGGCGGCAGTAGAGAAGGGCAAGATCAAGGCCGCCGACATCGCCGAGATGACTCTCAAGGCGGTCGAGGACAATCAGTTCTATGTATTCCCGCACCGCAAGATCAAGGACCTGATCAAGCTGCGTGCCGCGGCGGCTGACGCAGAAAAAACCATGTTTGATTCGATGAATCCGTTCTAACCTGAACGGCAGGTAGTTGCGCCTCGCCCCCTCCTTTTCAAGCCAAGCAGGGGGCGTTTTTAGGTTCGTTAGCCGATGAGCAGTGTGTGCCGCAGTCGTCACCATCACCGTAAAAATCCAGTTTTCTCCTCAAGTTTTAATCTGCTCAGCCGATTATCCATACAGATGCTGATAAATAGCCTTCGCGTACCGGCTGGTTGTGGTGTGTGCGGTCCTAATGGATTTTTGGAGTACGGTCTATGTCACTTACGGTCAATACCAATGTGGCGTCACTTAATGCCCAGCGCAATCTGGGTAGCTCATCGAGTAATCTTCAGACATCGCTGGAGCGGCTTTCTTCGGGCTCGCGTATCAACAGCGCCAAGGATGACGCCGCCGGCCTGCAAATTGCCAACCGTCTGACCAGCCAGATCAATGGTCTTGGTGTGGCCGTGCGCAATGCCAATGATGGGGTTTCACTGTCGCAGACGGCGGAAGGCGCGTTGCAAGAGTCGACCAATATTCTCCAGCGCATGCGTGACCTGTCTTTGCAGTCAGCCAATGGCGGCAACGGCGACTCCGAACGCAAGGCCTTGAATGATGAAATGGTGCAGCTGAAAAACGAGCTGGACCGTATCTCGACCACCACCCGCTTCGGCAGCAAGACCCTGTTCGACGGTGCCTTTGCCGAAAACGTCCAGGTCGGCGCCCAGGCCAACGAGACCATCAGCGTCAAGATCGATAGCTTCCGCACTAGCGACTTGGGGACCAAGGCCAGCCGTGAGGCGACCTCCGCGCGATTGTCGGCGGGTAGCGGTGCTTCCAGTCTTGTTGTTGGCACCCCAAGCTCAGCATCCGCGATTGTGGGTGCCGGAGCTGCGCGACTGGATTATTCCGGTGTTGCAGCATCATTTTTAGGGGATGGGGCAGTAACGCCTGGTAGTCCTGCCACTCTTGACTTCCCAGCTAATGACACCATCACGATCAACCAGTTGCCCGACGGTTCATCGGCGAATATTTTTGTGCCTTCCATCAGTACTAGTGGTACCTCAGACATCTATACCGATGCAGCCGAACTGTCCAATGCGATTCAGATTGCTATCAATAATGCCGGTATTACAAGTATCGAGGCTTTTTTCGAGGGCAATTTTGTTGGTTTGCGGGAGGTGGATAGCGGCTCAGGTTTTCAGGGTGTTGATATTATTGTTTCCAGTAGCGCTGCAGGAGGGCGTTCATTTGGCTCTGTTCTTCAATCGAATAACGCTGTTGCCGGTCCGCCCGCGGCATCAGTTGTACTTGATCTTGGTGGTGATACTCTTTCCATTGACCTTGATCAGGACTACGGAGATATAGATAGCCTTGTAAACTATATTCAGGGCGAAATTGATGGAGATGCGGGGCTAGCCGGGCGACTTGAGGTAAGTAGTGAAAGTGGTGTTTTGACTCTTACCCAAACGGGGGATTTGCTTGGTGAATCCTTGTCTATTTCTGGCACGGGTGCTGATGCACTCTTTGGAGCAGGCCGATCCTCGGTTCAAGGGGTAGTTGGAGACTCAGGGGCTTTTGCAATTTCGGTCAATGGTGGTCCGGCGCAAACGATCAATATTGATCCGGGGAATTACACTACGCTGGAGTCCCTGGCTGACAATCTCAATCAAAAGATAGCCAGCAACGGCACGTTGAGCGGTCAGGTGCGAGCAAACGTCGATGCCGGCCGCTTGCAGTTTGTCACTACCGACAAGGGGGCCGATGCCCGGATCGATCTGGTCGATGATGGTGGTTTGGCTGCCCTGGGCTTTGCCGTCGCCGATCCGTTGGCCCTGACGGCCGAGGGTGTGGCCGAGGGTGCCCAGGCACTGAATTCGGTCGAGAAAATCGACATTACCACAGTGGAAGGTGCTCAGGCCGCCATTGCCACCATCGATGCGGCGCTGCAGGAGGTGGATGTGACCCGTGCGTCCCTCGGCGCAATCCAGAACCGCTTCGAGTCGACCATCAGCAATCTGCAGAATGTGGCAGAAAACGCTGCGGGTGCCCGTGGCCGGATCCAGGATACCGACTTTGCGGCCGAAACCGCGAATCTGACCAAGAACCAGATTCTGCAACAGGCCGGCACCGCGATTCTGGCCCAGGCCAACCAGTTGCCGCAGGCGGTTCTGAGTTTGCTTGGGTAATACACCGGCGTTAGAAAAAGGCAGCCTCAGGGCTGCCTTTTTGTTGAGTCAATATATTGTCCAGACTTAACCCCGTTCGCGTTCAAGGCCTGGCCGGCCGCCCCGGTCCTACCGTTGTGGCTGGTGTTTGTAGGAGCGCGCTTGAGCGCGAATATTGGAGGGCAGGTTGTCCCAGGCCAAACCCCTTTCGCGGTCGAGCCCGCTCCTACCGGGGTGGGGTGGTGTAGGAATGCGCTTGAGCGCGAAAAGAGGCCTGCAGGTTTCCCATGCCAAACCCGTTCGCGTTCAAGGCCTGACCGGCTGCCCAAGGACTACCTTGTTCTGGGTTTGCGTGTTAGCGCAATAGGGCTCAAGTTTTTCTATTAATTGTCGATACAGGTATATCGGTATCGCATCTGTTGACGTCAATTGCTTGTCAGGTGCGCAGGGAAGGGTTTTTTGGGTAGCTAACTGATTGTCAAGCCAACAAAAAACTTTTTTTAAAAATTCCCTAAAGCTCCTGATGGCAGCGCCGATACAGTAACTGAACGCGAACTCAATGGGTGCCTGGGCAAAGCCGGCCCGCGAGTCGCAAGCTCAGGCAAACATAAACACGGTCCACAGAGGTACTACACCATGGCTCTTACAGTTAATACTAACGTTGCCTCCCTGAACGCCCAGCGTAACCTGGGTACGTCTTCGAGCAATCTGCAGACCTCTCTGGAGCGTCTGTCTTCCGGTTCGCGCATCAACAGCGCCAAAGACGATGCGGCCGGCCTGCAAATCGCTAACCGTCTGACCAGCCAGATCAACGGCCTGGGCGTGGCAGTACGTAACGCCAACGACGGTATCTCCCTGGCTCAGACCGCGGAAGGCGCCCTGCAGGAATCCACCAACATTCTCCAGCGTATGCGTGACCTGTCTCTTCAGTCAGCCAACGGCGGTAATGGCGACTCAGAGCGCAAGGCACTTAACGACGAAATGGTTCAGCTGAAAAACGAACTGGACCGTATCTCTACTACTACCCGTTTCGGCAGCAAGACCCTGTTTGACGGCGGCTTCGCCGAGAACGTCCAGGTCGGTGCTCAGGCCAACGAAACCATCAGCGTCAAGATCGACAGCTTCCGTACTACCGATCTGGGCACCAAGGCCAGCCGTGAAGCTACTGCTGCTGCATTGACTTCTGGTGCCGCACCAACCAGTTTGACTATCTCGACTGGCTCTGCTGGATCAGCTGGGTCTGCTTCGGTCTTCACCGGTACCGTCGATCTTGACGGAGATCTCAGCGGTGCGCCTGTCACCTTCGCCATCACCGACGGCAATAACACAACTGCTGACATCACCCTCAATGATGGGGTTGCTGCAAACAACCTGACCACCGTCAATAACGCTCTGACAGCCGCAGGTATCAGTGCCACAGCGACCTTCGACGGTACCACTGGTGCATTGGTCCTTACTGAAGATGCAGTGGCTGGTAACTTTAATGCGCTGGCACTGAACGTAGTCGATGGCACAGCGGGTGATGCTACTGATGTAGGTGGCTCTAACGCTCTTGGAACCGCGACCACGCCAGCTGTAGTGGGTAATAACCAGTTTGATATCGCCGTGAATGGCGGTGCAGCAGAGACTATAACCATCGATGCAGGTACTTACACAACGCTCGAGTCGCTGGCTGACAACATCAACCAGAAGATCGCCAACAATGCCAACCTGGGCGGCGAAGTACGAGCCACTGTTGATCAGGGCCGTCTGTCCTTTGTTACCACTGACAAAGGTGCGACTGCGGATGTCACCATCACTGATACAACAGGTAACGTAGGGGGTGTGGCTAACCTTGGCTTCACAACTGGCGCTACTGCTGCCGGTGTCGCTGAAGGTGCTCAGGCTGCCAATTCGGTTGAGAAGATCGATATCACCACTGTAGACGGTGCTCAGGCAGCGATTGCCACCATCGACGCCGCCCTGCAGGAAGTGGACGTGACCCGCGCCTCCCTCGGTGCGATTCAGAACCGCTTCGAGTCGACCATCAGCAACCTGCAGAACGTGTCTGAAAACGCCGCTGGCGCCCGTGGCCGGATCCAGGACACCGACTTTGCTGCTGAAACCGCGAATCTGACCAAGAACCAGATTCTGCAGCAGGCTGGTACCGCGATTCTGGCTCAGGCCAACCAGTTGCCCCAGGCCGTCCTCAGCCTCTTGGGCTAAGGGTCGATCGGGGTTAGACTGCGGGGGGAGGGGTAACCTTCCCCCCGCTTTATCCTTTGCGAGGTAAGCACCATGGACATGGGCATACTGAAACCCTTCGATGTTAGCCGCAGTGCCAGCAGTGGTAATGCGCAAGAAGTGGCTGCAGCTGATCGTACGTCGGGCAAGCAGATGGATGCTGCGTTGGTCTCTTCCGCCTCCAAAGCAGTTGGGACGCAAACCCTTTTAGCCGTTGAGCAAAGTGCCGCAGTGGACCGTGACCAGTTGCAAAGTGCGGTCGCCGATATTCAGGACTTTGTCCAGTCGGTCCGTCGTGACATCAACTTCCAGTTGGACGACACCAGTGGTCAGGTTGTTATCAATGTAACCGAGGCAACCAGCGGTGATGTGATCCGCCAGATCCCCTCGGAAGAAGCGTTGCGTCTGGCAGAGAATCTGTCCGAGGTGCGCAGTTTATTGTTTGAGGCAGAGGCTTAAACCCTGTCTGCCGGTTTGACTGGCACAGTACTTGCCTGACTAACCGGGACACGCAATTCGGTTAATCGACCGTCAATTTTCGGTCGCAGGGGTAAGTCATGGCTATTACAGGTATTACGGGTATTGGTTCAGGGTTGGACATCAAGGGCATTGTTGATGCCTTGGTGAACTCTGAAAAAGCACCCAAAACCGCGCAGCTCAATCGGCTGGAGCGGGCAACGACCGAAAAATTTTCAGGTTTGGGCCAGTTTCGCAGCGCCCTGTCCGAATTTCAGAATGTTCTGAAGGACCTGAACAACCCCGCCTTGTTTGAAAAGCGCTCTGCATCCTCCGGCAAGACTGACATCTTTACCGTGTCTGCTGACGCCAAGGCCGCTGCTGGCAATTACAGTGTTCAGGTATTCAACCTGGCACAGACCAGCAAAGTCGCCCTGCGCGGCGTGGATGATCCGGCCGCGGCCATCGGCACCGGCAGCATGACCATCAGTGCTGGCGACAAGACCCTCAATCTGAACATCAGCGAAGCCAATAACAGCCTTAGCGGCATTCGCGATGCCATCAATACGGCAGGCAAGAGCGCTGGTATCAGTGCCACCATTGTCAATGACCCCAGTGGTGTGGGTGGTGCACGGTTGGTACTAAGCTCCTCGGAGTTTGGTACGGGCAACGATATCAACGTCACATCCAGCTCAACCACTGGGGATCTCTCGGTTCTGGACTTCAGTGTGCCGCCAACAACGGATTTTGTCGCACCCGATGCGGATCCAGATAACCCCCGCGATCCTCGAGTGATCAGTTATGCCCGTGATGCCAGCCTGGCGATAGACGGCATTGCTGTTACCAGTGCCGGCAATGTGATTGATGACGTGATCGAGGGTGTAACCCTGACGCTTAAAAGTGCCCAGTCTGCTGAAGACGTAAGTAATGCCAATACCGTCAATCTGACCGTGGGTGAGGACCGGGCTGGAGTTAAAAACTCGGTCAAACGCTTCGTTGAAGCGTATAACAAGTTGATGGGCACCATTGAAAGCCTGACCAAAGTGACGCCGGTGGGCGGTGACGAGGGGCAGCCCTTGGCTGCTGCGCTGGTGGGTGATGCTTCTGTGCGTTCGTTTATGACGGCTACCCGTTCGGAACTGGGCAGTCCATCAGGAGACGGTCCGCTGCGTATTCTGGCCGACATGGGTATTTCCACCCAGCGTGATGGCAGTCTGAAGATTGATGATGCGCGTCTTGACGCGGTATTGGCCGATAACTTCGATCAGCTCAACGGTTTTTTGACCGGCAAGGATGGCTTGATGGCGCGGCTGGAAAGCAAGGTCAAACCCTATGCCGAGGCGGGTGGTATTCTCGAAAGCCGAACCAAGGCCTTGCAGAACACCCTGGCCAGTGTTGACAGCCAGCGTGAGCAACTCAACCGCCGGGTAGGGCAGATGGAAAGCCGACTGCTGGCACAATTCAATGCCATGGATTCCCTGGTAGGACAGCTCAGCCAGACCAGTGATTATCTCGCAGGTCAGTTGAACAACCTGCCAGGTGTGGTCAGACAGGATAACAACCGATGAAAAGCCCTATTGATACCTACAAGCAGGTCAATGTATCCCAGGAGGTATCCCAGTACCGCGCGGTGCAATTGCTGCTGGATGGTGCCATTGAGCGTCTGAAGCTGGCGCGCCATGCGGTAACCACGGGCAATCCTGAGCGACGCGGTGTGGCTGTCAGCAGCACCATCAGCATTATCGGTGCCCTGCAGGGTTCTTTGGACAAGGAGCTGGGTGGCGATATTGCCGAGAATCTGGATGCCCTGTACGACTATATGACCCGCAAGCTGGCAGGCGTTGCGCTCGATGAAACGCCACGGACCCTGGACGAAGTACTGGGGCTGTTGGTCGACATCAAGACGGCCTGGGATGCTATCGAACCGGCCTGAGTCCGTTCATTGTTACTGGCCAAATCAATCAGGAATTTCCTAAAGTTTCAGCCGTGCTGCCGATATAGGAAGCATGTGCCACAACCTTCAGGATAAGCCCCGATGAATGCCTATGCTGCAATGAAGCAATACCAGACGGTCAATGTGCATGCTCAGGTCAGCGAAGCTGATCCGCACCGTTTGATCCAGATGTTGTTCGAGGGCGGTCTGCAGCGCATTGCCCAAGCCAAGGGTGCCATGCAGCACGGCAATATCCCGCTCAAGGGTGAATTGATCGGCAAGTCCATGGGCATTATCAGCGGTTTGCGCGATTCATTGGACCTGAGCAAGGGTGGCGAGCTGGCGAGCAACCTCGATAACCTGTACAGCTTTATGCTGCAGCGTTTGAGTATTGCCAACCTGCACAACGATGCCGCTATACTGGACGAAGTTGCAGCCCTGCTGCGCGACGTGAAGGAAGGTTGGGACGGTATTCGTCAATCCTGAGGAGAAAGGCATGGCTGTCGCCGTAGAGCAGTTGCAGGATACCCACAGAGCGCTTATCGAGGCCGTGCAGTCGGGTGACTGGCAGCAGGTCGGCGATATTGATCGCCTGTGTCGAGAACTGGTATCCCAGGCTATGGCGGAGCCCGAGCGCAACGACCAGGATCTGGCCGATGCACTGGACAGCCTGTTGAGTACCTACCGCGAAGTGACTGCCCTGGTGCAGGCCATTCAGGGCAAGCTGGCGGAAGAGTTGCAGGATCTGCAGCGCAACAAGCAAAGCGCTCGGGTCTATCAGATGTTCTCCTGAGTCACTGCTGACGGCAGGCCAAGCTGCCAGTCAAGCTGCCAAATATTTCCAGGTTATGTGTCATTGTCTGTTGTTCGTCACAAAGACGTGCCAACTATTTGACTGTTGCGCCAAATCTGACTACCTTTGAACCAAGAACAATTCAGTGGCAATGCGCTATCAAGCTGCTTTGCTTTGACTGCGTGTATAAAGGATGGCCACAACGCCCATGTTGCCCAACAGCCATATTCTATTGATTGATGATGATCCTCAGAGTTGCCACGATATAAGCGTGGTGTTGGCCTTTCTGGGCGAAGAAAGCCTGGTAACCAATTCCTCGGCCTGGCAGCAAGAGATCCAATCCCGGAGCGCTCCTCCCGGTAGCTTCAAGTGTGTGATCCTGGGCCATTGTGCCGAGGCTCAAGGCGTGCAACATCTGCTTAGCCAGCTGGATCGTTGGGATGAGAATTTGCCTGCCATTCTGCTGCGGGCTGATCAGGCCAGCCAGTGGCCTGATCACCTTAAGCAACGTCTTCTGGCTGTGCTGGATCCCCCGCTGACCTACAATCAACTGCTTGATGCTTTGCACCGTGCCCAGGTGTATCGCGAGGTGTTTGACGAACGCAATCGTCAGCGCCAGCGTGAGCCGGATCTTTTTCGGAGTCTGGTCGGTACCAGTCGCAGTATTCAGTCGGTTCGTCAGATGATGCAGCAGGTAGCCGATACCGAGGCTACTGTTCTTATTCTGGGCGAGTCTGGTACCGGCAAGGAAGTGGTCGCACGAAATCTGCATTACCACTCACGCCGCAAGGACCAGCCTTTTGTGCCGGTCAATTGCGGCGCAATTCCGGCTGAACTGCTTGAAAGTGAGCTTTTTGGCCATGAAAAGGGTGCTTTTACCGGGGCTATAACCTCCCGTGCTGGACGTTTCGAGCTGGCCCAGGGTGGCACACTGTTTCTGGATGAAATTGGTGATATGCCGCTGCCCATGCAGGTCAAGCTCCTTCGCGTATTGCAGGAACGTACCTTTGAACGTGTCGGTAGCAACAAGGTGCAGACTGCTGATGTGCGCGTGATCGCCGCGACGCACAAAAATCTGGAGCAGATGATTGAGCAGGGTAGCTTCCGTGAAGATCTGTTTTATCGCCTGAATGTCTTTCCCATCGAAATGCCGGCCATGCGCGAGCGTATCGAAGATCTGCCGCTGCTGCTTAATGAGCTGATTACGCGCCTCGAGAAAGAAAAGCGCGGCTCCATTCGTTTCAGTACCTCGGCGATAATGTCGCTGTGTCAGCACGACTGGCCGGGTAACGTGCGTGAGTTGGCCAATCTGGTTGAGCGCATGGCCATCATGCATCCGCACGGTGTGATCGGTGTGGGCGAGCTGCCACGCAAGTTTCGCTATGTCGAAGACGATCAGGAAGATCTGCGCCAGTTGCGTGGCGAAGAGGATGAGCGCGACGAGGCATTCAATGGTCTGGTCGGTCTGGATAGTCCTGCGTTTCTGCCGCCAGAGGGCCTTGACCTGAAAGAGTACCTGGGTGGTTTGGAGCAGACCTTGATTCAGCAGGCGCTGGATGAATGCAACAGCATCGTGGCCAGGGCGGCTGAACGCTTGCGTATCCGCCGTACGACCTTGGTTGAGAAAATGCGCAAGTACGGGATTAACCGCGGTATCGATTCGTCAGAAGACTGACGCTAAAGAATCAATATTTATCCAAGCTATTGAAATTTAACAGTTTAGTATCGATGGCACGGGGCTTGCTTTGTAACTCCTGAAACGCACTCTTTGTTTTCAGGGGAATCCCTATGTCGTTGTCCGCTCAGTCATCGCCGGTGGCTTTATCCGATCTGTCGCAAACACTGCTGCAGCAGGATGAAGCACAGTTAGCCCAAGCCCACGAGCTGCTCAGGCAGATGTCCGGTCAACTGGCCGATTCCCAGGCTCTGCTTCAGCAACAGGTCGATTCGCTCAAGCTGCAACTGCAGGATGTGCGTGCGCAACGTAGTCGCGAACTGGCTGAGCGCGCTTGCCTCGCATCACGTTTGCAGAACTTGCTCGATCTGCTGCCCGGCGGGGTAGTGGTACTGGATGGCAATGGTGTCGTTCGAGAAGCCAACCCGGCGGCCAGGGATCTATTGGGTGAGCCGCTGGAAGGACAACTCTGGCGCGATCTTATCCGTGAACGTTTTGCCCCCCGTGATGATGATTACCATGAAGTGTCCCTGCGCAGCGGTCGTCGCGTGTCGCTAGCGACCCGCTCGTTGATCGGTGAGCCGGGCCAACTGATTCTGATCAACGATCAGACAGAAACCCGTCAGCTGCAAACCCAGCTTGCTCGGCATGAGCGTTTGTCGGCATTGGGGCGTATGGTAGCCTCCTTGGCGCATCAGATACGCACACCACTGTCCACGGCCATGCTTTATGCCAGCCACCTGCATGACGAAACCCTCCCGAATGTGCACCGACAGCGTTTTGCTGCGCGTCTGAGCGGACGACTGCAAACCATTGAACATCAAGTACGTGACATGCTGCTGTTTGCCAAAGGCGACTTGCCAATGGAGGACCTGCTCGATGTCGAAACCCTGTTCAGCAACCTGCGGCAACAAGCTGAACCGCTTGTCGACCAGGCCGGTGCGATATGCAGCTGGAATAACCAGTGCGCGCCCGGGCAACAACTGCGCTGCAACAGTGAAACCCTGACAGGGGCGTTGATCAACCTGATCGAGAATGCCATTCAGGCCGGCGCAGACAAGGCTCGTCTGAAAGTGAGCGCGCGGCTGATTGAAGGCCAGCTGAGTATGACTGTGGTTGACGCGGGCTGTGGCATGACGACTGAGCAACTGGCGCAGATCGGCGAACCCTTTTTTACCACGCGGGCCCAGGGCACCGGTCTGGGCGTTTCCGTCGTCAAGTCGGTTGCCAGAGCACACGGTGGCAGCTTTTATCTGCGTAGCAAGGCTGGCCGCGGCACCTGTGCCGAAGTGCTGTTGCCGCTACTCTCCAATCCTGGCAAGGCCGTTGGTCTGGAGGAACTGTCATGAGTAACCAACGCCCCCGCATCCTGCTGGTGGAAGATGATCCTGCCCTGCGTGAAGCGCTGGCGGATACCCTGAGTCTGGCCGGTTACCGGTTTCTCGAGGCCGGTGATGGCGAAGCAGCGTTGGCGCTTTTGCAACGTGAGACGGTCAGTATGGTGGTCAGTGATGTGAACATGCCGGGCATGGACGGGCACTCACTGTTGCGTATCCTGCACCGTGACTATCCGCAGCTGCCGGTGTTGCTGATGACCGCCTATGGTACGGTTCAGCAGGCTGTCGAAGCCATGCGCGACGGCGCAGTGGATTATCTGGTCAAGCCCTTTGAACCGCGTGCCCTGCTGGATCTGGTTGCGCAGCATGCTTGTGGTCAGTTGCATGCTGCGCCACTGGATGGTCCGGTGGCCGTTGAGCCCAGCAGCCAGCAACTGCTGCAGCTGGCGGCGCGCGTGGCCAACAGTGATTCTACGGTATTGATTTCGGGTGAGTCCGGGACCGGCAAGGAGGTCCTGGCGCGCTTTATTCATCAGTCATCACCACGCGCGCAGCAACCCTTTATCGCCATCAACTGTGCAGCGATTCCGGATAACATGCTGGAAGCCACATTGTTCGGCCATGAAAAGGGCGCCTTTACCGGTGCAGTGGCGGCCCAGTCAGGCAAATTCGAGCAGGCCAATGGCGGCACATTGTTGCTCGACGAAATATCCGAGATGCCCCTGAGTCTGCAGGCTAAACTGCTGCGTGTGCTGCAGGAACGAGAAGTAGAGCGGGTCGGTGGGCGCAAGTTGATCCAGTTGGATATCCGGGTCATAGCTACCACCAACCGCGATCTGTTGGCTGAGGTGGCGGCAGGACGGTTCCGTGAGGATCTGTATTATCGCCTCGGGGTATTCCCGCTACAGTGGCAACCGCTGCGTAGCCGTCCCGGTGATATTCTGCCGATTGCCCAGCGGCTGCTCGACAAACACACGCGGAAAATGAATCAGTCTGCGGTGCGCTTTGCCAAAGACGCCTGTCAGGCACTGCAGCAGCATGGCTGGCCGGGTAACGTCCGGGAGCTGGACAACGCGGTACAACGTGCCCTGATATTGCAAGCGGGTGGTGTGATCCACGCCCAGGATCTGTGTCTGGCCGGCTTTAACAGTGGTGCCTTGAATGTGGCTGCTGCGGATTACGCTGTGCCTGCCTCCGCCGTGGTGGCGCCAGCAGCGGTAACACCTCAGCAAACGTCAAGGCATGTCGAGAATTTGACGGGGATGAGTGCTGCTGATTCAGTGCATCCGTTACCAACTGGTCAGCCAGCCACTGACCTGGGTGCGGGCGTCAGGCAGCGCGAGTACCAATTGATCATGGATGTACTGCGTGCAGAACGGGGCAAGCGCAAGGAAGCTGCAGACAAGCTGGGTATCAGCCCGCGTACGCTGCGCTACAAACTCGCACAGATGCGGGATGCCGGTCTGGATGTCGAGAACAGTCTATACGCCAGTTGAACGGGTAGTCTGCTCGCAGGCTTTTAGAACAGGATGACCGAGTGCCGACTCGGTCTTTCTGCATTGATCTGGCAGCACTGGTCGAAATGCAACGCGATCTTCCCAGGCAAAGGCCTGGTCAGCGCGCTGTGTACGACATCCCAGGGTTGACTGAATGTCACCGCAAACTGGGCTCAATCCCCGTGTTTCCCGGTATTCACGTATGTTGGCACCATTCCTGCTTAACTAACTCCAACGCAATCCACGCCGTCAAAAAAATCGCGGCCCGGAGATAGTCATGACCCAAGGTGTTGAATTCAATAGACTCATGCTGCAGATGCGCTCCATGCAGATGGAAGCCATGAGCAAGCCTCAGGCGCCTGTTGCCGTTGAGCGGAATGCCAATGCGCCAGCCTTTGATGACATGTTGAAAATGGCCGTTGACCGGGTCAGCGAACTACAGCGCAACACCAGTGAGCTTCAGAACGGCTACGAACGTGGTGTACCGGGTATCGACCTGACACAGGTTATGATTGCTTCACAAAAGTCCAGTGTGGCCATGCAAGCGATGACACAGGTCCGTAACAGGATGGTCACTGCCTACGAAGACATCATGAAGATGCCTATCTGAACCCTGTTTCATTGCGCTGTTGTGATTGACTGAGGAAAAGCACATGGATACCGCCACCCCTAATACACCTGCTACCCGTCCAGCGCCTGGAATGGGTCGTAAACCGCTGATGGGGCTGAACTTTCTGGATAACCTGTCGCAACTTCCGATGCTACGACAGTTTGGCTTGTTGATTGGTCTGGCGGCCAGTGTGGCAATTGGTTTTGCGGTCGTGCTCTGGTCCCAGGAGCCGGATTACCGTGCGCTCTATACCAACATGGAAGCCTACGACGCCAATCAGGTCGTCGAGATTTTGCAGCAGAGCCGTATCGAATACCGTATCGAACCCAATACTGGCGCCTTGCTGGTGGCCAGTGCTGATCTGGCTGACGCCCGTATGCGTCTGTCTGCTGCAGGTGTGACGCCCCGTGACAGTATCATTGGATTTGAGATCATGGACCGTGAGCAGGGTCTGGGTACCAGTCAGTTCATGGAAACGGCGCGCTACCGTCGCGGTCTTGAAGGTGAACTGGCACGGACCATTTCCAGTCTCTACAACATCAAGTCGGCACGCGTGCATGTAGCCATGCCACGCTCCACCGTGTTTGTTCGAGACGACCGCAAGCCCAGCGCCTCGGTACTGCTGGAAATGTATGCCGGTCGTCGACTGGAACCGGCGCAGGTCATGGCTATCGTTAATCTGGTTGCCACCAGTGTGCCCGAGTTGAGCAAGGACCAGGTCACTATCGTCGATCAGAATGGCAATCTGCTGTCAGATCAGGCTGAGTTGAGTGAATTGACGGCGGCTGGTCGCCAGCTGGACTATACCCGCCGCATGGAAGAGACCTTTACACGTCGGGTCCACAATATCCTGCAGCCAATTATCGGCAGTGGCCGTTACAAGGCCGAAGTCTCGGCTGATGTGGATTTCAGTGCTGTGGAGTCGACTGCCGAAATGTACAGCCCGGAGTCGGCGCTGCGCAGTGAGCAGGTCGTGACCGAGGCTCGTGGTGGTGCTGCTGGGCCACTGGGTATCCCCGGCGCACTGAGCAACCAGCCGCCTGGTGCTGTGACTGTCCCCGAGCAGGTTATCGATCCGGATACCGGTCTGCCGCTGATTGCGCCGGCGCCTCAGGATACCCGTGAACAGGCTACCCGCAACTTTGAACTGGATCGGCAGATCAGCTATACCCGCCAGCAACAGGGTCGGTTGCGCCGTCTGTCGGTTGCCGTTGTGGTAGATGACGCGGTGAGCGTCAACCCACAGAGCGGTGAAAGCACCAGCACGCCTTTGACCGAAGCCGATATAGCCCAGCTTACTCGTCTGGTGCAGGATGCGGTGGGCTTCGATGCCAGCCGCGGTGACAGTGTCAGCGTTATCAACAGTCCGTTCATTGCCGAGACAGCCCTGGAGCCACTGCCAGCCATTCCAGTATGGGAGCAACCTTGGTTCTGGGATATTGCCAAGCAGGTTCTGGGTATACTCTTTATTTTGGTATTGGTATTCGGTGTGTTGCGCCCGGTACTGAAAAACCTGACCAGTCACTCTGGCTCGAGTTCAGGGGGCGGTTACCCCATGGCCAGCGGTGGCATGGGTGGGCTGGATGATGACCTTCGTGATGACCGTGTGAGTCTCTCTGGTCCTGTTGGCAGCGCCGCCGTGCTGCTGCCACCACCCGGCGCGGGTTATGAGCAGCAGTTGAATGCGATCAAGGGCCTGTTGGCCGAAGATACTGGTCGCGTTGCCCAGGTAGTCAAAGAATGGATTAATACCGATGAGTGAAGAAGCCAAGCGTCCACAAAAGCTGTCAAAGCTGGATAAGGCAGCCATTTTTCTGCTGAGCCTGGGCGAGTCGGATGCCGCCGCCATTCTCAAGCATATGGGGCCCAAGGAAGTGCAGCGCGTCGGCAGTGCCATGGCCGGGATGCGCACGGTAAACCGTGAGCAGGTGCAGCAGGTCATGGGTGACTTCATCGAAACCGTGGGTGAGCAGACCGGTCTGGGTGTCGGGGCTGATGGTTATATCCGATCAATGCTGACCCAGGCCCTGGGCGAAGATAAGGCCAATAGTCTGGTTGATCGGATACTGCTGGGTGGCAATACCTCGGGGCTGGATAGCCTGAAATGGATGGAGCCGCGTGCCGTGGCCGATGTGATCCGCTTCGAGCATCCGCAGATTCAGGCTATTGTCGTGGCTTACCTGGACCCGGACATGGCTGCTGAGGTGGTCAGTTACTTTGATCACAAGGTCCGTTTGGATGTGTTGTTGCGCGTGGCCTCACTGAATACCGTGCAACCCTCGGCGCTCAAGGAACTGAACGAAATTCTCGAGAAGCAGTTTGCCGGCAATTCCAACACCACCCGGGCGAATATGGGGGGTGTCAAGCGCACGGCGGATATCATGAACTTCCTCGAGACCAGTACCGAATCACAATTGATTGAAGCCATTCGTGAAATTGACGAGGACCTGTCAACCAAGATCGAAGATTTGATGTTTGTCTTTGACAACCTGGCAGACGTCGATGATCGTGGTATCCAGGCCCTGCTGCGGGAGATATCCTCGGAGGTGCTCATCATCGCGCTCAAGGGTGCGGATGAGGCGATCAAGGAAAAGATCTTAAAGAACATGTCCAAGCGTGCGTCCGAACTGCTGCAGGACGACCTGGAAGCCAAGGGTCCAGTGCGTATCAGTGAAGTGGAAGCGGCACAAAAGGAAATTCTGACCATTGCCCGACGCATGGCAGATGCAGGTGAGATCGTCCTCGGTGGTAAGGGTGGCGAGGAAATGATCTAGCAAACAGGATACTGATTGATGAAAACGCCGGGTGCAACGGCCGAAAGATCGGCTGAAACTGACTTGTTACGGGGTGAAGAGCACACGGGCTTTGCCCGCTGGGACCTGCCCAGCTTTGACGCCGAGCCGCACCAGGTCCCGCTGGACAAGGCCAAACCCGGTACCGCAGAAAAAACTCAAGCCGCCCAGACCGTTGAAGAGCTGGAGCTGGTTGATTCACCCAAGCCCTTTACCGTTGAAGAACTCGAACAGATCCGCGATGAGGCCTACAAGGAGGGTTTTGCTGCGGGTGAAAAAGACGGCTATCAGGCCGGCCAGACCAAGGGCCAGCAGGCCAGCAAAAGCGCACTCGATGCCCGCCTTGGGCAACTGGAAAAGCTCATGCAGCAACTGCTTGAGCCGATGCACGGGCAGGACGAGCAGATCGAGCTGATGCTCCTTAGCTTGGTGGAAACCATGGCCCGCCAGGTCATTCAGCGTGAGCTGAAGCTGGACTCAAGCCAGATTCTGGCCGTGCTGCGTGGTGCCTTGAAAGCCTTGCCCATGGGCGCCGAAAATATCCGCATTTACCTCAATCCGGTTGACTTTGAAGCGGCCAAGGCGCTGCGTGAGCGCCATGAAGAGAGCTGGCGGCTGCTGGAAGACGAGCAGTTGATGCCAGGTGGTTGCCGGATTGAAACGGAACACAGTCAACTTGACGCTACGCTGGAAACCCGCCTGCAGCAGATTACCGAGCAGTTGTTCGAGCAACAGCGGGAGCTCCAGGCCCGGCCGCCGCAGGCGGATATCAACCTGCAGCCAGATGCTGACAATGAAGTCTGAGCGGATCAGCATTGCCCGTCGTATGGCAGGCTATCTACCTGTGCTGACGCTCCCTGAAGAACCGGTGGTGGAGGGGCGTTTGATTCGCATGGTGGGTCTGACGCTCGAGGCTGAGGGCTGCAAGGCACCGGTCGGCAGTCGCTGTATCGTCATCAGCGATACCCCGCAGGGACCAAGCCAGATTGAAGCTGAAGTCATGGGCTTTTCCGGCAGCAAGATCTATCTGATGCCGGTCGATAGCTTGCAGGGCGTTCAACCCGGTGCCCGGGTAGTGCCCTCCAAGGGCGGCGGCAAACTGCCCATGGGTAACGCGATGCTCGGCCGTGTGGTCGATGGGATTGGTCGTCCCCTGGACGGTAAAGGCCTGTTCAAGGCTGACGACTGGGTCGATTTGAATGGTCCGGTGATCAATCCACTCAAGCGTCATCCAATTGACGAGCCCCTGGATGTGGGTATTCGCTCGATCAACAGCTTGCTGACAGTCGGGCGCGGCCAGCGTCTAGGCCTGTTTGCTGGTAGCGGCGTAGGCAAGAGTATGTTGCTGGGCATGATGACCCGGTTTACCGATGCGGATATCACTATTGTCGGGCTGGTGGGTGAACGTGGCAGAGAGGTCAAGGAATTCATCGAGCAGATTCTCGGTGAGAAGGGTATGGCTCGCTCGGTGGTGGTCGCCTCACCCGCCGATGATGCGCCCCTGATGCGCCTGCGCGCGGCCATGTATTGCACGCGGATTGCCGAATACTTCCGTGATCAGGGCAAGAATGTGCTGTTATTGATGGACTCACTGACACGTTTTGCCCAGGCTCAGCGTGAGATTGCCCTGGCCATTGGCGAGCCGCCTGCGACCAAGGGCTATCCGCCCTCGGTTTTTGCCAAATTACCACAACTGGTCGAGCGTGCGGGTAATGCCGAGCAAGGTGGTGGTTCAATCACTGCCTTTTACACCGTGTTGTCCGAGGGTGATGACCAGCAGGACCCGATTGCCGATGCTTCGCGCGCGATTCTGGACGGCCACGTGGTGTTGTCGCGTCGCTTGGCTGAGGAAGGGCATTACCCGGCAATTGATATTGAGGCGTCAATCAGTCGCGCCATGCCGCAGATAGTGGCACCCGACTACCTGCAAAAAGCGCAGCAATTCAAACAACTCTATGCTCGATACCAGCAAAGTCGCGATTTGATCAGTGTCGGTGCCTATGCCGTAGGCTCGGACCCGTTGACCGACAAGGCGATGGAGAAGATGCCCGAGATGCAAGGGTTTCTACAGCAGGGTTTGCAGGTCAAGGTCAATCTGGCGGACAGTCAGGCTTCGTTGCAACAGCTGCTGAGTCATGAGTGAAAGCCGAATTCGGCGCTTGGTGCCGGTTCTTGATATGGCCCTGGAGGAGGAACGCAAGGCCGCCGCTATGCTGGGTGATTGCCAACGTCAGTTGGATGATGCGCGCTCACGCTTGCACGATTTGCAATTTTACTGTGGTGAATATCAGAAGGGTTGGTTGAACCGGGGGCAGCAGGGAGTTGGGCGTGACTGGCTGCTCAATTATCAGCGGTTTCTGGCGCAAATGGAGACGGCAATAGAGCAGCAGGGACAAACAGTAAAGTGGCATGAACAAAGTCTTGAACGCGCCAGGGAGCAGTGGCGTCAGCGCTACCAGCGACTGGAGGCGATGCGCAAGCTGATCGAGCGTTACCGCCAGGAAGCCCGCATACGGGCCGATCGTCAGGAACAGAAACTGCTGGATGAGTTGTCCCAACGCGCGCACGGTCAGCAACAAAATAATCCCTGACAGACCCCCCAGGCTGTGCTAGTAATTAAGTAGTCATGGCTGCATTGGCCAGACCGGCCAAAAGGAAGAATTCATGCCGATTAAAACCACGTTATCCGACGACAGTCAGGAGTTGACTATCAAGGTGGTTGGACGCTTTGACTTTGGCGCGCATCAGAACTTCAGAGATGCGTATGAGCGCAGCGGTTTGTCGCCGCAACGTTATGTTGTTGATTTACACGACACCGACTACATCGATAGCTCTGCCTTGGGTATGTTGCTACTGCTGCGAGATCACGCCGGTGGTGATTTAGCTGATATTCGTATTCGCCACTGCAATCCCGATGTCCGCAAGGTGTTGGGTATTTCCAACTTCGAACAACTCTTTCAGATCGAGTAGCACGATGCCCGAGTCAGGCGTTGGCAGCCCGCAGCCGGATACGCCAGCTTCCAGGCTCAAAGTGCTGGTCGCAGATGACAACCCGACCGACCGCATGATTCTCAGCCGTCTGGTGTCGCAATTGGGCCATCGGGTAGTGGTTGCCGAGAATGGTCAGCAGGCGGTGGATTTTTTCCAGAGTGAGTCTCCGCATCTGATTCTGCTTGATGCCCTGATGCCGGTCATGGACGGCTTTGAGGCGGCCCGACAGATACGTAGATTGGCGGATGAACGGCTGATACCAATCATCTTTCTGACCAGCCTGACGGAAACTGGTGCACTTGTGCATTGTCTAGAGGCTGGTGGTGATGACTTTCTAACCAAACCCTACAACCCGGTCATTCTGCAGGCCAAGATTCAAGCGTTCAACCGCATGCAGGAGATGCATCAGACGCTGCAGGAACAACGCGATCTGATAACCACCCAGCATCAGCGCCTGCTGCGTGAACAGGCGCTGGCCAAGATCATCTTTGATCGCGTAGCGCATGCCGGCAGTCTGAATGCGCCGAATCTGCGATACCTGCAATCGGCCTTTGCCATGTTCAATGGTGACATTCTGCTGGCGGCTTATCGTCCTTCGGGTGGCATGCACATTTTGTTGGGTGACTTTACCGGGCATGGACTGTCTGCCGCCATTGGTGCCATGCCGCTGGCCGAAGTGTTCTACTCGATGACAGCCCGTGGTTTCAGTCTGCGCGATATTCTGTTGGAGCTTAACAGCAAGCTCTGCAGGATACTGCCTGTGGGTATCTTCTGCTGCGCGGTACTGATTGAAATCAACTCCGACAAAGGCCTTGTGGAGGTCTGGAATGGCGGCTTGCCCGAGTTAGTGATTCTGGACCGTGAAGGGGCGTTGCTGCATCGTATTCCTTCCACCCATCTGCCTTTGGCGGTGGCCAACAGCGAGCGTTTCGATCCGGCCCCCTTGGTGTTGCCCATGGCCGATGGTGAGCGGCTGTTGTGCTGGACTGATGGCATCATAGAAAGTCGTAATGCCGAAGGCACCCAGTTTGGTGATCAGCGCGTGCTTGATGTCATTACGGCGCATGTCGGTCAACCGGATGCGCTGTTCGAAGGGTTGCTGTTGGCGCTGGAGGCCTTTCATGGCAGCAGGGAAGATGATGTCAGTCTGCTCGAGGTGGTGATGCAGCGACATCCGCTGCCAATGACCAGTTTGTTGCAGCCCGACGCCAGGCAGCTTGAAGCTCAGGACTGGGTGCTGGATTACACCTTTCGCGCAGCCTCAATCCGCGACCACAACCCGCTACCTTTTTTGAACAAGGTGCTGATGGAAGTACCCGGCTTGCGTATGCATGCTGGTAGCCTCTTCATTATTCTCAGCGAGCTTTACAGTAATGCCCTGGAGCATGGCTTGTTGCAGCTGGATTCGTCACTCAAGGGTAATGCAGAAGGTTTCAGTCGATACTATCGAGAGCGTAACTTGCGGCTGTCATCACTTGACCAAGGTTGGATTCGCGTCGTCCTTGATCACTGTCCAAGCGAGGCGGGTGGGAGACTGGTGATTCAAGTAGAGGACAGCGGGCCAGGTTTTGCTCCACAACCCTCAGGTGAGCAGGCAGAAACCTACAGCGGACGAGGATTGGCGCTGGTTAGGGCGTTAGCGGCCGATGTTCAGTTCAACGCAGTGGGAAATCAGGTCAGGGTGGCCTTTGATTGGCGCCTTGGGCATACTGCGGCCTGATTATTCAGGGACTTGCCTAAAGGGAGATCAGCCTGTCATGTCCGAGGCGTTGCAAGATATCGATCCAGATGTGCAGCTCAACCTGCGTGACCTGATGCAGGATGATTACCGCCTGCTGGTGGATACCTTTCTGGCTGATGCTGCCAAGCGCCTGATGCAGCTGGCGCAAAGTCTCGACAGCGCCGACTGGGAGGGTTTTCGTCAGGCGGCTCACAGTTTCAAGGGCAGTTGTGGGAATATGGGTGCCCGGGCATTGCACCAGGCCTGTTCCGAAGCCGAAAGCGCTGCCCTGAGCGCCGACGCGACTGCCGCACGTCAGGCCTACCAAGATTTGCGGCGCCTTTTTTTGCGCGCAGAAATGGCGCTTACCCACTGATCAATCCCCCTTTCCGGATATCTGGCCCATCCCTTGCAGAGCTTTAGTACCCGCTTATTGCAATGGAGATTTCACGATGTCAGTCAGTTCCAATCTGCTGGCGTTTTTCACACCTGAGTCTGCGTCAGGCAAGACCAGTCTTGCCTCGGTCAAAGCCCTGGAGAGAACGCAAGCACAGGATGCACAGGCCTTTTCTGAGGTGTTGTCTGGTCAGCAGCGTGAGCACTTGGCGTCTTTTTTGAGTCTGCTCAACCCGGGTACAGAAGGGGCTGATGCTGCGGCAAAGCTTGACCCCGCTATTGCCGGCGACGGCAAAACCTTGCCGGATGGCATGCAGGAGTGGCTTGAGCAGCTATCCCAGATGACCTTGTCTGGCGAGACCGAAGGCCTATCGGCCCTGGCTTCTGACATGGCGGAAATGGTTGAAGATTGGGCCAGCTGGCTAAACCAGGCGCGGGCCGTCTTGCAAGGTCAGGCTGTCGCCGTTGACGCTGAGGCTGAAGCCGAGAGCGCGGTAATCTTGCCTGATACAGAAGTTGAACTGGATGCTGATGGTTCACCACTGCCTCTGATTGCTGGCGCTGCGGGGAGTAATACGGCCCCTGCTTCAGCGTCGACCGCCCTGTTGCCCGGCGAGGCCGACGCAGCCATGCCCGCCAGCCTGCTGCGTCGAAGTGATGCTGACCCATCGAGTCGTCAGGCTTTGGCTGAGTCGGCTTTGGATGGTCTCGACAGCAAGAACCCCGATCAGCGAAGGGTGATGCTTGATGCGGCTAATGCGCCGACGCAGTTGCAACGTGGACAGGATGCCCTTGTGCCTGCGGGGGATGCGCGTAGCGCAGCCTTGGCCGCGGGTCTGACAGAGACGTTGGAGTCCACGCCGCGTCGCAGCAAGTCGGAGGCGGAAGGACTGGAAGCCCTGTTACGTCCTGGTAGCCAGTCTCAGGCTGCGGCACAGGGCGCGATGTCGGCCCGTCCGGTACTCGCTACTGCCCAGACGTTGGGGGTGCCTTTTGGTCAGCCAAGTTGGGGCGAGGCGCTGATGGACAAAATGCTGTGGGCGTCCAGTCAAAATCTGCGCAGCGTTGAAATCCGTCTGGATCCCGCCGAATTGGGGCCACTGGAAATTCATATTCAAAGCCGCGGGCAGGAGCATCAGGTTCAGTTCGTTAGTCAGAATCCGACTGTGCGAGAAGCCCTTGAAGCGCAAATGTTCCGTTTGCGTGAAGCCTTCAGTCAACAGGGTATGGACCTGGTGAATGTCTCTGTGGGGGACTCGGCAAACGGGCAGGCTCAGGAGCAACTGGCGGATCAAGGGCAGAGTGGCTCTCGGGGTCGTTCTGGCGGGCTGACAGGGGAGGATGACATGGTTCGGCATCAACTGGCTGATGTTGCGGCGCAGGTGCTGTCAGAACGACTGATTGATTACTACGCTTGATCCTTGTGTAGACATCAGACTGACCGGGCGCAAGCCCGGTTTTTTTTGCCTGCTGATCCGTTCTGACCTGCTCAGCCAGGCGGCAAATACAAGCCAAGACTTTTATTGCACTTGGCTTTATCCTTGGGATGTGTTCCAGAGGCGCTTACTGTTTTGGCACGGTCGATGCAGTAGGTTGATAAACCGGACCTATGTCCGCGTAAATGACGGAATTTTGACATGGCAAAACAACCAGCTGAGCAAGTAGAAGAGCAGGAAAGCGACGCGGTAGCCCCCAAGAGCAAGAAGAAGCTGTTTATTCTGGTGGGTGTTGGCCTGCTCGCATTGCTGCTATCGGTTGGCGGCGTTCTGTTCTTTGTGTTGAGTGGCGATGATAGCCCCGAGGCTGAGGAGACCGTTGCCACCGAACCCACGCAACCTGCGCGCGAGATGGCTGTTTATCAGCCGCTGACTCCGGCTTTTGTTGTCAATTACACGTATGAGGGCCGGCGTCGTTATATGCAGGTCAGTGTAGTGTTGATGGGCCGCGATACGGAGGGCATGGCGGAGCTGAGCAATCATATGCCGCTACTGCGCAATGAGCTGGTGATGCTGTTTGGTAGCGAAGAGTTTGCCTCGTTGATGACCCCTGAAGGCAAGGAAACCCTGCGTGAAAGGGCGACACTGGCAGTCAAGTCACTGCTGGAAAGGGAGATCGGTAATCCGGTCATCGAGTCGGTTTTGTTTACCAACATAGTCTTGCAATAGGAAGCCTCCATGGCCGTTCAGGATCTGCTCTCACAGGATGAAATTGATGCCCTGCTTCACGGCGTCGACGATGGAGCGGTGGATACCGATGTCGATGTCGAGCCTGGCTCGGTCAAAAGTTACGATCTGACCAGCCAGGACCGCATTGTTCGTGGTCGCATGCCGACGCTGGAAATGATCAATGAGCGCTTTGCCCGTTATACACGCATCAGTATGTTCAACCTGCTGAGGCGTTCAGCTGATGTGGCTGTTGGCGGTGTACAGGTGATGAAGTTTGGTGAGTATGTACACTCCCTGTATGTTCCTACCAGCCTCAATCTGGTGAAGATGAAACCGCTGCGCGGCACCGCGTTATTTATTCTCGATGCGCGCCTGGTGTTCAAGCTGGTAGACAATTTTTTTGGCGGCGACGGTCGGCATGCCAAGATTGAGGGGCGTGAATTTACGCCGACTGAACTGCGCGTGGTGCGCATGGTTCTGGACCAGACCTTTCAGGACCTCAAGGAGGCCTGGCAGGCGGTGCAGGAAGTGAATTTCGAATACGTCAATTCCGAGGTCAATCCGGCTTTGGCCAATATTGTCAGTCCCAGTGAAGTCGTGGTGGTCTCGACCTTTCACATCGAGTTGGATGGCGGTGGAGGGGATATGCACATCACTTTCCCCTATTCGATGATCGAGCCGCTGCGTGAAGTGCTGGATTCCGGCGTACAGTCGGATGTGGATGAACATGATGAGCGCTGGGTCAGAGCTTTGCGCGAGGAAATCACAGCGGCCAAGGTGCCACTGAGCGCCACTGTCGTGCGCCGTCAGTTGAAGTTGCGTGACTTGTTGAGCATGCAGGAAGGTGACGTGATTCCTGTTGAACTGCCCGAGCATATGGTGCTGTGCGCCAATGGCGTACCCACCTTCAAGGCTAAACTGGGGTCGGTCAAGGGTAATCTGGCATTACAGATTCTGGGTCCGCTGCACCGCCCCAAGTAGGCTGTGCAGGACACCGTTTTTTCGCGTAGAGGAATGAGAGATGGCTGAAGACAAGAATGCCGACGAAGTCACCCCTGAAGAGCAGGCCCTGGCTGATGAGTGGGCCGCTGCTCTGGAAGAGGCGGGCGATGCCAGTCAGGAAGACATAGATGCCATGCTGGCCGGTAATGCAGAATCCACGCGCATGCCGATGGAAGAGTTCAACGCGCCAGCGGGTAACCGCAATGAGCAGTACGATGCAACAGACAGTCCGAACCTGGACGTGATACTTGATATCCCGGTGACCATCTCGATGGAAGTCGGCAATACCGATATTACCATCCGTAATCTGTTACAGCTAAATCAAGGCTCGGTAGTTGAACTGGATCGACTGGCCGGTGAGCCGTTGGACGTGAAGGTCAATGGCACCCTGATTGCCCACGGCGAGGTAGTGGTGGTGAATGAAAAGTTCGGCATTCGCCTCACTGACGTTATCAGTCCCTCTGAACGTATCAAGAAACTGCGTTGATGAATCGTCACCTTGTTCTGTTGCTCCTCGGTTTGTCGTTCTCAGTCAGCGCGGCTGAGCCAGCACAGCCAGCTGCCAGTCAGGTCTCGCTGACGGGCCAACTGGTCCAGCTTGGTATCGGGCTGCTGCTGGTGGTAGGGCTGATCTTCCTGATGGGCTATCTGATGCGCCGTATTGGCCCTATGGCCCCGCAGGGTCAGCATATCCGTCTGGTCAGCAGCTTGCCGCTGGGTCCCCGCGATCGATTACTCCTGGTGGATGTGGGCGGTACTCAGATGCTATTGGGTACGTCGCCGGGTCGGATCAATACCTTGCACGTGTTTGCCGAGCCGGTTGCTGACCTGAATGCGTCCGCGGCCAGCCAGGCCGATTTTGCCAAGACACTGCGCGCTTTGTTGAAACGGGAGAAAATCCAATGAAGGGCTGGTTCCTGCTGGCACTGATGCTTCTGGCGCCGGCTGCTCTGGCACAGGAAGCGGCCAATGCGCTGGGTATGCCAGCCATCACCATGACAACCGGTGAGGAGGGGCAACAGACCTATTCTGTCAGCCTGCAGATCCTCATTCTGATGACGGCGCTGACCTTTATTCCCGCCTTTGTGATGATGATGACCAGCTTTACCCGAATCATTATTGTCTTTGCCATTTTGCGCCAGGCACTGGGTCTGCAGCAGACGCCTTCAAGTCAGATTCTGGTGGGTTTGGCGTTGTTTTTGACACTCTTTATCATGGCGCCGGTATTTGAACGCATCAACGAAACCGCGCTGCAGCCCTACCTGAATGAGCAGATGACCCCGCAGGAAGCGGTTGATGCAGCCAGCATTCCGCTGCGCGGCTTTATGCTGGCGCAAACCCGTGAAACGGATCTTGAACTTTTTGTTCGCCTGGCCAGGCGCACTGATTTGACTGGCCCAGATGATGTGCCCTTTCATATTCTGGTTCCCGCTTTTGTGACCTCGGAATTGAAAACAGCCTTTCAGATCGGTTTCATGATTTTCATACCCTTTCTGGTCATTGATCTGGTGGTGGCCAGCGTGTTGATGGCCATGGGTATGATGATGCTGTCGCCGTTGATCATTTCCTTGCCGTTCAAGATCATGCTGTTTGTATTGGTAGACGGTTGGGCGTTGATTATCGGCACCCTGGCCGCCAGTTTCGCTGTGACATAGGACCCTTACCATGACGCCCGAAGTAGCGGTTGATCTGTTTCGTCAGGCTCTGTGGCTGACCACGGTGATGGTGGCGGTGATCGTGCTGCCCAGCCTGGTTATCGGCCTGATTGTAGCGATGTTTCAGGCGGCTACTCAGATCAACGAGCAGACCCTGAGTTTTTTGCCGCGTCTGCTGTTTACCTTTCTGACCCTGATCTGGCTCGGCCCCTGGCTGGTGACGCAGCTGATTGACTTCAGCGACACCTTGTACCGGAACATTCCCGGTCTGATTGGCTGATGATCGAACTGGCCAGCGAAGATATCAGCCGTTGGGTAGCCAGCTACCTATGGGTGCTGTTTCGAGTAGCCAGCGTACTGATGACCATGCCGGTGTTCGGCACCCAACTGGTGCCGATGCGCATCCGACTCTATTTGGCGCTGGCCATCACCCTGGTGGCGGCCCCGCATATCCCCGTGGTGCCGACGCTGGACGCGCTATCGTTGTCGACCTGGATCATTATTGCCGAGCAGATACTGATTGGCGCAGCCATGGGCTTTCTTTTGCAGATGCTGTTTCAGATTCACGTGCTCGCCGGTCAGATTGTCGCCATGCAGATGGGTCTGGGTTTTGCGTCGATGAACGATCCGAGCATGGGTATTTCCGTGGCGGTGGTGGCGCAGGTCTTTACCATGCTGGTGACCTTGCTGTTTCTGGCGATGAATGGACATCTGGTGGTCATCGAGGTACTGGTCGAAAGCTTTACCACCCTGCCCATCGGCGAGTCGTTACTGGCGACTGATTTTCATGCACTGGTATTGCGTTTTTCCTGGGTGTTGGCAGCGGCCCTGCTGATCGGTCTGCCGGCCATTACTGCACTGCTGATCGTCAACCTGTCCTTTGGTGTGATGATGCGCGCTGCGCCACAGTTGAATATTTTCTCTATTGGCTTTCCGCTAACCCTGGTGTTTGGTTTGTTTATCCTATGGGTGTCGCTTAACAGTGTGGGTGAACAGTACCAGGCCATCGCCTCGGAAACGCTGATCTGGCTTCGTGAACTGGTGAGGGCTCGCTGATGGCAGAGCAACCGGATAGTGGCCAGGAAAAAACTGAAGAGCCCACGGAGAAACGCCTCAAGGAATCCCGTGACAAGGGCCAGGTTCCGCGCTCCAAGGAGTTGAACACCCTGGCTGTGGTTATGGTCGCAGCTATTGGCCTGATCATGCTGGGTCCCGGTATGGCTAAACTCTTGCTTGACCTGATGGCCTTCAACTTCACGCTTGAGCGCGAGGCCCTGTTTGCCACGGATACAATGGGATTGCATCTTTTTGCCTCTGTGGGACTGGGGCTGGATGTGCTGGCATGGCTTTTTTTCCTTCTGCTGATCGCAGCCATTGTGGGCCCGATTTTGTTGGGTGGTTGGTTGCTCAGTGCCAAGTCGATGGCTCCCAAATTTGAACGTATGAACCCGCTTGCTGGCTTTAAACGCATGTTTTCTTTGCAAGCGTTGGTCGAGCTGCTGAAAGCCTTGGCCAAATTTCTGGTTGTGCTGGCTGCGACATTGATTGTTTTGCGCCTGAACCAGCCAGAACTAAAGGCACTGAGCGCTGAGCCCTTGCCGGAAGCCATAGCACACAGTGCCTGGATTATGGGGAGGACATTGCTGTTGCTGGCCAGCTCGCTGATCCTCATCGCTGCGGTAGATATCCCTTTCCAGCTATGGGACAACAAGCAGAAGTTGCTGATGACCAAGCAGGAGATCAAGGATGAGTACAAGGATTCCGAGGGCAAACCAGAGGTCAAATCGCGGATTCGGCAATTGCAGCGTGAAATGGCCGAGCGTCGGATGATGGGCGAAGTTCCGAAGGCCGATGTAGTGATAACCAACCCGACGCATTTTGCTGTGGCGTTGAAATATGACCCGCTGCAGGCCGGCGCGCCGGTGCTGGTGGCCAAGGGTGCTGATTTTCTCGCCCAGCGTATTCGTGAAGTGGCAGCAGAGCACAATGTGGTGGTGCTGGAGTCACCGCCTCTGGCGCGTGCGGTGTTCTACAGTACCGAGTTGGAACAGCAGATTCCGTCAGGCCTCTATTTGGCCGTGGCACAGGTGCTGGCCTACGTATTTCAGTTGCGCCAGTATCGAGCCGGGCAGGGCAAGGCGCCGGGTCCCATACCCAAGCCGGATATCCCTGAGGAGTTACGTCGCGACGAATAGGGGGTCACCGAACAGCTCGTCGTGGGGATCTCAGAATCAAGGCGCATCCATCACCTCGAAATCCTGGATAAAGTCGCTGATGTCCTCTTCCATCAGCTCCCGCAACTGGGTTTCGTACTGATCGGCGGCCTCGGCCAGATCGACGATGATTTCAACCCGTCTGTTCAATGCGCGGGTTTCCGGCCAATCATTGCTGGCGCGTGGACGCGTTTCGGCATAACCCTGCACCTTGATTCTGCTGGCTTCTACCTTACCAGTGGCAAGCAGGGCATTGGCCACAGAAGAAGAGCGTGCGGCAGACAAATCCCAGTTGGAGCGAAAGCGGGGGGTATTGATAGGGACATCGTCGGTGTGGCCCTCCACGGTAATTTCACCTGGCAGCTTCGCCAGTACCTCGGAAATACGCAGCAGGATACCTTCGAAGTCGTCGGTCATATTGGCAGAGCCAGAGGGAAAGGAACCGCGCTCCTCAATGCGGATGATTACGCGTTTGCGGTCTTGCTCCAGCTGTAAACGACCTTCTGTCAGCTCCTGTTCAAGCACGTTTTCCAGAGCTTGCATATTGACCTGCATCTGCTGTTCGGTAGTGGAGGCAACCTCCTGTTTTAGCTCGGCTTCCAGTTCAGCGCGCAAGGTTTCAAGCTCGGGCAGTTGTTCGGTAGTTTGCTGGCGTACTTGATCAATTGGCGTAGGTTCGGGAATGCCCGGTGAGAACTTGTCGAAGATCGGACTGGTGCCCATGGGTATATCCAGGACGGGTACCTCACGCTGAACCCCAAAAGCTTTGCTCAGTTCGCCAGCGATCTGCTTGAATTTCATTGCATCAATTTCGGAAAACGATAGCAGCAGCACAAAGAAGCACATCAGCAGCGACATAAGGTCGGCAAAGGTCACAACCCAAGCCGGAATGCCGGGTTTGTCTTCTTCTTCAGGCAACTCCATCAGCTTTCTTTGGCCTCATCACTGACTTTGTCGCGTTTGTTTGGCGGCAGATAACTGCTCAGAAGTTGCTCAACGATGCGCGGGTTGGTGCCTTCTTGAATGGCTACAATGGCGTCGATCCAAAGGCTTTGCATACGTGCCTCTTCGGTCATGCGTAGCGACAGTTTGTCGGCAATCGGAATACAGATCATGGTTGCCAGCATGGCGCCGTACAGGGTGGTCAGCAAGGCTACGGCCATGGCTGGGCCAATGGATTTGGGGTCCTCCATATTGGACAGCATTTGCACCAGGCCAATCAGGGTCCCAATCATGCCCATAGCCGGACCGACATCACCCAGTGCGGTGAAGACCTTGGCGCCCCAGCGATTTCGATCCAGCGTCAGAACGCGTTCCTTTTCAAGTATGGCGCGAACCGTTTCCTGTGGGTGGCCATCAATCAGCAGTTGTATGCCATTTTTCAGGAAAGGATTGCTGATTTCCTGTTCCTCAAGGGCCAGCAAGCCCTGCTTGCGTGAAATGGTCGACAGATTGACCAACTCTGCAATGCTCTCTTCAATATCTGGCAGACGAAATTTGAATGCCCGGCCTGCGACTTTAATGGCACCCAGAAACTGCGACAGACTGAACTTTGCCAGCACCACCAGCAGGCTGCCGCCGATGACGATCAGCAGCGAGGGGACGTTCATGAACACTGAGGGGGATGCGCCCAGCGCAACGGCGGAACCGATAATGCCGAGTGCGCCGAGCAGACCAATTAGGGTAGCTAAATCCAAGAGAATGCCTCGTTTGACATGGGCCGGTACTGCCAATAAATGCCGGATGCGCTGAAATCGCAGTAAGTGCTGTTGCAAGTATAGGGTGGGAGCATCGCAAATTGAATACCGCTTTGACTAAGCTTCAGCTACATTGAAAATACAGGTTCTGATCAAGGGTGCAATGATGACTAGCAGCAGCAAGGGATTGGGCGCAATGGCGGTGCTGGCGGCAGCCTTGGTTGCGCTGTCGCTGGGGTTTATGGCGATCAGCATCAAGTCCGGGTTGCTGCAATTTCGCGATGCAGATCGGGTGGTTAGCGTCAAAGGTCTGGCTGAGCGTACAGTCGAAGCCGATCTGGCACTCTGGCCGGTCAATTTCAGTGTGGTTGGCAATGGCCTGGATGAGTTGCAGAGCGAGATTGATCGGCAACAGAATCAGATACGTTCATTTCTGTTGCTCAAGGGGTTTGTAGCCGGGGATATTCAATTATCCATGCCCAAGATCATTGATCAGCATGCCAATGCCTACGGTGGTAATTTGCCCGCTGAGCGTTACCGTGCAGAAGCCACGGTGCTGGTCCGTACCGAAGACGTTGCCTTGGTCATGGCGGGCATGCAGGGCGTAGGTGAGCTGGTCAAATCCGGGGTGGCGTTGACCCAGAGCTATGAATTTCAGCCGCGTTTCATCTTTACTCAGCTTGAGTCGATCAAGCCGGAGATGATTGCCCACGCCACCCGAGATGCCCGCGCTGCCGCAGATCAATTTGCCCGCGATGCCGATGCCGAGGTTGGCAGTATTCGGCGGGCCTCCCAAGGCTATTTTTCAATCGAGGATGTGGATCCCTTTACCCCGGAAATCAAGCGGGTGAGGGTAGTGACCAGCATTGATTACATTCTGCGCTGATCAGCTGATATCTCGAATGACGAAGGGGATGAACACTTCCCCTTCAACTTCCTGAAGTTCACCTAGAACGCAACTGACTCGATCCACCAGCACTGGCTCTGGCAGACTGACATGGAAGGGAGGCAGTTGGCCGTTAACCTCGTCCAGAAACTGCTGCTGGGCTTCTTGGCTCAGGCGCGAGAGCAGTTCCAGCAACAGTGACTGGTCAAAGTCCAGTGACAGGGCATGGGGTTCTCCCTGCTCTCCCCAGGGTAACTCGAACAAAGTGGTGCACAGATCCGTACTGACAAAGTCGATGTCACTGAAGCGGATCTGCAGGAAATCAATGGATTCCCCGCCGTTGGGGTTTTGTTGTTGATAGGTCAAACCAAGGTCTGGGTGCATGGCCGCTCTATGTGTTGTAAGTATTTCAAGATCATAGCAGGCCACTCTGATGTTGCCAGTGCAAAGTATCAGGCATTAGTTGTTATGTTATAACAACTAATGCTAGGCTTGCGCCTGTCTTCCTGTCACTGCTCTTACACCACGGACGCACGTTATGACCCAGCCTACTTCAGTCTTGCCCGTTACGGTTTTATCCGGCTTTCTTGGTGCGGGTAAAAGCACCCTGCTCAATCAGATACTGCGCAACCGCGATGACCTGCGCGTGGCCGTGATCGTCAATGACATGAGCGAGATCAATATCGATGGTGCCGAAGTGCAGCGTGAGGTCACGCTCAATCGGGCGGAAGAAAAGCTGGTTGAAATGAGCAATGGCTGTATTTGCTGCACTCTGCGTGAAGACCTGCTGGAAGAGGTGGCGCGGTTGGCGGCAGAGGGCCGTTTTGATTATCTGCTGATCGAGTCAACGGGTATTTCCGAGCCGCTGCCGGTGGCGGAAACTTTCACCTTTCGTGACGAACAGGGCCGCAGTCTGTCCGATCTGGCCAGACTCGATACCATGGTAACCGTGGTCGATGGGGTCAATTTTCTCGCGGATTTCCAGGCTGCCGAGAGTCTGGCCAGTCGTGGCGAAACATTGGGTGATGAGGATGAGCGTTCGATCACTGATTTGCTGATCGAGCAGATAGAGTTTGCCGATGTCGTGTTGATCAGCAAGGTCGATCTCATTAACGATGAGCAGACGCAGGAGCTGATGGCGATTCTGCAACGCTTGAATGCCAGCGCACAGATCATTCCCATGAGCAAGGGTAACGTACCCCTTCAGCGTGTGGTGAATACCGGATTGTTCAGTATGGAGCGAGCAGCCATGGCCCCGGGCTGGCTGCAGGAACTGCGCGGTGAGCACGTGCCGGAGACTGAGGAGTATGGCATTGCCTCCAGCGTCTATCGGGCCAGGCGGCCCTTTCATCCGCAACGCTTTTTTGCCTTCCTTAATGGCACCTGGCAAAACGGACGGCTGCTGCGCTCCAAGGGCTATTTCTGGTTGGCGACCCGACCAGGCGAGGCTGGCAGTTGGTCCCAGGCCGGTGGGTTGATGCGCTACAGTTTTGCCGGACATTGGTGGGCCGCAGTACCCAGGGATAACTGGCCAACGGATGAAGAAAGCCGTGCGGCGATTGATGCCAACTGGGATCCCCAGGTAGGCGATTGCCGTCAGGAACTGGTGCTTATTGGTCAGAATATCGATTTCCAGCAGCTCAATGCCGACCTGGATGCCTGCTTGTTGAGTGAGGCGGAAATGCAGGCTGGTCCGTTGGTCTGGCAGCGCTGGGAAGACCCTTTCGGGGCCTGGTCTGAGGAGGCTGCCTGATGCAGCCTGTACGCCGCTATGCTGAGCCAGCAGCTGTCAGTGGACCTGAACTGGAAACCCTGCTCAGTGTCTTGCGCGAAGAGGTCAATCTGGCTATCTGGCAGCGGTCTTTGAGCGCCCCTGTCAGGGACTTTCTTGCTACCTTCATGGCACGAGGGCTTAATCTGACTGAGGCGTGCAGCCTTGACGTTCAAGGCGATAATGTCGACGTGCAGTTACCGGGGCTGGCCAACCTGGCTGCCGACATTCACGGCTATGCGGACTTTATGGCCGACATGCAGCATCTGGTCAGTCTTTTCAGCTGTCTGGTTGATGCGCGCACAGTCGGTTTGCGCCTACGTACGCTGGAGCAAGCCATGTGCCCGCGTTGGCATGTTGACAAAGTATCTGTTCGACTCGTCAGCAGCTATGTGGGGCCTGGCTGCGAATGGTTGCCGGAGCAGGCGGTGAATCGGCAGGCGCTGGGTTCGCCAGCCGTTGATCTGGCTATGCGCGATGCCAGCGCAGAGAAGGTGGCTGAGGGGCACGTAGCCCTGCTCAAGGGCGATCGCTGGCAGGGCAATAAGGGCCGTGGTCTGGTGCATCGCTCGCCGGCATTGCAGGCCGGCCAGCGGCGCCTGCTGCTGACCCTCGATTGGCTGGCATAAGCTGCTGTTATTTCTATGGTGAGCGTACCAATCAGGCTCTAGAATGGCGGCTCAATGCTGTTCAGGAGTTCGCACAATCATGCAGTTGCTTCCCTGGTCCCACGCTACCTCAGCCGGTTTCAGCCTGCGCGGCTGGCACACCGCACCCAGCGGCAAGCCCTTGCTGCATTATTTGCATGGCAACGGTTTCTGTACCCGCACCTATGAACCCATGCTGGCCTTGCTGGCGGAACACTTTGATCTCTGGCTCTGCGATTTGCAGGGTCATGGCGAGAGCGATCATGGCGGGCGTTTTCTCGGCTGGAACCGCAACGCCGAGTTGGCCGTGGAATGCTTTGAAGCCGGTCGCGGGCGTTTTGGTGAGGTACCCCGCGTTGCCTGTGGACACAGCTTTGGTGGCGTCCTCACCAGTCTGATACTGGCGGCGCATCCACAGCTGTTCCAGCGTGCGGTATTACTCGACCCCGTGCTCTTTCCCTTGAGTCTGATTGGTCTGCGCCATAGTCTGAGTCTGATAGGTATGCGTCGCAATCCGATGGCCGAAGGCGCGCGGGCGCGTCGTCATCACTGGCCGGATCGGGATGCGGCCTATGGTGCGCTGCACAATCGTGGGATTTTTCGTGGTTGGGAGGAGGCGGCCTTTCGCGCCCATATCGACCATGCGCTGAAGGATCATCATGAGCTGGGTGTTGAACTCAAGTGCCGCCCCAGTCGCGAGGCAGACGTATTTGAATCCATGCCGAGTCGCTTGTGGCCTTCACTACGGCGTATCCAGACGCCGACCTTGCTGGTCTATGGCGAAAAGACCTACCCCTTCGTGCGTCAGTCTGCCCAGCGTTTAAATGTCATCAATCGTCACGTCGAGATCATGTCCATGCCCGGCGGGCATTGCTTTATGCAAGAGCAATCAGCTCGTAGCGCCGACCTGGTCGGCGCTTATCTGACTATGAGCGACTGAGTACGGATCGGACTCAGGCGGCAACAATCACGTCGCCATGGTTCTCCGGCTCGATCAGTGCCTGGTGCAGCGCCATGATCGCTGAGTCGTAATCGTCCTCATTGATGATGCACTGCATTTCCACCTGACGGATCGACTGGTGAATGGCCTGGATGCTGATGTCGGCCTCAGCCAGTGCGGCAACGGTCTTGGCCAAAATGCCCTTGACCTTGAGGTCGGAGCCGATGGCAGAAACGATGGCAATATTGTGCACATTGACCTGTGCCATGGGGTACTTTTCTTCAATCAGCCGCGCAGCCCGGTTGATCATCTTGCGTGATCCGGAGGCGTAGTAGGTGATGCTGTTGGCATCCGAATCCTTGTTCACTACGTACAGGCGCAGTTGCTTGAGCAGCTTGGTGATCTCGATGTCATAGCCCACATCGCCGAGCATTTCCTGGTCAAACACTTCCAGGCCAAAGACGTCCTTGCGACCGGCGATGATCTCGACACAGGGTTTTTCGCTGCAGTAATCCTGACTGATCAGGGTACCGCCGTGCTCGGGCTCGAAGGCGTTCTTGATGCGCAACTGAATCCCGGCGCAGCGCAGGGTGCGGGCGGCCTTGGGGTGAATGGCCTCCATGCCCAGATTCGACAGCTGGTCGGCCACGTCGTAATTTGTCCGGCCGATGGTCACGACCTTGTCCACACCCACCAGCGTCGGGTCGGCACTGGAAAGGTGATATTCCTTGTGGATAATGGCCTCGCGCGCACCCGTGGTGGCGGCGATCTGGGCGAAGGTGATCTCGCTGTAGCCGCGATCAAAGGTATTCATCAGGCCTTCACGGCAGTGCGTGTAGCCGGTCGCCACGACCAGCTCACGGGACAGATCAATATCCTGAAAAGCGTCCTTGATCATGTCCTGGAAGGACTTGGGCTCGGCCAGATTCCAACCGGTCAGATCCGCCAGACGTGCTCGCAGACCTTTTTTCTTCAGCGCCAGCACGGTATTGAAGGCGCTGTGTGCTTCGCCCAGGGAGGCGAGCATTTCACGCACTTTCATCAACTGCTCACTGAGCTGAAAATGGCCGTAGCTACAGAGTTGCTGGAGGCTGAGCATGCAGTCGCGCACATCACTGATGCGCCCCTCAATAAAGCGGTCAGCCGCCTGCAGTTCATACTCGCTTTTGAATAACTCGGCGTTCTTGGCTTTCATTTTGGCCAGCACGGCATCCAGGGCGTCCAGCCAGGCATCTTCGTTGTGCGCATTGGCAAAGCGCTCGTAGACGCCAGGCTCGCCGGTCTTTTTATGTTCAAGCAGGGCGTTGGTCATGCCGCTGTAGGCGGAGACCACAAAAATGCGCTGATACAGCTCCGCGCCCTGACGTTGGCCAATGAAAATGTTGTTCAGTACTTCGTCGAAGCGGCTCATTGAGGTGCCGCCGATTTTTTCTACTGTATGCATAGTCCTGGTTACCGTCCTGGTGGGTGTGGTTTGGTGCTCATTGTGTCGGGCTGCATGTCTGAGTTTTGCAAGCTTGCCGACCGCACTGCGTGCCCCGATATTTGTCGATGCTCTTTGTGCTGCATTGCAGCTCTGTTTGATCGTCGGGTTGCACATTGCTCAAAAGCGCTTTTTTCAGTCCCGTGTTCCGGACCGTCTACAGCCATGGATGGCTGTAGCGAGCTTACAGGGATGTATTTACAGCGTGTCCGGAACATGGGGCTGACAACATCGCCAGTCAAGGCATCGCAAGCTCTTGAATGACTTGGCCGGCTGAGCAAAGGGCCTCAATCGACTGGATAAACCCCGTTCTCGTCATGCACTTCCTTGCCAGAGAGCGGCGGGTTGAACACGCAGGCCATTTTCATGTCTTCGCTGCCGCCGCGCAGCAGATGGTCGTCATGCTGATCGAGAATGTAGAGTGTGCCAGGTTCGATCTTGTAGACCTTGTTGTCGGCCAGGGTCTGGATTTCACCGTTACCGCTCATGCAATAGACCGACTCGAGGTGGTTCTGATAATGGATATGCGTCTCGGTGTTGGCCTTGATGGTCGTGATGTGGAACGAGAAACCCATGTTGTCGTCTTTCAACAACATGCGGACACTTTCCCAGTTCTCTGAAACGACGCGGCGTTCTGATTGCTCGCATTCCTTGAGGGTGCGTACGATCATCGTTTATCTCCTTGAAGCTGTCATGGCAGGGGTTTTGATGCAGGGGCAGACCGGGGCCATATGCCCCGGTCCGGGCAAGCATTCAGGCTCAGGAGGCCTGGCTTTCTTCCTGCGCGCTCATGACCTTGGCAAAGGCTGCATCCAGAATGGTCATGGCCTTGTCGATCTGCTCCTCGCTGATAATCAGCGGAGCCAGGCACTTGACCACTTGGCTGTGGTTGCCGCTGGTTTCAATCACCAGACCATGCTCGAAGGCTTCCTTGCAGATGGCAGACGCAATTTCGCCATTCGGGCAGTTGATGCCGACCATCATGCCGCGGCCTTTGACAAACAGCGAATCGGGGCCATGCTTGCGGACGATCTTCTGCATGCGCTCCTTGACCAGTTTGCCCTTGGCCTGGACGCTCTTGGCGAATTCGTCCGTGGTCCAGAAATGTTCCATGGCAGCGGCCGCAGTGACAAAGGCCAGATTGTTGCCACGGAAGGTACCGTTGTGTTCGCCCGGCTCCCACTCATCCAGCTCACGGCGCATGACCACTACGGCGAAGGGCAGGCCGTAGCCGCTCAGTGACTTGGACAGGGTGATGATGTCGGGCTGAATACCCATGCCTTCAAAGCTGAAGAAGGTACCAGTGCGGCCACAGCCGGCCTGAATGTCGTCAGCAATCAACAGCATGTCGTGCTTGCGGCAGAGCTTCTGCAGCTTGCGCATCCATTCGGCTGACGCGGTGTTCAAACCACCTTCACCCTGAACAACCTCAACAATGACCGCTGCGGGCTTGTCGATACCGCTGCTTGGGTCGCTCAGCAGTTTGTCCATCATGGCGATGGTGTTCACGCCTTCACCAAAATAGTTGGCATAGGGCATGCGGCTGACGTCGGTCAGCGGTACACCTGCAGCACCACGGTGATGCTGATTGCCGGTCACGGCCAACGCACCAATGGTGCAGCCATGGAAGCCGTTGGTGAAACTGATGATGTTATTGCGACCGGTGACCTTGCGCGCCAGCTTCAGTGCAGCTTCGACCGAATTGGTGCCGGTAGGGCCGCTGAACTGGGTGACATAATCGCCAAAGCCACGTGGCTCAAGAATCACGCGATGGAATACTTCCAGGAAGCGTTCCTTGGCGCCGGAGTACATGTCCAGGCCGTGGGTAATGCCGTCGTCGCTGATGTAATCAATCAACGCCTGCTTGAGGATGGGGTGATTGTGCCCGTAATTCAGCGTGCCAGCGCCAGCAAGAAAGTCGATGTAGTGCTTGCCGTCGCTGGTGATGAGTTCGGCACCGCGTGCTTGCTTGAAAACCACGGGAAATGAACGGCAGTAGCTACGAATACCGGACTCATGTTTTTCGAACTGTTCGAAGGTGTTCATGGTGTCTCCTGGTTCCAAGATTTAGGCAGTTTGTAGGGTCAAGGGTGTTGCAAATGGGCCAGCGCTATAGAGCACTTCATCATCGTGCTGGCCATTGAAATGGGTTGTGCTGTCAAACAGGGTGCGAGTACTGGCTTCGACACCCAGCAGTTTGAAGGCCTTACTGAACAGCGCTTCCGAGGCACCATTGCCTGGTGAGATGGTGGTCTCCAGACGACTAACACCTTGTGCACTGACGCGCTCGACAAGCGCCATCAGCATACGCAGGGCCAATCCCTGACCGCGCATGCGGCTATCCACGGCAACCTGCCAGACAAACAGCGTGTCCTGGCGCATGGGCGGGACATAGCCGGAAATGAATCCAACCAGATCGTTGGTCTCTGTCAGGGCCGCAATACTGGTGTCAGCAAAGTCCGAACATTGGAGCAAATTGCAGTACACCGAGTTCCGGTCCAGCGGCTCGCAACGTGCAACCAGCTGATTCAGCGCAAGGCCATCGGTGTCATGCGGCTTGCGTAGGGTAATGGGTGTCTTGGTCATAATTTTCTTTACTGATAAATATGTTTTATATGATAAACACATTCGATTGCTTATCTCAACCCATGATTGTCGTGGCTTGTAGCTCGTATTCATTGTTCATCAAATATTTACAGCTGTTAAATAGATCGGTCACATATTGGCTGGAGGCCCCGTCCTTTTTGACTCTTGGCCGATCTTCCGGAACGGCTTCCCACGCGGTTTTTCAGTCAATTAGGTGAGGTGATTTTTTGCAGCACCTGTGTGTTTTAATTGACGCCGGATAGTGGCCATGCAGCGCTAAGGCCGAGCCGGCATGTGCCAGCGGCGAGCGTTTCAGTCAGCACAATGATCTGAGTCGGATCTGGTGGGGCTTGATACTGCGGGGAGGGGTACAGAGCAGGTTCGCCCGTTACCCAAGCTGTTTAGCCGGGGTAACGGGCGCAAGATTATCGCTGTAGATACAGGCGGCCAGATGTCTTAAAGGGTAAAACCGCCATCAATCGGAATAATGTTTCCGGTCATGTAGGCGCCACCACGACTGGCCAGCATGATAGCCAATGCCGACATTTCATCAGGCCGGCCCCAGCGCTGCATGGGTATATCTTCACAGTCCTTGGCCAGCGCCTCGGGGTTCTGATGGATATGCCGGGTCATCTTGCTCGGGAAGCGGCCCGGCGCGATCACATTGACGTTGATATGCTGGCTGACCAGTTCACTGGCCAGCTGGCGGGATAGCTGGTGAACGGCTGCCTTGCTCGGGCCGTAGGACCAGGCATTTTCGTTCATGCTGACAATGCCAGCGACCGAGCCGATATTGATGATGCGCGAGGGATCGTCGGCATTGGCTCGTTTACGCATTAGCGGTAACAGCTGCTGGGTCGTGCTGAACACGGCGGTGACATTCAGTTGCATGACCTTGTGCCAGCCTTCGGCAGGGAATTCCTCAAGAGAACCACCCCAGGCAGTGCCGGCATTGTTGACCAGAATGTCCAGGTGATCGGTGTAGGCGAGCAGATCAGCAGCCAATGCTTTGGCACCGTCCTCGCTGGACAGGTCGGCGGCCAGGGCGATGCACTCGCCATAGGCACTTAATTCCTCGGCAGTAGCCTGGCCTTCTTCCAGTTTTCGGCTGCAGATCAATACGCGTGCGCCAGCGCGGACAAAACCTCTGGCAATCATCTTGCCAATACCCCTGCTGCCGCCGGTTACCAGGGCGGTGCGCCCGGCCAAACTGAAATAGTCCTGCATGATTATGCTGCTCCATTGTGTCTGAATGTGACCACAGTAGTGTGCTGGCACTCCGGCGCCAAGCGCGACGGGGAATTATCCAGCGAGCAAATGCCTGATCATTGTTGTCGGGGCGGCACGCTGGTGTCTTTTGCTTTATCCTGTATGTAGTTAATTGAATTGAACAAGGGGTAGTACGCATGGTGGCAAAGCGTCGTTCGCGCAAGGAAGATGCGTCGGATTGGACCGTGGCTGATAGCCGCAGTGTGTTTGGCATTCGTCACTGGGGCGCGGGCTACTTCAACGTCAATGAGCTTGGCCATATCGAGGTCTCGCCGCATGGCGAAGACGGCAAGGCTATTGATCTGCAGTTGCTGGTTGCACAGCTGCGTGAAAGTGGTCTGGACCTGCCCTTGCTGGTGCGTTTCCCCGATATATTGCAGCACCGGGTTCGCCAGTTGACCGGCGCCTTCGACCAGAATATTGCCGAGCTGGGCTACCAGGCCAGCTACACAGCTTTATACCCGATCAAGGTTAACCAGCAGGAAGCGGTGGTACAGAACATCATCGCCACCGAGAACGTCTCCATTGGCCTTGAGGCGGGTTCCAAGCCCGAGTTGATGGCGGTGCTGGCCCTGGCGCCCAAGGGTGGCACCATTGTGTGCAATGGCTATAAGGATCGCGAGTTCATCCACCTGGCGCTGATCGGTCAAAAGCTCGGACACCGGGTGTTTATCGTGATCGAAAAGGAATCCGAAGTCCGTCTGGTGATCGAAGAGGCCAGCAAGCTGGGTATCGAGCCCATGGTGGGCCTGCGCGTGCGTCTGTCGTCCCTGGCCTCGAGCAAGTGGGCGGATACCGGTGGCGAAAAATCCAAGTTCGGCCTGTCTGCGGCGCAACTGCTGCGGGTGGTCGAGCAGTTCCGCACGGCTGGCATGCAAAACGGCGTGCGCCTGCTGCACTTTCATATGGGCTCGCAGATCGCCAATCTGGCCGACTATCAGCATGGTTTCCGCGAAGCCATCCGCTACTTCGCCGAGCTGCGCGCCCTGGGCCTGCCGGTGGATCACATTGACGTAGGTGGTGGTCTGGGTGTGGATTACGACGGCACCCATTCGCGCAATGCCAGTTCGATCAATTACGACACCAATGAATACGCCCATACCGTGGTCGCCATGCTCCGCGATTTTTGTGATGAGCAGGGCTTGCCGCACCCGCATATCTTTTCCGAAAGCGGCCGGGCACTGACCGCGCATCACGCCATGCTGATTGTTCAGGTCACCGATGTTGAGCGACAGAACTCGGACGTGCCGCCCATTGATGACCCACAGGCCTTGTCCCCGGTGGTGCGCAATCTGGTCGGGCTGATGGATCAGACTGATATCGAGATGGTCACCGAGACTTACTGGCGTGCTACCCATTACATGGGCGATGTCGCTACCCAGTATGCGGAAGGGCGAATCAGTCTGTCGGAGAAGGCCCTGGCCGAACAGTGTTACTACGCGCTGTGTTCACGTCTGCATGATCTGCTCAAGGCGCGGCAGCGCTCGCATCGTCAGGTGCTGGACGAGCTGAATGACAAGATGGCTGACAAGTACATCTGCAATTTCTCGGTGTTTCAGAGCCTGCCCGATACCTGGGCGATTGATCAGGTGCTGCCTATCATGCCGCTCAACCGTCTGCAGGAAGAACCCCTGCGTCGCGCTGTACTGCAGGATCTGACCTGTGATTCGGATGGAAAGATCCGTCACTATGTGGATGAGCAGAGCATCGAGAACAGCCTGCCGGTGCATGAGCTGCGCGAAGGGGAGGATTACCTGTTGGGTATCTTCCTGGTGGGTGCCTACCAGGAAATTCTTGGCGATATGCACAACTTGTTTGGTGACACCGACTCAGTCAATGTTTACCTGCGCGCCGATGGCAAGGTGGTGCATGGTGGTATCGAGACCCACGACACCATCGAAGACATGCTGCGCTATGTGCACTTTGAACCGGACGAGCTGGTCACCCTGTACCGTGACAAGGTCGCTGGCGCACGCCTCAGTCCGGCCGAACGGGCTCGCATAGTCGATGCCCTGCGCCTGGGTCTGACGCGCTCTTCCTACCTGACTGCGGAATAGACATGGCGGTCCACGCGGGCGTCGTTCAAGAGGCCTGCTGGACCTGTTTTTGTCCGCAGGCCGGATCCAGTCCTAGAGTACAGTTGCGACCTTCGGCTTTGGCCTTGTGCAGAGCTTTTTCAGCGCGTCGGGTCAGCCCCTCCATGCTGTCATCGGCGGACAGCGTTGCACAACCCAGGCTGATGGTGATTTCGGTGTCGACCAGCAGCCCGCTATGGCTGGTTTGCTGCCGAAGCTTTTCCCCCAGTTCCAGTGCCTGATTGAGGCTGGTATGCGGTAATAACAGCATGAAACTGCCATCGCCCCAGCGGCATAGGGTGTCAGATTCGCGAATCAGGCCTTTGATCATTGCCGCCAGCCCTGACAGGACAGAATCCCCAACCCGGTCGCCGAAGTTGCGGTTGACCTGGTTGAAGTGGTCGATGTCCAGACAGACCACGCTCAGGGCTTGCTGATAACGACGGCAACGGGTCAGTTCCTGCTTGCCGGTGTCCATCAGTTGCTGTCGGGTATGCAGTCCGGTCAAGGGGTCGGCGTGGGTTGAACGGCGCAGTTGCAGCAAGTTCATTTCATTGGCTGACCGGTTTTCCTCAAGGGCAGTACGTGCACGCCGCAGGCGAAGAAGCAATAGTACACAGGCAACCAGAGCCAGCAGCAGTGAGCCGAGCAGGATCAAGCTGAAGGGCGGATAGGACAGCAGCCAGTGCAGATTCATGGGCGTATTGCTCCTCAGGACAACGAGGTTATGGCAAAGAGCTATCTACCCTTTTAAACATGGCATGTGCTGCGAAGGCGTCAAGCTACATGGGCTGACAGGCGACGACCGGTCACAACGGCTCAGTCGGCCCAGCCACCACAGACCGGGAAGATCTGGCCAACAAAGCAGTTGGCCGCATCACTGCACAGGTAGGCAGCAAATTGGGCATCCTCGCTGGCGCTGACCAGTCGACCCAGCGGGACTTCGCGTTGCAGTCGCGCCTGGAAGGCTGGATTGGCTTGAATCTCGGCCGGGAAATAGGTCGGATTGTCGACAAAGTTCTGGGCAATCGCATTGACCTGAATGTTGTGCCTGGCAACCTCCACCCCGACGGCACGGATATAGGCGAGTTGTGCGCCGCGAGCGGCGCTGTAGCTGGAGGCGCGTTTCATCCCGCGCAGGGCCGAGGCGCTGCCCATCAGCAGAATCTTGCCGTGACCGCGGGCGATCATCTGCGGCAGCACACCGCGCACCAGTTGCTGCAATGGAGTAACCATATGGGCAAAGGCCTGTTGCCATTCCTCATCGCTGACCTGATCGGCTGGAGTGCTGGGTGCCGGAATGCCCAGGTTGGCCACCAGTACATCGATTTCGCCGCTGCGTTCGAGCAGCGTGTCGACTGCAGCGCGTGAGCTCAGATCGCTCTGGTCCGCCACTACGCTGGCACCACAAGCTGTCAGCTCAGCGAGTAGGGACGGCCCCATAAAGGCTTCTGCCTGGGTCAGCAGAATGCGTTTGTTATGCAGGTTGGCGTGGCTCATACGGGTCCTTTGTGATGCTCAGTAGGGGTGGCGCTTGAGCCAGTCGAGCAGGGCAAGGTTGACCTGTTCCGGCTTTTCGGCCTGGATCCAGTGACCGCAGTTGGCGATGACTTGCTGCTCAACGCGCGGAATAATCTCGGGCATCTTGCGAATGGTATAGGCTTCCAGCTCGCCGACCGGGTCGCGATCGCCAATCAGGAACAGCGCGGGTTGCAGTATTTGCTGGCCTGCCAGCGGCTCTGTCAGTGCCCAGTTGCGCTCAAAATTGCGGTACCAGTTGACCGGGCCATGGAAGCCGCTGCGCTCGAAGGTCTGTACGTAAACGGCAAAGGCCTCGTCCGGGCACCAGGCAGGGGGGTGTCCCGGGTCCTCCCGGTCGTCCAGCCAGCGCGCATCAGCCGCTTTGTCCTGCACCAGCGCATTGCCCGTCTGTGAGGCTGACATGCCATGCATCATCAAGCGCATGGTACGCGGAATATTTTCCGCCATTTCCGCCTCAGCCAGCCCCGGTTTCTGAAAGTACAGCATGTAGTGGAAACGGTCCTGGTACAGCTCGCGGATCATGCCGATCGCCGGTTTTCTGGGGCGGCCACCATAGGGTACGGACAGGCCACAAACCAGTTGAACGCGCTCTGGCTCAAGTAACGCTAGATGCCAGGCCACGGGTGCACCCCAGTCATGACCAATCATGGCTACAGTTTGATGGCCAAGCTGGTCCATGGCCTGACGAATATCGCCGCACAGGGACATCAGGTTATAGGCGTCAACTTCCTCTGGCGCGCTGGTCTGGCCGTAACCGCGCATTTCCGGTGCATAGACACGGTAGCCGGCAGCACTTAAGGCATCGATTTGATGGCGCCAGGAATACCAGCACTCCGGGAAGCCGTGCAGCAACCAGACGACCGGACCGGTTTCCGGGCCCGAGCAATACAGACTGAGCTGAATGTCAGTCAGGGTCAGCATCTGGTGGTGATATGCGCTCACAGGGACTCCTTATGTTGTTCAAGGAATGATTCAGCGCTTCCTCAATGCGCACTATGGCAAAAAGTGGAAAGGCTTGCCGCGTTTATTCACTGTTCGATGGGCATAGCATGAACTGTCTCAATAACGCTGGCATTGGTCTGACCTATGGCCTGCTTGTGGCTTCGCTTTCTCAAGTATGGGCTATCGTTTATTTAGCGTGTCTTTTCGTTCAGTGCAGGAGCACAGGGAAAAATGAGAAAAGCCAAGGGCGTATCGCTGCAGTGGTTGTTGGCCAGTTCGATTGTGTTCTGTCTGCTGGCATTACTGTCGGTGGTCGCGGTTCAGGGTTACAGGGGTACTGAGGGTGCCTTGCTGTTGGCCGCCAATGATTCGGCGCGGCAATTGGGTACGGTGCTGAACGAACGCGCTGGACGCCTGCTCAATCCGGTCGAGAGCACTTTGAGGCTGTTGGCCCATGACCCGATTGCATCGGCTGATACGCTGCAATCCCGGTTGGAAAGACTACCGGTGCTGGTGGAAGCCCTTAAAGCCAATGAAATGCTCAGTGCGGCCTATGTCGGCTATGACTCGGGTGAGTTCATCCTGGTCAGACATTTGCTGACGGAGCAGCAAAAGCAGCGTTTCAGCGCCCCACCTGAGGCCAGCTATCTGGTCCAGACCGTCAGCCTCAATGACAATGGTGCCTTCAGTGGCGCCTGGCACTTCTATGATGTGCGGATAAATCGAGTGGAGCGTCGGTCGGTTGCCGATTACCGTTTTGATCCGCGTCAGCGGCCCTGGTATCGCTCTGCTGTGGAGACCGACAGCCTGGTGCTTACCCGTCCTTACGTGTTTTTCACCACGGAGGAAGTCGGTCTGACCATGGCGTTGCGGAGTCTGGCCGGTCAGGCCGTGATTGGCATGGATGCGTCGGTCGCCGATCTTGGCGGAGAGGTTCAGGATCTGCGTCTGACACCGGGCACCGAGATGGTCGTGATTGATGACCTCGAGGTGGTGATTACCTATCCGGATCTACAGCGTATTCTGGTCGATCAGCCGGGTGAGATGCGCCTGGCGCGGCTGCACGAGTTGGGTGTGCCGGCACTCACCCAACTGGCAGGTTTTGAGCTGGCTGACGCGACACCGCGCCCCTTCAGCGTCAATGGCCGAGCATGGTACGGCGTGAGTTTGCCGCTGGCGCGATTGAGCGAGAACAAGGCGCGGATCCTGATTGCCATTCCCGAGGCCGAGCTGCTCAGCGGTGCGCGGGCTATTCTGATCGATCAGGTTGCCTGGGCAGCTGCTCTGGCAGCAGTGCTGCTGTTGATTGGCTGGGCACTGGGTCATCGCCTGGGTCAACCGCTTAAATCCCTGGCTGATCAGGTCGAGGCGCTGGGCGATTTCGATTTCAGCCAGCCGCCGGGAGTGCGATCACATATTCGTGAGGTCAACCACCTGGGCAATGTGATCAGCGACATGGCCAGGGCCATCGATCACTTTCAGGCCATTACCCTGAGTCTGAGTCATGAAGCCAATCTGGAGCGCATGCTGGAGTCGGTGCTGACGCATCTGGTACAGATTGCCGGTGGGCACAGTGGTGTGGTTTACCTGTGCCGCGATGATGAGCACCATCTGGATATGGCCGCCGCCTGGCAGGGTGCGGGCTATCCTGCCAGCCTGACCCTGGATGCCGCCCATCGGGATAGTCCTGAAAAGCTGCTTGCCGCCCTCGACGCTGCCGGTCGCAGTCCCTTGTCGTTGGCCCTGCATGACCGGCGCGGCGTGCTGTTGGGTTTGTTGGTAATCGAGATGCCGGAGGATATTGCCCCCGCCGAACTGCATAGTTTGGGGCGCTTTGTCGATGCCTTGTCAGGGTCGCTATCGGTGGCGATTGAGACCCGTCAGTTGTTTGAAGGACAGCAGCGCCTGCTGGAGGCCATCATCAAGTTGCTGGCGGACGCCATTGATGCCAAATCACCCTACACCGCAGGGCATTGTGAGCGGGTTCCGCAGTTGGCCGAGATGCTGCTGGATCGTGCCATGGCCGAGGACAGCGGGCCCTTTGCCGATTTTCAGCTGGATGAAGAACAGCGTTATGCCTTTCGCCTGGCGGCCTGGTTGCATGACTGCGGCAAGATCACCAGCCCTGAGTATGTGGTGGATAAGGCGACCAAGCTGGAAACCCTTTATAACCGCCTGCATGAAATCCGCACGCGCTTTGAAGTGCTCTGGCGTGATGCCGAACTGACTTACTGCCATGGATTGTTGGCTGGGCAGGATGAGGATGGTCTTAAAGCCGATCTGCAGACCCGGCATCAACAGTTGCAGGATGACTTTGCTCGGGTCGCCAAGGCCAATGTTGGCGGTGAGTTCATGACCGATACTGACATTGCCGATTTACAGCGCATTGGGGCCGAGACCTGGCTGCGGCATTTTGATAAAACCCTGGGCCTGTCAACCGAAGAGACCCATCGCCTTGATACCGAACCGGATAGCTTGCCGGCCTGCGAGCGCTTGCTGGCGGATCGGCCCGAACACATCGTGCCCTGGGGCGAACGCAGGCCCGCTGTGGAGGCGGGTGATCCGCGCAATGTATGGGGTTTTGATATGCCGCTGCCTGACCAGGCGATGAACCTTGGCGAGCTGTACAACCTGTCGATTCGCCGCGGCACCCTGACCGCAGAGGAGCGCTTCAAGATCAACGACCATATCGTCCAGACCTTGATCATGCTGACCTCATTGCCCTTCCCGCGGAGTTTGCGAGGCGTGCCTGATATCGCTGCCAATCACCATGAAAAGCTCGACGGCGGAGGCTACCCCAGGGGGTTGGATGCCAGCCAGTTGGGGGTGCCGGACCGGATCATGGCCATTGCCGATATTTTCGAGGCACTGACAGCAGCAGATCGCCCGTACAAGGTGGCCAAGACCCTCTCAGAGTCAGTCAGCATTCTCTGTCATATGGCAACTGATCGTCATATCGATGCTGACTTGCTGATGCTCTTCCTGAGTTCGGGTGTCTATCTGCAATACGGTCGTCAATTCTTTCACCCGGACCAGCTTGATGAGGTCGATGTGGCGGCCTGTATTGAGCGTCTGCGGAATATCAGGTCCGAGCCAGAACAAGAGCCAGGGCGATCAGGCTGACCAGCAATGCGGTGCAGCTAATAAATAGACTCAGGCGTGTTGAGCCAGCGTGAGCCGAGGCTGCATCGTCAATTCGTGCAGGCGTGGTATCCAGTACCGTACGAGCCGGTGCCGAGGCGCGACCTTCTGTGACAGGGACGGTCGGGTCTGGAACGCCCTGCAGCAATTGCATGACGCGCTCGACCAGGTGATGGTCAAAGCGGTAAGGGTCGAATTTATCAAAGCCGTGTTCGATCAACAGTTTTTGCATATGCTCATCGACCGGCACGTATTTCATTGACCAGTCAGGGAATGACAGGCGCTTGATCGATTCGCTGGCGAGGATTTTCAGGTCCTTGTGACGTGGATCCTTGAGCAGAGTATTGTACAGCGCCTGTACCTTGCTGGTCTCACCCTCCAGGCACTGAAAGAAGCAGCCATCGCCGTAATACAGCATGCCGACAAGACCGTTTTTTCGGTTGTTGGTACGTGATGTTGAGAGGATGCGAGCCACATTGGGCTCAACGCCATCCATGGATTTTGATACCGCAAAAGTGGCGCGGCTGATATAGACGATGCGGATAAGGTCAGTCATGTGTTAACCCGAAGGATCCCTGGTTTTAGTCTGTGCAGAATAGGCTTTTATGACGTTAAAATGGCAACCTTTATATTTCAAGACACGTCCGTAGAGACGGTCAGGATAATAACCATGCGCGCCTTGCACCCGATCAATGAAACTGCCACCTGGGCGCGTCGCCTGGGTGTGGTATGTGGCTCATCACTGGTCACGCTTGTGTATTGCCTCGATGTGATCTGGCGAGCTGCACTGGGTCGACTTGATCGTCCCCGGGTCGACAGATATACCCGCTCCTGGTCTGGCTGGTTGTTGCGCCTGATCAGAATGCAGCTGTCCGTCGTGGGGCAGTGCCCTGACTTCAACAACGGCCGGCGTTATATGATCCTCTGTACCCATGCCAGCCACTATGATATTCCGGCCAGTTTCGTCGCTATGCCTGGCTCGATCCGCATGCTGGCCAAATCCGAGCTGTACCGTATTCCCTTTCTCGGTGCCGCCATGCGGGCTGCCGAGTTCCCGTCGATCAATCGACACAATCGTGATCAGGCCATCGCTGATCTTGACCGAGCCAGGGCCATGATGGAGTCCGGAATAGTTTTATGGGCTGCACCGGAAGGCACGCGATCACCGAGCGGCAAGCTGTTGCCCTTCAAGCGCGGTTGTTTTCATCTGGCGCTGGATACCGAGGCGATTATAGTGCCGGTGGCCATACGGGGTATCGCGGAGGTGCTGCCGGCCAGAACCTGGCAGTTCAATCTTGGCCAGCAGGTGGCCGTGCATATTGGTCAGCCGATTGATGCCAGTGCCTTTGATCTGGACAGGTTGCCGGACCTGATGCAGCTGACGCGTTCGGCAATCCTGGATTTGCTCGGCGAGCCGCCTGAACCGGCCGCGGAGTCTGTTACAGAGAGCACGGACGAGCGGGCCGATGCGCCGCAGCGAAAAACCGAATCAGTCTGACAGCGCCAGGTTGAACTGACCGCCTTCGTTTTCCAGCTCAGCCAGGACAGTGCAGCAAAAAGTCAATTCATCGCGGAGTGCCGGCAGGCTCTTCTGATCCAGCTTCTGGCTGCTGCCGCGTTGAATATGCTGTGACAGTGCTTCCAGCGTGGCCATGCCCAGTGCTGCCGGAAACCAGACTCGATCTTCGATGTCCAGAGGAGGCGGTTCACTGTCAGCCAGTTCGTCACTATCAACATGGCCCTCTTCGCGCAGCAGGCGCTCAGCTTCCTGCAGTTCCAGTTGCGAAATATCGACAAACTGACTGAGCTTGCTGACGCCCAGACTGCGAGCTAACTCGTCCAGCACGCTCAACTGCGCCTTGAGGCTGACCAGTGGATTGGGGTGCTGGCAGCATTGACGGTCAAGCAGGGTCGTCAGTCGTATTTCCTTAGGCACTCAGGGTTCCTTGCGCAGAGTCAACAGGCTTGCAGCTTACCCCAGTGCTCTGGCGCTTTAAACCACCTCGTCGATCTGCCAGCCGCCGCCCAGAGCGCGGTACAGGTCCAGGGTGCTCAACAGCCAGGTGCTGCGTTGCTGGACCAGGCTGTCCTGACTCTGGTACCAGGTCCGTTGTGTGTCCAGCAGGGTTTGCAGGGTAATGGCGCCGGCACGGTAGCGTGTTTCCGCCAGGTTGAAGGCCAGCTCGGCCTGTTGCTCGACCTGTTCCAGGAAGCGGTAGCGCTCGCGCGCACGGTTGACCGCATCCAGCGCGTTATCCACCTCACCGAGCGCGTTGAGTACCGTTCGCCGGTAATCAATCAGCAATTCCTCCTGCCGAGCGCTCGAGAGTGACACCTGGGCGCGCAGGCGGCCGCCCTGAAAGATCGGTTGTGTGAGACCCGCGGCCAGGTTCCAGGCCGTGCTTGGATTACCCAACAGGCTGCTCAGGTCGCTGCTTTGGCCGCCAAGTTGACCGGTCAGCTGGATTGACGGCAAGAGTGCCGCGCGCGCCGCTGTCAGGTCCGCATTGGCCGCGATCAGACGGGCTTCGCTGGCGAGAATATCCGGCCTGCGCGTCAATAACTCTGACGGTATCCCTGCAGTGGGTTGTGGAATGCTGATGGCGCTGAGCTGCTCCAGTTCGGGTAGCTCGAAGTCTGGTCCTTGTCCCAGCAGAAGAGCCAGGCTGGTGCGCAGTTGTCGCTGTTGTTGTTCGAGTGCAGGCAGGCCGGCACGCAGTTGCGCGACCAGGGTATTCTGCTGGCTCAATTCCAGTCGGTCTGCGGCGCCATAGCGATAGCGGGCTTCGACCAGTTGCTGCACCCGTTCGGCACTGGCCAGACTGTCCCTTGCCAGCGTCACGCGACCGGCATTTTCCAGCAGCTGCAGCCAGTTGCCGATAACGGCCGTATCCAGACTGATGGCCAGTGTCTCACGGTCGTAGGCGCTGGCTTCATAGCTGGCCCGGGCAGCATCACGGACAGCATGGTTACGTCCCCAGAAGTCGACCTCGTAGGCGGTGCTCAAGCCCGCGCTGAAACGGTTTCCGGGGCTGCTGCCATCACTGCCGGCGCGGTCAGCGCCGAGACTGGCCTGCACCTGGGGCAGCAGGCCAGCACCGGCTTGAGTCAGTTGTGCATCGGCCTGAAGCAGGCGGCTTGAGGCGGTAGCCAGGTCAAGGTTATCGCGACGCGCTTGATCCAGCAGGCTGTCAAGCGTCTGGCTCTGGTAGTGCTGCCACCAATTCGAAGCAGGCCAGTGGTTGTCAGCAGAGGCGGTATTCCACGTCTGCGGCAGTGTCAGATCAGCCTGAGGCATGGGCGTATTGAGACTGCAGCCGGCGAGTACAAGGTTGCCAAGCAGCAGCAAAAGCGGTTTGTTAGTCAGCACTGAGGGCCACCACTGGATCAAGATGCGCGGCCTTGTGCGCCGGCATGTAACCGAAAATCAGGCCGGTAGCAAAGGCGCAACCGAAGGCCAGCAGCACCGGGCCGGTTGTGAACTCGATGGCCGTGCCCAGAAACTGCAGTCCGCCGGCAAAGGCCAGGCCAATGATGACGCCAAGGGCACCGCCGATGGCCGAGACCACCAGGGCTTCGACAATGAACTGCTGGAGTATGTTGCGGGTCCGCGCGCCGGTCGCTACTCGGATGCCAATTTCCCGGGTTCGCTCAGTGACATTGACCAACATGATGTTCATCACGCCAATGCCTCCGACCAGCAGTGATATGGCGGCAATGGAACCCAGTAGTACGGTAAAGGTGTTCTGCGTTTCCGCCACATTCTCCAGCAACGAGGCCATATTGCGAATCTGAAAATCCTCGACGCCGGCATGCGCTTGCAGCAGGGCTTGTCGAACCGCTTCCTGGGTCAGTTCGGCCTGGCTCAGATCCTCGATCAGAATGGTCACTGAGTTCAGATAACGCTGGCCAATCAGCCTGAGACTGCCGGTATTCAAAGGCACAAAAACCACATCATCCTGATCGCCACCCCAGGGCGCTGCACCCTTTTCCGCCATGACGCCAATAACCTGAAAGGGCACATTGTTGATCAGTATGTACTCACCCAGGGGATCTGAATTGCCGAACAGGTTGCTCGCTACTGTGCTACCCAGTACGGTGACGGCGGCATAACGCTGGTCATCGTTGTCATCAATGAATACGCCGTGGCCCACCTCCCAGTCCCGGGCCAGCGGCAGGTCGGCACTGGTCGCGGTAACTTGCGTCTGGTAGTCGGTATTGCCACTGCGCACGGTCACCCGACCATTCATCTCCGGTACTGCAACCCTGACATTATCGATCTGCGCCGCGAGGGCCGCATCACTGGGCACCAGGGTGTTGGTCGAGCCGTCCATGGAGCGGCGGGTGTTGGGTGCGCCAGGACGCACCAGCAATAGATGGGTGCCCATCGAGCTGATGCGATCGACCACTTCCTGGCGCGCACCGTTGCCGACTGCCAACATGACCACGACTGACGCTACGCCGATAACAATGCCAAGCAGCGTCAGCACCGTACGAAACAGATTGGCGCGCAGGGCCCTGATGGCCATGCGCACGGCCTCTGCGGCATCGCTGAAAAATGCACTCCCGGTATGCTCGGTGGTTGTGTTCAGCGCTGTAGGCTCAGTCTGTGGTGTCGGCGTGGCTGCGCCGCTGTCATGCAGAATGCGGCCGTCACGAATCTCGATCTGGCGTTCGGCCTGGGCGGCAACATCGCGGTCGTGGGTGATCACAATGACGGTCTTGCCACGGGCATGCAGCTGTTTCAGCAGACCCAGAACATCCTGTCCGCTCTGGCTGTCGAGGGCACCCGTGGGTTCGTCAGCGAGGATGATGCTCGCGTCGTTCATCAAGGCCCTGGCAATCGAAACCCGCTGTTGCTGGCCGCCCGAGAGTTGGCTGGGGCGGTTGCTCAGGCGTTCGCCGAGTCCCAGCCCAGTGAGTAGTTGCTCGGCGCGCTGATGTCGTTGCTCACGGGGTAGGCCGGCATAAATCGCCGGGACCTCGACGTTCTCCAGTGCGCTGGCCGAGCCAATCAGGTTATAGCTTTGAAAGATGAAACCAAAGGCGTTGCGCCGCAGACTGGCCAAGGCGTCCTTGTCGAAGTCGGCAATATTCTGGCCGTCGAACAGGTATTCGCCAATGCTCGGTCGGTCAAGACAGCCGAGAATGTTCATCAGGGTTGATTTGCCTGAGCCGGAGGCACCCATGATAGCGACAAACTCACCGGCCTGAATATCCAGCGCTACCTCATGCAACACTGTGGTGGCGATTTCACCGTTCTGAAAGGTTTTGCCAATGCCTCGCAGGCGGATCAGCGGCGTGGGCTGGCTCACATGAACCGCCTTGGGCGCTCGTTTGTGCCGCCGTTCTGGGTTGAAGATACCTGTCCGGTAATAACCCGTTCTCCCTGTTCCAGGCCCTCAAGCACCTCGGCCATAACCCGGTTGCGTACGCCGATGCGCACCTGACGGGGCTGTGCCCGATTCTGAGCGTCCAGAACCTGGATTTCCTGTTCTCCGCTGCCTTGCGAGCGCAGGGCAGCAGCGGGAATGAGCAAAACGTCCTCGGCTGAGGCGTTGATGAAAAAGACCTGGGCGCTCATCTGTGGCAAAAGCTCTCCATCGGGATTGGGTACGTCAAACAGTGCATTGAACAGGACCACATTGTTGATTACCTCGGGGGTCGGCAGTATCTGCCGTAATTCGCCTTCCCAGCGACGCTGCGGCTGGCCGAGGGTGGAAAAGTAGGCGGCCATGCCGACTTTTAGTTTGCTGATATCCGCTTCAGAGACCTGAGTGCGCACGCGCATGCTCGAGAGGTCGGCGATCTGTACCACGATGGGTGCTGTCTGGTTGGCATTCAGGGTCTGGCCCTGATTGGCCAGTTGCTGGACTACGGTGCCGTCCATCGGTGCATAGATACGGGTGTAATTCAGATCAGCCTGGTCGCCCTTGAGTGCCGACTCGGTCTGACGAATCTGCGCTTTCAGTACATCAACCTGAGCAGCCGCTGAACGCAGTGTGGCCTCTGCGGTCTCGAGCGATTCGCGGCTGGTGGCATCCTCGGCAAACAGGTTGCGCTGGCGTTGTGCCTGTAAACGAGCCAGATCAAACTGGGCTTCGCGGTCCTTGAGCTGCGCCTGCTGGTTGGCCAGCTGCGCCGTGCTGGCTTCAACCTGTGCCAGATACAGGGTGGGGTCTATTTCCGCCAACAGTTGGCCGGCTTCAACCTGATCGCCGAGCTCCACATGCAATACTTTCAACTGCCCAGACACCTGGGTGCCGACATCCACGTAGTTCAATGGCTCCAGTGTGCCCAGCGCGGTTATGCTGTCTTCAATATCGCCACGAATGACCTCCACCGTATTGAAGTCCGGTGCATGTGGGTTATTGCCGAACAGCGTCCAGCCGGCAGCGCCGGCAATCAACAGGCTGATTGCGATGAATAGAATACGTCCCTTGCGGGGAGGCTGACTGACAGGCATTGGCTCAATCCAGAGGCTGATTCAGCGCTCTAGTGTACGGGTCGCACTGTCAATCCATGGGCTGTAAAAGTAAAGAAACTGTAAATCAGGGTGTCTGGGCGGGGATTATTGCAACGGGCTCTGCCACAATCTGCAACAGGCGTCCGCTATCACGCAACGCAGTGATGCTGTTATTGAAACGCGTCAGGATCTGTGATGCCTGAGGATGCTGCCGGGAGATGATCAGATGCAGGCTGCTGTCGGCCAGACTATGGGGCAGAGGGCGAAGCAGGCTATTTTCTTCCTGGCGCATGTACAGCTGAAACGCGACCCCCTCAGCATTACTGATCAAGGCATCCACGCGACCACGTACGAGCATTTCGTGGCATTGATCCATGTTGCGTGGGCGAACCAGGTTGGTTTCCTGGCTGTGCTGGGCGACCCAGCCATTGAGGGCATAGCCTATCGGCAGGCAGATAACGGCATTGCTTAACTCATCCCGCTCCCCGCTCTGCAAGGCACTGCCTTGCAGGACGTAGAAGCGTGATCTGACTTCATACAGCGGCTCAGAGAACAGAAAACCAGCCTCGCGTTCCGGGGTGGTCTGGTACGGGAAAGTGGCATCAAAGGTCAGGGACAGGGTTTCTTCATAGCCGCGTGACCAGGGCTTGAAGGCAATCTCGCTGGTAAGTCCTGCTTCCTGCAGTGCTACATGGACCAGTCGTGCCAGACTGCCGCCATCGGCCAGATCGTTACCGGCAAAGGGGGGGTAGTCCTCACCCGTGACCAATTTGAGATGCTGTGCTTCAACCCCTGCAGCGCAAAGCAGTAGTGCAAATACCAACAGCGCTGATCTGTAACTGGCCACCATGCCATCCTGCTCCTGATTGTGCTGCCGATCATTATAGACAGACTATAGCGCTTTGCCGGTCAATGATGCGCGTTCAGACAATTCAATCCACAAACCATCGGGGTCAATCACAAAGGCAATTCTGGCGGTACTGCCAAGTGTCACCGGTGCACGCCCGGAAATCGCCCCACAGGCGATAGCCTTATTGTAGGCAGTATCGCAATCCTCGACCTGCAGAGTCAGGTAGCGCAGGCCCGCTGCGGCCAGTAGCGTACTTGCGGTAGCGCTGACTGGCTCACCCTGGCGTAGAAAAATCAGCCCCTGGCCACAGGTCAGTACGCCAGGTGACTCAAGCTGCAGTCCCAGCACCTGCTGATAGAAGGCCGTGCTGGCGGCCAGGTCGACTACCTGCAGCTCCACCGCCAGACCTTGTACACCGAGGTAACCCGGCGGCACCCGGCTGATGCGGTTACCGTCCGGGTCCTGCAGTGTCTCGATGCTAACGCAGCCGGGACAGGCAACCAGTACATGCTGGAGAGGGCCCTGGCCAGCCGTTACCAAGGGCTCGCGCGACACATTGACCTTCATCACGGCTGCATCAGCCTGAAAACGGTGTTGCAGTACACCGCCGCCAAGCTTGAGCGTGTGATCAAAAACCAGTCCAACCTGCTCAGTCCAGAACTGCAACTGCTGCTCGGCCTGATTACTGAACAGTCCAACATCGAAGAAGGGTTTGACAAAGGGCATGGGCTGACTCCTGTTGACAGGCCCCTAGCCTAGTCCGCTGGATTGTCAATATACAGCGTTAATCATTCAGCGAATTGCTGACTATTCCAGCCAGCGATATGGCCTCTAAATACCTCTTTTATCCGGTTTAGCGTCGTTAATGTTGTTGCCTAGAGGTAGTGACTACCTGCAGCACGCTGCTTTTTTGGTTAACTTAGTCCGCCTGGTACTCAGGGCGCTGCGCCAACCCAGCTTTCAGGTGATCTACCAGTTGCCGCACCTTGGGTGACAGGTGGCGCTGCTGCGGATAGAGCGCCCAGACCGCAGTGTGTGGTGGTTGATGCTGAGTAAGTATCGCGCGCAAGGCGCCGGAGCGCAGGTGTTCATGTACGTAGTAATCGGGAAGCTGGCACAGGCCGAAGCCGCGCAACGCAGCAGCGAGAACGGCTTGACCGCTGTTGCAGCGCCAGTTGCCGGTTATGCGGATGGGTATTTCGCGGCCGTCCTGTTGAAAGGTCCAGGTGTCGCTACTGCCGATCAGGCAGTTGTGTCTTGGCAGCTCTGACAGGCTGTGCGGTGCACCCTTGCGCTGCAGGTACTCGGGCGCGGCACACAGGTACATGTGCCGCGGTGCCAGCCGTGTGGCAATCAGACTGGAGTCCTGCAGTCGTCCAAGTCGAATGGCAAGGTCATAACTGCCGTGCAGCAGATCCAGGGTCTGATTGGTCAGGATCATCTCGACGCGCAACTGTGGATGTTGCTGCATGAAATCGTTGACTAGCGGCATGACAAAGCTCTCACCATAGGCCACCGCGCAGGTCATGCGCAGCAAGCCTTTGGGTTCGCCGCCGAGATCGGTGATGGCCTGAACTGCCTCGTCGCGGGCGTCGATCAGACGCTGGCAATGTTGCAGGAAAGTCTGACCGGCTTCGGTCAGACTGACACGCCGGGTGCTGCGGTAGAGCAGACGGGTTTGCAGGCGCTCCTCCAGTCGGGCGATTTGTCGGCTGACATGCGATGAGGACAGCTTCAGGCGCAGTGCGGCAGCGCTGAAGTGGCCCAGTTCTGCGACAGCAACAAATTCGTCTATGCCTTCCCATGCGCCCATGATTATCCCCATATGGCAATAATGTTTTGTCTGCTAAGCGATTATCCACGAATGGTGCCTCTACTACACTGGTATCTGTACATTCTTACCCGCTCTGGAGTCATTCATGATCAAGTCCCGCGCTGCTGTTGCCTTTGGCCCTAACCAACCGTTGCAAATCGTCGAAGTGGATGTTGCACCGCCCCAGGCTGGTGAGGTGCTGGTGCGTATCGTTGCCAGTGGCGTCTGCCATACCGATGCCTACACCTTGTCAGGTCAGGACAGTGAAGGTGTATTTCCCTGCATTCTCGGTCACGAGGGCGGTGGTATTGTCGAAGCCGTAGGCGAGGGTGTGACCTCGGTCAAGGTCGGTGATCACGTCATTCCGCTTTATACCGCTGAATGCCGGGTATGCAAATTCTGTACATCGGGCAAGACCAATCTGTGCAGTTCGGTCCGTGCCACCCAGGGCAAGGGTCTTATGCCGGACGGCACCAGTCGTTTCAGTTATCAGGGTGAGCCGGTCTATCACTATATGGGCTGCTCGACCTTTTCTGAATATACCGTGCTGCCGGAGGTGTCGGTGGCAGTGATTCCCAAGGAGGCGCCGCTGGAGAAGGTCTGTCTGTTGGGCTGCGGGGTTACTACGGGGATTGGTGCGGTGCTCAATACCGCCAAGGTCGAGGCCGGTGCCACTGTGGCTATCTTCGGTTTGGGCGGCATCGGGCTGGCGGCGATCATCGGGGCCAAGATGGCGGGTGCCAGTCGCATCATTGCTATCGATATCAACTCGTCCAAGTTTGCCATTGCCGAAGAGCTCGGTGCGACTGATTTCGTCAATCCCAAGGACTACAGCAAGCCGATTCAGGAGGTTGTCGTCGAGATGACCGATGGCGGTGTGGATTACAGTTTCGAGTGCGTCGGCAACGTGCAGTTGATGCGTGCGGCGCTGGAGTGCTGCCACAAGGGCTGGGGTGAGTCGACCATAATCGGCGTGGCGCCGGCCGGTGCCGAGATCACCACGCGGCCCTTCCAATTGGTGACCGGGCGCGTATGGCGCGGTAGTGCCTTTGGTGGTGTGAAAGGACGTACCGAGTTACCCGCCTATGTGGCCAAGGCACAAAGCGGTGAAATCCCCCTGGATACCTTTATCACCCATACCATGGGTCTGGAGCGAATCAACGAGGCCTTTGATCTGATGCACGAGGGTAAAAGCATTCGGACGGTGATTCATTTCTGATAACCAAGCTCCAAGCTTCAAGCTTCAAGCTTCCAGCTCCTGTGAGGATGTTCATGTCTTCTATCGAACTGATTGCCGCCAACAAAAGTCACGGCGGTTGGCACAAGCGTTACCGGCACCGTTCGCAGGTACTGGGATGTGACATGGTGTTTGCCATTTATCTGCCTCCCCAAGCGGATCAGGGCAAGCCGCTGCCGGTGTTGTACTGGTTGTCGGGCCTGACCTGTAATGATGAGAACTTCATGCAGAAGGCCGGGGCGCAGCGGCTGGCGGCTCAGTTGGGTCTGGTCATCGTGGCTCCGGATACCAGTCCGCGCGGTGAGGACGTGCCCGATGACCCTGAATCGGCCTGGGACTTTGGGCTGGGTGCCGGCTTTTACGTCAACGCCACGGAGCAACCCTGGGCTCAGCATTACCGCATGTATGACTATGTTGTCAGTGAACTGCCAGCACTGGTTGAGTCGCACTTCCCGGTGTCGGACCTGCGCTCGATCAGCGGGCACTCCATGGGTGGGCACGGTGCCTTGATTTGTGCCTTGAAAAACCCCGGGCGATATCGCTCGGTGTCGGCCTTTGCGCCCATCAGCAATCCGGTCAACTGCCCCTGGGGGCACAAGGCGCTGGGCAACTATCTGGGGTCGGACCGAACGCTCTGGAAGGCCTGGGATGCCTGTGAGTTGATCGCCGCTGCCGAAGAGCGACTACCGCTGCTGATTGATCAGGGGGAGGATGACAGCTTTCTGTTGGAGCAACTCAAGCCCGATGCACTGGTTCATGCTGCTGCCGGGGTCGATCATCCGTTGACGTTGCGGCGTCAGCCGGGTTACGACCATAGCTACTACTTTATCGCCAGCTTTATCGACGATCATCTGCGCCATCATGCGCAGGCTCTGGGGCTGGCCTGCTAGCGGGCTGACAGAGGCTGCTGCCATGCGTTTTGGCGGTCATGGTTTGGCTGGTGATCGGGTGCGGTGGTGGGGCAAACAGGGTAAGATCATGTCCCGGTTTTGACTCTGTGGGGCAGGCGATGCGTATTGGTCATGGTTACGACGTTCACCGCTTTGGCGCGGGTGATTTTATTACCCTGGGCGGCGTGAAAATCCCCCATCATCATGGGCTGATTGCGCACTCCGACGGCGATGTGCTGCTGCATGCGCTGATCGATGCGCTGCTGGGCGCTGCGGCCCTGGGTGACATCGGTCAGCATTTCCCCGATACCGATGCGCGCTTCAAGGGTGCTGACAGTCGCGTGCTGCTACGTCATGCCATGGCGCTGATAGGCAACAAGGGTTGGCAGGTCGCCAATGTCGACGCCACCATCGTTGCCCAGGCGCCAAAAATGGCCGGTCATATTGCCCAGATGCGTGAGATCATTGCTGCCGATCTGCAGGTCACCCTGGATCAGATCAACGTCAAGGCTACCACTGAAGAAAAGCTTGGCTTTACCGGGCGCGAGGAGGGGATTGCGGTGCATGCCGTTACCCTGCTGTTGCCCCTGTGAGCCTCTCCGAAAACCAGTTGCTTGGACCGTGCGCCTGGGGCGAGCCCTGTGGCCAAGCGTTACTCAAGGCCTCTGCCGAGCATTTCAGGGTGACCGAGGTGCTGGATATTGCCCTCAGTGGTCAGGGTGAACACCTCTGGCTGTTGCTGGAAAAACGCAATCTGAACACCGAGGATGTGGCACGGCAGTTGGCGCGCGCTGCGGGCGTATCGCTGCGCGACGTCAGTTATGCCGGCATCAAGGATCGCAAGGCGGTGACCCAGCAGTGGTTCAGTCTGCAATTGCCCGGCCGCCCCGATCCTGACCTGCAAGGGCTTTGGGGTGAGAACCTGCGTTGTATCGATAGCCAGCGTCACTGTCGCAAACTGCAGCGTGGCGCCCACAGCGCCAACCAGTTTGTTATCCGCCTGACCGCCTTGCACGCCGATACAGACAGGCTTGAAACCCGCCTGCAGCAGATTGCCATGCAGGGCGTACCCAATTATGTAGGTCCGCAACGCTTTGGTCATGGCGGTGGCAATCTTGCCGATGCGCGCAGCTGGGCTCAGCGCGGTGCGCTGCCACCGGCCAGAGGCACCCGTTCGCGGTTGTTGTCGACCGCGCGCAGCTGGTTGTTCAATCGGGTGCTGGCTGCCCGCGTGGCCGATGCCAGTTGGAATCGTGTCCAGGCTGGTGACTGCCTGGCCTTTACCCAGAGCCGCAGCCATTTTTCTGCCGACCGCCTGGCGGTCGATGACCCCCGGGTTGATGCGTTGGATGTCCATCCGACGGGGCCGCTGTGGGGGCAGGGAGTGCTGCCGGTTGACGCCGAAGTGCGTCAGCGTGAGCAGGCTATTGCGGCCCAGGACGCTGAATTATGTCGTTGGCTCGAAAATGCCGGACTGGAACAGGAGCGGCGCATATTACGCCTCCCCATTACCGGGCTGACGTGGCATTATCCTTCGCCTGACTGTCTTGAACTTGAATTTACCTTGCCTATCGGCTGCTATGCCACAACCGTTCTGCGTGAGCTGGTTGACTTGGAGAATGAGCCCGGTGGCGGATTGGAAAGTGAAATCTGATGCGGATTCTGATTGCCAACGATGATGGTGTACTGGCGCCTGGTCTCAAGGCCCTGCATGCGGCCTTGAACGATTATGCCGATTGCGTGGTGGTTGCGCCGCATGAGGACCGCAGTGGCGCCAGCAGCTCGCTGAGCCTGGACAAGCCATTACGCCCCTTTGTGTTGGAAAACGGTTTTATTGGCCTCAATGGCACACCGACTGACTGCGTGCATCTGGGCCTCAATGCGTTGTTTGAAAACAGCGTGGATATGGTGGTCTCCGGCATCAATCAGGGCGCCAATCTGGGTGATGATGTGCTCTACTCCGGTACGGTAGCGGCCGCTCTGGAAGGGCGTTTTCTGGGCAGAACAGCCATGGCCTTTTCCCTGGTTGGCCGGCAGTTGGACAATATGCCGGCCGCCGCCCAGATTGCCCGGCGCATGGTGCAGGCCCACGGTGAGCTGGATTTACCGGCGCGCACGGTGTTGAACATCAATATTCCGAACGTGCCGCTGGAGCAGATCAAAGGCCTGCGACTGACCCGCCTGGGGCATCGTGCACGTGCCGCCAAGCCGGTCAAGTGGGTTGATCCACGGGGCAAGGAAGGCTACTGGATATCGGTCGCCGGTGACGCCGAGGACGGTGGAGAAGGGACCGATTTTCATGCCGTCATGCAGGGCTATGTCTCGGTTACGCCGTTGCGTATCGACAAGACCCACTACGAGGTCTTTGATCACCTGGGTGACTGGCTCGAGGGGCTGCGCTGAATGCCTTTACGTGACGACATAACCCATCAGGGCATTGGCATGACGTCGCAGCGCACGCGTGAGCGTTTGCTGGAACGGCTTTTTGAGGACGGTATTCGCAACCTGCACGTACTTGAAGCCATGCGTCGCACACCGCGCCACCTGTTTGTTGATGAGGCCCTTGCGCACCGTGCCTACGAGGACACGGCGCTACCCATCGGGCATAACCAGACCCTGTCCCAGCCCTATATTGTCGCGCGCATGACTGAACTGCTGCTGGCGGGCGGCCCTTTGGACAAGGTCATGGAGGTGGGTACTGGCTCGGGCTACCAGACGGCGATCCTGGCTCAGGTCGTGGAGCGCATTTTCAGCGTTGAGCGGATCATGCCGCTGCAGGAACGCGCCAAGGCGATTCTCAAGGAAATCAATGTGCGCAATGTGGTATTCAGGCATGCCGATGGCAACTGGGGCTGGCCTCAGTATGGTCCCTATGATGCCATTCTGGTTACGGCTGCGCCGCCTGTTGTGCCCCCGGAGCTATTGAATCAGTTGGCTGATGGTGGTCGGCTGGTGATTCCGGTTGGTGAGCATCAACAGGTTTTGACTCTGGTGCGTCGCCAGGGCGATCAATTTATTCATGAGGCGGTAGAGCCTGTTCGTTTTGTCCCTTTATTGGCAGGAGCCATTCATTCTTGAAAGCACAATTAAAAGGATTTTTTGCCCTTCTGGAAATATTTCTCAAAGGCATGGCCATGGGCGCCGCTGACGTTGTACCAGGCGTGTCGGGGGGGGCCATTGCTTTTATCAGTGGCATTTATGATCGGTTGTTGGCAGCGGTAGCAGCCTGCTCGCCAGAGAAGTTGATATGGCTGCTCAAGGGGCGTTTTCTTGAGGTCTGGCAGGCGATTGACGGGGCCTTTCTGTTTACCTTGCTGGCCGGGATTCTGTTCAGTATTGCCACCCTGGCGCGGTTGATAACCTACCTGCTGGAGGCCCATACGGTATTGCTCTGGTCGTTCTTTTTCGGTCTGATACTGGTCTCGGTGCTGGTTATCGCACGTCAGATTGCCCGTTGGAATCTGTATGTGGTGTTGGCCTTCATGGCGGGTGCAGCCTTTGCCTATCTGATTACCGTGACCGCGCCATTGCAATTGCCGGTGACACCCCTGAGTATTTTTATCGGTGGTTCCATCGCTATTTGCGCGATGATCCTGCCCGGGGTATCAGGCAGCTTCATACTCCTGTTACTTGGTTTATATGCTCCGATTTTGGCCGCGGTTATGCATTTTGATATTGGCTTGCTGGGCTTCTTTGTGCTCGGTTGCATTGTCGGTTTGATGAGCTTTTCACGGCTGCTTTCCTGGTTGTTGGGACATGCCAGAAATATCACCTTGGCTTTCCTGACCGGATTGCTGATTGGGTCGTTGAATAAGGTCTGGCCCTGGAAGCAGACGCAAAGCTGGATTGAGGGTGGTCATGGTGAGCAAATCCCTCTTCTGCAGGTTAACGTCATGCCTGTAGAGTATGAAAGTCTGACGGGTATGGCCTCACAGTGGCAAGCTGGCGTGGCGCTTATGCTGCTGGCCGTGGTATTAGTGTTGGCACTGGAATGGCTGGGACGGCGTTCTACGCGTTGACCGCGGTTACATTCTGTAGTGAAATCCAACAATCATTCTGGCCTTGGGGCAGTATGTGTCTGAACAGCACGTCATCATGAACGGCTTATCGCGGTTAGCTACGCTGGCAATGACCCTTTTGCTGGCTGCCTGCGCCGGACCCTCCGGCCCGGTACCTATTGATGATCGTAGCCGTGGTGGACACCGTCCGCCGGTGACCAGTGCTGCCATGCACACTGTGCAAAGAGGCGAAACGCTGTACCAGATTGCCTTCCGTTATGGCTGGGACTGGAAGGCGCTCGCCGCCGCCAACAACATGCGTGAACCCTATACTATTTTCCCCGGACAGCAAATCAGCTTGCGGGGAGGGCAGGCACAGGCAGTCGCGCAAAGGCAGCCTCAGCCGGCTCCAGTAGCAAGACCTGGATCCTCAGCATCACGCCCCAGTGTGCCTGTTGCCACAGCCCCCCCCGCTGTGCGCCAGCCGCCCGCAGCACAACGACCAGTCACCCCCCGGCCATCGACGCCTGCGCCAGCATTGCCAGCCAATGTGTCAGGGTGGGCCTGGCCTGTGCAGGGACCTCTGATATCGCGCTTTCAGTCAAACGGCAGTTTGAATAAAGGCATTGATATTGCCGGTCAATTGGGACAGCCTGTCAAGGCGGCGGCTCAAGGCGCAGTTGTCTATGCCGGGCGCGGTCTCATTGGCTATGGCGACATGATTATCATCAAGCATGATGATGTTTATCTCAGTGCCTATGGGCATAACAGTCGTCTTTTGGTTAGTGAGGGTGATCAGGTCAGGGCGGGCCAGGTCATTGCAGAAATGGGTAGTAGTGGAACAGATCGGGTCAAGTTACATTTTGAAATACGCCGACGTGGGCAACCAGTTGACCCTCTGACGTATTTGCCGAAGTCTTGATCGGGTTGCAGTAGAAGCGTCGGATGGCAGTAATAGGGAAATATAGCTGTCACATGAACCAGGCAGGAAAGACAAGAGTACGCCGTCTGTCCGACATCCCTGCCTGGCCCGAAGGTTAGCCGGTGATCGATTGCTGTGCCGGACTACCGACTGAACGAATATGGGGCATGTACCAATGGCACTGAATAATAACAATGAGCCACAGCAAGCCAGTGATGACGTAGTTGACTTGCAGGAAATGAACGACAGGGATGAGGAGTGCACCATGGAAGAGGCTTCTGATCGAGGCAGGGCAACGCCACGCACTCACAAACGTGAAAATGCCTTCGAATTTACCAAGCAGTTGGATGCCACTCAGCTGTATCTGAACGAAATCGGCTTTTCTCCCCTGCTAAGCCCTGAGGAAGAAGTGCACTTTGCACGTCTGGCTCAGAAGGGTGATCCAGCAGGTCGCAAGCGCATGATCGAAAGCAACTTGCGCCTGGTGGTCAAGATTGCCCGCCGCTATATCAATCGCGGCCTGACGCTGCTCGATCTGATAGAAGAGGGCAACCTGGGACTGATCCGCGCCGTGGAGAAGTTTGACCCGGAACGCGGCTTCCGCTTTTCGACCTATGCCACCTGGTGGATTCGTCAGACCATCGAGCGGGCCATCATGAATCAGACTCGGACCATCCGTCTGCCCATTCATGTTGTAAAAGAGCTGAATATCTACTTGCGTGCTGCGCGTGAGTTGACTCAGAAACTGGATCATGAACCCTCCCCGGAAGAGATTTCCAAGCTGCTTGACCGCCCGGTGGAAGACGTCAAACGCATGCTCGGTCTGAACGAGCGGGTGGCGTCGGTAGACATGAGCTTCGGGCCTGATTCGGACAAAACCCTGCTCGATACGCTGACTGATGAGCAGAGCACCGATCCCTGTGACCTGCTGCAGGACGACGATCTGAATGCCAGCATTGATAGCTGGCTGTCGGAGTTGACCGAGAAGCAGCGCGAGGTGGTTACTCGTCGTTTTGGTTTGCGCGGGCACGAGAGCAGCACGCTTGAAGAGGTCGGAAAGGAAATTGGCTTGACCCGTGAGCGGGTCAGACAGATCCAGGTTGAAGCTCTGAAGCGACTGCGTGAAATCCTTGAGCAACATGGTCTGACGGGCGAGTCCATCTTTCAGTAGTGTATCCAGCGGCGCCCTGAACAGGACGATGTACCTGACTCAGGGCGCTGCTTTAATTGCTTCACCCTTTCCTGCTTGTCTGTGCCCGCCCTGATACAGTATAAAACCTGCTCCTGCGGCCACTCTTTGTGGCTTGCAATCCTCATATGGAGATGGACTGATGGACCTGACTAATCCGGTAAACCTGGTAGTTCTTGCGGTACTGGCGGTTGCACTTATCTATGCGGTGATGCTGTACAACCAATTGGTCACTATCAAGCATGCGGTGAGTCAGGCTTGGTCAAATATCGATGTACTGTTGCGCCAGCGACACGATGAGTTACCCAAGCTGGTTGAGGCCTGTCGTCGTTATATGCAGCATGAGCAGGAGACTCTGGAAAAGGTCGTGCAGGCCCGTAATGCGGTATCCAATGCCCGCGAGCGCTCGGATGTCAAAGGCCTGGGTCAGGCGGAAACAGCACTGCGCATGGGCCTGGGTCAGTTGTTTGCCGTGGTCGAGAATTACCCTGAGCTGAAAGCCAATGAATCATTCCAGCATCTGCAGGAGCGCATAACCGGCCTGGAGAGTGGTATTGCTGATCGTCGCGAGCTGTATAACGCGGCTGTCAACATCAACAATGTGCGTATCGAGCAGTTCCCCGATGTAATGATTGCCCGGATGTTCAGTTTTCCGAGTGCGGATCTGTTGCAATTCTCTGAAGCAGAAAAAGCTGATGTGGACATGCGCGCCCTGTTCTCATGATCAATGTGCATGATCTGATGTGGCTGTCCCTGCCAGAATATGGGCTTTTTACCGGGATTGCTTCCATCATCACCTTGAGCATGCTGTATATGATGTTCAGCCGTCTGCGTCGCGCCCGCTGGATAGAAGACACGCCTACCTCAAAGATCCGCTCTGCAGCGCAGGGGCTTGTCGAGATCAAAGGGGTGGCTGATGCCGGTGGTCATGCGCCACTGATCTCGCCGCTCGGCGAGGTTGATTGTCTCTGGTATCGCTTCTCCATCGAAGAGTATCGGCGCAGTGGCAAAAGCAGCAATTGGCAGACGGTCGAGAAGGGTGCTTCGGAGCGTCCCTTCCTGTTGCGCGATGATACCGGCAGTTGCTGGATCAACCCGGTTGGCGCGGATGTTCACCCGCGTCAGCGGCGCCGTTGGGAGGGTCGCCAGCGCTGGCCTGCAGGCAAGAGTGCCAGCACCGGCATTCTGGGTATGCTGATCGGCAAGAAATACCGCTATACCGAAGAGTGGTTTGCCGAAGAAGAGATTGTGTATGCGTTGGGCTGGTTCGAGAGCCGTGGAGGCGGGCGCGAGCAGATTGATCAGCAGTCAATAGCCAGGCAGGTTATCAGTCAGTGGAAGTCGGATTTCAGTGACCTGCTGGCCCGTTTTGACCGTAATGCCGATGGCGAGCTGGACATGCAGGAGTGGGCCGAAGTGCGTGCCGCCGCTGACTCTGAAGCAGCACGTCGGGCGCGCATTGCCGGGCAGGCGCCGGTGGTCCACATGTTGGGTAAGCCGCCACATAAGGGCTTGCCCTACATCTTGTCTGATCACCACGAAGAAGACTTGAGTCGTCGCCTTCGCAATAATTCGCGCTGGAGTATGCTCGGTCTGGTGGTTTCAGGTGCCGTCAGTGGCTGGCTGTGGTTAGCCCTGATTACCGGTTGATCAGGGTTCAGGTTCGCTGAGCCCGATCAGTAATGCCTTCCTCGCTATTGTATTTGCGCATCCAGTCAGCAATGACTGTGGCTGACAGGGGCTTGCTGTAGTAGTAACCCTGTCCCTCACTACAGCCCTGGGCGACGATATAGGCTTCCTGTTCAGCTGACTCAACACCCTCTGCAATCACTTCCATGTTCAGACTGCGCCCCAGCTGAATGATGGCGCGCACGATGGTTGCGTCGTCTTCGTCGACCAGCACATCCAGAACGAAGCTCTTGTCGATCTTGATTTTGTCCAACGGCAGGCCGCGCAGGTAGCTCAGAGAAGAGTAGCCGGTACCAAAGTCGTCAATGGCAATCAATACGCCGGCCTTTTTCAGTTTGGTGAGATGCCCGGCGGCTGCCGCAATATCTTCCATCAAGCCGGTTTCCGTCACTTCAAGCTCAAGGCTGTGCTCTGGCAGGCCATAACGTTGCATCAGATTGGTCACCACCCGTGACAACTCACTGTGGTGTAGTTGTACCGTGGACAAATTGACGGCCATGCGCAACTCGGTGAAACCGGCATCCCGCCACTCGCGCAATTGCTGGCAGGCTCGATCCAGTACCCACTCGCCAATATTGATGATGCAGCCGTTCTGCTCGGCCAGCGGAATGAACAGATCCGGTGGTACCAAACCGCGCTCTGGATGTTGCCAGCGAATCAAGGCTTCAACGCCTACCACGCGATGGGTGCTGTAGCTGATTTGGGGTTGATAGACCAGGTGGAATTCGTTGCGCTCCAGAGCACCGCGAAGGTCCTTGTCCAGCTCGCGCCGAACACGCATTTCGCTGTCCAGACTGGCAATGTAGAACTGGTAGCGATTACGTGATCTGGCCTTGGCCAGCATCATGGTCTGTTCTGCCTTTTGCAGCAGTTTTTCCGCGTTGTCGCCGTCATCCGGAAAAAGCGTTATACCAATAGTGGCGCGCAGGCTAATGTTGTGTCCGCCCAGCTCAAAGGGGCGACCCAGGTCGTCGAGGATGGTCTGGGCCAGTTCGGCGGCCTCATAGGGTTCATTGATACCGGTTTGAATCAGGGCAAATTGGTCGCCACCGAGTCTGGCCAGGCTGCCCAGACGGCCGCTATTGGCGCGCAGGCGATCGGCCACGGCAACCAGCAAGCTGTCACCGGAATGGTAGCTGAACTGTTCATTGACTTCCTTGAAGTCGTCCAGGCCGCAGCACAGTACGGCTACACCCCGTTGGCGCCGTCCGGCGTCAGTCAGGATGCGGCTCAATTGTTCCTGTAACATGCTTCGGTTTGGCAGGCCGGTCAGATTGTCATGCTGCGCCATGCGCAGCAAATTGGCTTCGGCTTCACGTCTGCGATGATGGTTTCGCTCAATAGAATCAAGCAATTCGTTGGCTTTACTGATCCAGATGCCCAGCTCATTTTTCTCTTGGCCGGCAATCATCGGAATGTGCATCTTGCCCGGTTGGTCGGGATTGATATCAGCGATATGGGCAATGATTCTTGACAGGGGTTTGGTCAACAAAAGGTGGTATATCAGGTAGAGCACCATGGCCATGGCAAAGGCCCTGAGCATTCCTGAGATCATGATGATCAATGAGCGTTGCAGAAACTCGTTGCCATAGGGGGCGGTATCCAGGGTCAGGCGAAGATCACCGTAGTATTCGTTATAGGGCGCGCGCCCAAACAGCTCGATGCTGTAGCTTTGCTCGACGCCAAACAGCCAATCAGTGATGGCCCGATGGGGCGTACTTGCAAGCGGACTTTCACGGCTGGCCAATGGCGGCTCATCGGGGTGGCCGATGGCAGCAAAGCGCACAGCACGATGTTCAAACAGGCCCTCAATCACCTGCAGCGCCATTTCACGGTCCAGACTGTAAACGGCCTGGGTCGCCGGGTCTCTGGACATCGCCAGAATCTGCGCGGCGGTACTGTCGATCAGGTTCCGCTCCTGGCGCAGATCATAGAGTATTTGCGCAAAGCTCAGCACCACGCCGACCAGCAATGCCCAAAGCAGTACCAGTCTCAGGAGTTTGATGGACAGACTATGTCGACGCTCGAGTTTCAAGGTGGTGTTATTCCAGCGCTTTATTACAAAAGTTGTCTTGCATAATCACGGCTGCAGCATGCCAATGCAAGCCCCCCGAGAGAACGTGTGAATGCCCATTGAGTATTGTTCAAGAACCGGCTGCGGTCAAAAGGCCATCAACTGCGGGAGCTGAAATGCAACACCCCGCCGAAGCGGGGTGTTGATTGGTGCAGAGCGCTGGATCAGGCGGCGAAATTCTTGGCCACGAAGTCCCAGTTGACCAGGTTCCAGAATGCCTCGACATACTTGGGGCGAGCATTGCGGTAGTCAATGTAGTAGGCGTGTTCCCAGACATCGCAGGTCAGCAGCGGTGTATCACCCGAGGTCAGCGGGCAGCCGGCGCCGATGGTGCTGGCCAGAGCCAGGGAGCCGTCAGCCTTCTTGACCAGCCAGCCCCAGCCGGAACCGAAGGTACCAATGCTGGTCTTGCTGAACTCTTCCTTGAACTTGTCGAATGAGCCAAAGGCCTTGTTGATGGCTTCGGCCAGGGCGCCAGTGGGTTCGCCACCGCCATTCGGGCTCAGACAGTTCCAGTAAAAGGTGTGGTTCCAGATCTGTGCCGCATTGTTGAAGACGCCGCCGGTAGAGCTCTTGATGATCTCTTCCAGGCTTTTGCCTTCAAACTCGGTACCGGGTACCAGGTTGTTCAGGTTCACCACATAGGTGTTGTGATGTTTGCCATGGTGGAAATCCAATGTTTCCGCAGAAATGTGCGGCTCAAGGGCGTTCTTTTCATACGGCAGAGCAGGTAATTCAAAAGCCATGGTTTATCTCCATCTTCAGGTAACGGAATCAGGAAACGCATTGCACGCGCATACGCATCCCTTTGTGACCGGCGACTGCGTGACGCAAAGTCAGTCAGCTGTTTGACGCCTCTTGTTAAGCAGGGCGCTGCCCGTCGCAATGATCGGGGGTAATGGATAATAGCACTGCATGCAGTTGCTATCCACGGAACAAGCATGTGGTTATAGCTCGGATCAACTGATCTCGATTTGCCCGGACCCGGGAAGTCTTTCAATACAACGAGCACCCATTAACCGCGAGGGGGTGAAATAGCCGGGAGCCGATGTGTTCTCAAGTACGTGCTTAACCGCCATCAGCGTGCCGTGCACGGTAACGTCGTAGCCGTTGGCGGTTTGCACCCGGGCAACGACTTTTTTGCCGGCGCGGTTTTGTGCCTCGCCCCAAACGTAGGTGGGTGCGTTGGCGCGCTGTTCCTGATCCGGTCCTTGAACCTTGCGGCCAATCAGGTATTTCAGCAGGGCCTGAATGGGGGACAGTCCCAGCAGCGGGCGGAGTACGTCCAGACGGCGCAGCCGCAGGGCGGCACTGGGCGCCATGGGAATATAAACCTGGATATTGTCGATGCCAGTTGAAAACCAGGCAGTGGCAATATCGCCCCAGGGAATGGTGACCGCATGCTTACTGCCATTGCCGAAATCGATTTCGCGACTTTGCCAGGCCATGGGAACCGAACGGATCTTGTCTTTTTCGCGCACTTTGCCACCCAGCTTCAAACCTTCGACCGAGGTTTTCGCTGTGCCGGGCGAAAAACCACTGCGGCTGTCAAAGCCCAGAGCCAAGTGGTCGGCGTCATGCAGTGCGGCTTTCAATGTCGCTGCCAGGCAGTCGGTGGGAATGACATCAAAACCTACCCCCGGGCATATGACGATATTGGCCGCAACGGCCTCATTATGACGCTGCTGGGCGGCAATAAAGACATCAATTTCACCGGTAATATCCAGATAGTGGCAATGATTGGCCAGGCAAGCATCAATCATCGGCTGACTGGTGGCAGAGAAGGGGCCAGCGCAATGCGCTACCGCCTGAATACCATTCAGTCCCTGACAGGCGGCCTCGGCATCATTCAGATCAAAGATCCGATGGGTCAGTTGCAACTCTTCAGCCAGCGTGATTACAGCTGCTGAGTTACGCCCCGCCAGTATAGGCGTCATACCTTGTTTAACTGCCTCTCTTGCCAGCAGCTCGCCGGTATAGCCGTTGGCACCGTAAATCATCCATTCACCCATGCATCTTCTCCGTCTGTCTTTGCTGGCATTGCCCAGTTTGCATCGAGACTAACTGCTCCGACTGTGCAGCGCTAGTAGCAGGCGCAGGCTATGATGTGGCAAAGCAAAACTAATCCAAGGGGTGCAGATGCGTATTATGGTAACCGGCGCCAGTGGCTTCATTGGCGGACGCTTTGCTGCCCACGCGCTGCAGCAAGGCTATGAGGTGGTGTGCTGTGGCAGGCAATCACGGGCGATGAACTGGCTGGCTGCGCGGGGTGCCGTGTGTCGAGCGGGTGATCTGCTTGACCCGGCCTTTGCGCTGGCTGCCAGTCAGGGTTGCGAGGCGGTGGTGCATTGCGCGGGGGCCGTCGGCACCTGGGGGTCCTACGCACATTTCTATGACGCCAACGTCACGGTCACCGAGCATGTTCTGGCTGCAATCCAGGCCAATCAGGTGCGTCGCCTTGTGCACCTGTCATCCCCTTCCATCTACTTTGACGGGCGCAGCCATCGGGATATTCGCGAGGATTTCCTGCCGCCCCGTTTTTTTGATCACTACGGCGCGACCAAGTGGCTTGCGGACCAACGGGTGTTTGCCGCAGGCAAAGCCGGTCTAGAAGTCATAGCATTGCGTCCGCGATTTGTTATTGGCGCAGGTGATACCTCGATTTTTCCGCGTTTGCTCAGGGCTCATCAGAGCGGGCGGCTGAAGATCATTGGCCGGGGTGATAATCGCGTCGATCTGACTCCGGTCGAGAATGTCAGTCATGCCATGCAACTGGCTCTGGAGGCGCCGATCAGCGCCTTGGGGCGGGCATACAATATAAGCAATGGTCAGCCCGTTGCCTTCTGGCCGAGCTTCAATCGGCTATTGGAGCAGCTTGATTTGCCACCGCTGCAACAGCGTGTGCCCTTTGCGCTGGCCTATCTGATGGCCAGTCTGGCCGAGTTGGCGGCGAAACTGAAGAAAGGCCAACCTGAGCCGCCGATACTGCGCTTGGGTATAGCGGTCATGGCCCGCGACTTCAATCTGGATATCACTGCTGCCCGCGATAGGCTCGGATATCAGCCAGTGGTGAGCACTGAGCAGGGGCTCGAGGCCTTTGGCAACTGGTGGAGGGCCGGTATGCCGTCACTGGCGGACTACCTGCCCGCGGTAAATGCGCACGGCAGCTGAGGCGTTACGCATGGCCTCGCTAGGGACCTCAAAGGTCGGGTCGGGTACTTGCTGCAACAGCCGTTGACGGGAAGCAATAGCACCTTGGCCCATTTGCGGCTCTAGGTTGTCTTCGGTCTTTGGCTGGGTCATGTCAGCCAGACGCAGGCCCAATTCGCGGATATCGCCTTGTTGGCTGTCCCGACTCAGGCGAATCATGTGCTCAACGGCGTCATCCTCGCTCAGCCGTACAGTCACCCCCAGCTCCTGCTTGAGGCGCCGACGCAGGGCGGTCATGCATTCCAGTGTCATTCTGTTGAATTGTGCTTCTGCGATCATGATGCTTCCCCCAATGGTTCAACGTGGCGCACGGGGCCGACGTTCTAGCCAAGCATGGGTTTAACAAGCAGAATGTGTACCAGTTTTGTTAATGACTGATTTTTCGTGGCCTGCAAAGGAAACGTATGCACGGGTTTTGTGGTCAAAAGGGTCTCGCGTGCTTTGCCTTGGTGCAGCCTGCACCGCTCTGGCGCGATACTTTGCGGCTGTTAGTCCCATGAATGAGAGCATCAGGAGCGGTGAATGAAGCAAGATGATCTGGAAGGCGATTTGCCGAGTTTCAGAGCAACGGATGATCATGACCCGGTTTTTGACCAGGGGTCTATTGATGGGTCGCAGGGAGTTTCCCGAGACCCTGTGCGCAGCCCCGAAAGGTTCGTGCAGTCCGGGCAATCCGGTACCGGGCCGCTCTGGGCCCTGACAGTCGCACTGGCTTTGGTCTTGTTGGGTTTTGTTTACTGGAGCCATCAACAACAAACCCAGTTACGCCAGCAACTGGTCGCCACGCAAAACAGTTTTGCCCGCATCAGCGAGGACGCCGCCGGTCAATTGCAGGATATCACCGGCAAGGTCAGTGCTACCGAATCATCCTTGTCCGAGGCCGAGCAGGCTCGGCGCCAGCAGTTGCAGGCCCTGGGCGTGCAACTGGCCGATCTGGTCAAGCGTGTTGACGAGCAAAGCCAGGCACTACAGGGGCTGACCGCCAGGAGCACAGAGTTTGATACTGAGCTTGAGCAACGGCGCAATAGCGAAGGGGCTCTGAATGAGCGTGTTGACGCACAGAATCAGAGGCTGGAGCAGTTACAGCAGAGCGTGAACGCAGATCGTCAGACCCTGGAGCAGGTTGAGCAGGCGCTGACTGAGACGCAGAGCAGTCTGGCGGTGCTGACCAGGGTTCAGTCAGCGTTGACGAGCCAGAGCGATAGCCTCGCGGCACTGCGAAGTCGTGTGGATCAGCTAGCCAGTCAACAGTCGAGCAACAGCATGGAACAGGAGCTGCTGGTGTTGCGCTCGGAGTTTGAACAGCGGTTGACAGCCAACCAGGACGCCTTGCAGTCGATCGACAGCTTCCGGGTACAGGTCAATCGCAACATCAATACCCTGCAAACGCAGCTCAACAACCTGCAGCAGCAAGTCAACGCGCCCTGATGAACTACCTGGCGCATCTGTTTCTGGGGCCGCATGAAGCTGAGCCGGCGCTGGGTAGTCTGCTGGGTGATTTTGTTCGCGGCCCGGTACAGGCGATAGCCCTCCCGGCGGGCGTGCGTGAGGGTATCTGGCTGCATCGACGGATTGATGCCTTCACCGACGCGCACCCGCTGGTACTGGTCAGTCGACAAAGAGTCAGTGCCGAGCGGCGGCGCTATGCGGGCATCATGATCGACATGTTCTATGACCACTTGCTGGTCAGGCACTGGTCTCGCTTTTCCAGTCAGCCGATGCCCGCGTTTACCGCGCAGATGTATAGCTTGCTGCTGGCACAGCAGGAACTGATACCGACCCATGCACTGCCGGTGATCCGGCGCATGGCCGAGCAGGATTGGTTGAGCAGCTATGGACAATTGCCCAGTCTGCACCGCGCGGTCAATGCCATTGCCGGGCGCTTTCGGCACAGCAATCCGCTGCCGGGTGGCGTGGATGAATTGGAGCGCTGCTTTGCGGGATTCGAAGCCGACTTTCTGGCCTTTATGCCCGAGGTGATAGCGTTTGCCAGGGATCAGGCGGCGGAGCTTAACAGCGCGGCAGGGGAGTCCTCGGTCAGCTTGCAATCCAACCCCAATGCCTGAGTGACAGCGGCATGGGTTTCGCGGGCCAGTTGATTGCGGTTGCGATCGGTGCTGGTTTGCACTGGCAAAAAGTGCAGATCCACCTGGAGCGTCTCAGAGCCTAGCAGGCTGAGTAGATGGCGACTGAACTCATCATCATCAATGAATGCGGCCTGACGTGCCGGTTGGCCTTGGCTGCGGTAACGCAAGGCGATCGGCTGTACCGGTGTGTTGGTATCAATGGCGCAGGATAGCAGCCGACCGTGGAAGGCTCTGACCCGGTCACCCAGCGTGGTTGTTCCTTCGGCAAAGATGACCAGGCTGTGGCCATTACTCAGCGCCTTGCCGAGCTCACCTTGCAAAGCGCTACCCGAGCCCGCTCCACGTTGAATGAATAATGTACCCGCTGCTTGAGCCAGCAAACCTATTACTGGCCAGTGCCGGACCTCAGCCTTGGACAGAAAATGGACCGGTGCATGGGCGGCAATCAGCGCAATATCGAGCCAGGACACGTGATTGCTGACCAGCAGGTGGGTGCCCTGTGCAGCCTGTCCATGCACGGTGATCTGCAAGGGCAAGAGCATCAGCAATCCTTGCATCCAGTGGCGCATCAGGCGCTGTTGCCAGACGGCAGTTTGTTCAGGGCGCCAACGATGTAGCGTTAGCACTATCATCGCCATCACGAGTCCGACTCCGAGCCACAGGCAGATGGCCGGCACTCGCCAGAGTTGTCTGAGGCGTCTCGCTAACATTCCGCTTAAGCCTCAGGCTGTCTTGAAGTGACGGGCATAGCGCGGGCAGAGCTGTTCGCGGCGCAGCAGGATAAATACATCAGCCACATTGAACTCGGGATCCCAGCAGGGCTCGCCACAGATTTTTGCGCCCAGTCGCATATAGGCCTTGAGTAGCGGCGGTAATTGGGCTGTGACGTTCTCCGGCAAATCCATCGCGGGGATCGGCAGACGCGGAATGGCATTCAGCCACTCACGGCACAAATAGCGTTCGCGCAGGCGCTGCATGATGGCATGAGCCTGCACACCACCGTCACCCATGCCGACACTGGCGCAGCCCATCAACCAGGCGTAATGCCGCTCGTTCATCAATTGCGCGAGCCCTGACCAGAGCACGGAAATGGTTGCCCCGCTGCGGTAGTCGGGATGCACGCAGGTGCGTCCGATTTCAAGAATGTCGCCACGCAGTTGCTGCAGGCCGACCAGTTGGAATTCACCCTCGCTGTAGAAACCGCCAGCTCGGCGCGCGCGACTGCTGTCCAGCAGACGTGTGGTGGCTACCACCTGACCGCTCAGTACATCTCGGACGACCAGGTGCTCGCAATGCAGGTCGAACAGGTCCTGATCCAGCCCGTTTTCCTCGGTATGCAGTTGGGCACCGCATTCTTCGCTGAACACCTGAAAGCGCAAGGCCTGAGCAGCCCTGAGCGTTTCATGCTCGGTCACCAGCTCCAGACTCAGGTGGCGGGATACTGTTTGATCAGTTGCAAGCGCAGCATGGGACATGACGAACCTCCGATGGCAAAGCCTCTTGTTGTTTCCTGATTGAGGCTATGGCATGCCGGTGTCAGTCATGTGACGCTTTCGTGGCGGGGCTGTGACAGTCGGATCGAGCATTGATACAGGTCAGTATGTCTGTGTTCATGCTGCTTTATAAAGTCCGCCGTTGCATCCGGCAGCGTCTACTTCAGGAGAGAATCATGGCCAGCGTGGCAAGAGTGCTTTTTGACAACGGACCGCACAAGGTTTTGTGTTTTGATCAACTGGTCACCGGCGACGGCGTGCAGTCCAACCAGTTTCTGATCATTGATCATGATGAACATGCGCTGCTTGATCCGGGCGGCGACCTGACCTACATGCCGTTGTCGTTGGCATTAAGTCGCTATATTCCTTTGCAGAAGCTGACCTATGTGTTTGCCTCGCACCAGGACCCTGACATCATTGCTTCGCTGGACAAATGGTTTCTGCATACCGATTGCAAGGTGGTGTGCTCCAAGTTGTGGGCGCGTTTTCTGCCGCACCTCTCGGCCGGTTTTCTCAGTCGCGGCCAGGGCATGGCAACCACGGAGAGGATGATTGCGGTGCCCGACAAGGGTATGGATATTCCGCTTGGCAAGAGCACGCTGAAAATCCTGCCCGCGCATTTCTTGCATTCGGTGGGCAACCTGCATTTCTATGATCCGGTCAGCGGCATTCTGTTTTCCGGTGACATGGGGGCATCCATGCTCGATGATGCTGACCCGGTCAGCCATTTTGCCGAGCACCTGCCGAGCATGGAGGGCTTTCACCGCCGTTATATGGCCGGCAACAAGGCCTGTCGTCTGTGGGCCAACATGATTCGGACGCTCAAGCCGGCAATGATGGTGCCACAGCACGGGCGCCCCTTCGTTGGCCCTGATATGATCAATGCCTTTCTTGACTGGATCAGCCAGTTGGAGTGCGGTATGGATCTGCTCGATCAGACCCATTACCGGATTCCCTGAGCCCTGACTATGGAGCGATATGACTGGCGAGCTCTTTCCCTGGCATGCAGGCAACCGGTTTCAGTTGCTGATTGATGGTGGCGCCTTCTTTCCGGCCGTGCTGCGGGAGATTGAGGCGGCCCAGTCACAGATTGATATCGAGCTGTATTTGTCCAGTTCAGGTCAGGCCAGCCAGCGCATCATCAGCGCTTTGCTTAAAGCGGTCAGTCGCGGCGTGCAAGTGCGCCTGATGCTCGATGCAGTGGGCTCCAAGGAGCTGGCCAACAAGGAACGTGCGCAATTACGTGATGCCGGAGTCGCGTTGCGTTTCTACAATCCGCTACGTTGGTTTGCCGGCAGTCGCAACCTGCACCGTGATCATCGGAAGTTGCTCGTGTTTGATCAGCGCGTCGTCATGGTCGGTGGTATGGGTTTGACTGACGAGTTCTGTCAGCCGGATAAGCAGGGTCAAGTTCACTGGCACGAGCAGATGCTGCGGGTTGAAGGCCCGGTTGTTGAGGATTGGCAAACCCTGTTTGAGCGTCAGTGGCGGCTCTGCAGGCGCGCTGGCCTGCCGCCCATGCTACGCCTGAGTAAACGCTCGGGACGGGTGCCTGCGCCGCCCCAGGGTGATGAGGGTCTGGCCCGTGTTGCCTATATCGACTCACGGCATGTGAAAGAAATGGTCAGTTGCTTGCTGGCGGAAATTGCCCGGGCTGAGCAGCGTGTCTGGTTGGCTACGCCGTATTTTCTACCCAACTGGCGTATCCGTCGGGCTCTGAAGCGAGCGGCTCGACGGGGGCTGGATGTGCGTCTGCTGCTCTGTGGTCAGCAAATCGACCATCCTGCCGTGCGTTATGCCGGACAGCGCTACTACCGCACCTTGCTCAAGGCTGGCGTACGTATTCATGAGTACCAGTCTCGGGCTCTGCATCTGAAAACCGCGCTGGTGGACAACTGGATCTCTCTGGGTTCATGCAATTTCGATCACTGGACGCTGCACTGGAATCTGGAAGCTAACCAGCAGGTGATTGATCAGGCACTGGCCGAACAGGTGGCGCAATACCTGTCCGAGGATTTTCAGCAAAGTACGGAATGGAGTTATTCGGCCTGGCAACAACTGGCCTGGCAGCACCGCCTGCAGATCGGCCTCTGGGGGCTGGTCAACAGACTGGTGATGCGCTGGTTTGGTATCAGATAAAGACCGCCGGGCGTTTCTCCATGAAGGCTGTCAGCGCCTCGCGCGCTTCGGGACCGGCCAGCAGCTCGGCAAAATGCTCGCCTTCGCGCTCCATCACCAGTTCTGCCTGGCTCGTCACCCCTTCCTTGATCAGTTGCTTGCTCAGGCGCACTGAGTTGGGCGGTAGTGCGGCCAGCTTCAGGGCAGCTTGACGAGCGGCCTGATGCACGGCATCACCATCAGTCAGGGCCTTGTTGGCCAAGCCTATTTCGGCTGCCCGCGCACCACTGATCTCTTCTCCGAGTAACAGCAGTTCCGCGGCCCGCAGATGTCCCAGCAGGCGCGGTAGCAGAAAGCTGGACCCCGCTTCCGGACAGAGTCCGAGGTTGACGAAGGGCATTTTCAGTCGGGCCTTCTCACCGACATAAACCAGATCACAGTGCAGCAGCAAGGTGGTGCCGACGCCGACAGCTGGGCCGTTGACCGCGGCAATCAAGGGTTTCTGGGCATGACAGATGGCCTTGAGGAAATGGTATACCGGGCTGTCGGGCCCTGAGGGTGGAACCGAAATGAAGTCGGCGACGTCATTGCCACTGGTAAAACAGCTGTTGCTGCCTTGGATAATCACTGCGCGAACACGGTCATCGTGCTGGGCGGCATTGATTGCCTCGGCCATGGCGCTGTACATGGCCCGGGTCAGGGCGTTTTTCTTGTCCGGACGGTGCATGCTCAGGGTCAGTACGCAGTCACTTTGTTCAATCAGCAGATGGTCTGTCACGGGGGGGCTCCAGTTAGTGGCTTGGATGCGGCATCAAGGACGTCGGTTGACGAAGGCCTCATCAATAATCTGGCGGGCAGCCAGTCCGGCCATGAAAAGCCGTTTGCGTACCTGTTCGATAAAGGCGGATGAGCCGCAGACTAAAGCCTGGGTGCGCCGCGAGACAAGTCGCAGATGTGCCAGATCGGCAGCCAGATTGGCCCTGTCGCCGAGATGAACCTCCAGTTGTGGGCTGTCCAGCTTCAACGCCTGCAAGCGATCGCCCCAGTAGCTGCCGGAACTGCCATGACTCCAGTGCCAGATCTGTATCGGTTGCCCATGACCCTCGAGCAAGGCCTGTCTGGCGATGGCCTGCAACGGTGCCAGGCCAGTGCCACTGGCCAGCAGTAACAGGGGCTTGTCCTGCCAGTCAGGGTCGTAGTGCATGTGCCCGCTGGCCGGAGACAGACTGAGTATGTCTCCGGCCTGGCAGGCAGCAATGGCGGTGCTGAACTGGCCTGCCGGGTGCAGACGCACATGGAATACCAGTTCGGGTTCGCTGGGCAGGCTGGCAATGGAGTAGGGGCGGCACAGTCCATTTGCCAGCCACAGCAGCATATGCTGGCCTGCCTTGACGCGCAGCGGCCGTTCTGGCTTCAAACGCAGGATCAGCACATCACCGGACAAATGAGACAGGCTGACTATCCTGGCGGCCATGCCGTCGCGGGATGGGTCATAGGGTTTGATCTGCATGGCTGAGTCGATTTTGCACTGACAGGCCAGCAGCCAGCCCGATTGCCGTTGCTCGACGCTGAGTTGAGCATGTGCGGCTGCAGGCACACGGCCGTCCAGGCTTTGCACCAGGCAGCTCTGGCAGTGGCCGGCGCGGCATGACCAGGGCAGGGCAATGCCATTTTCCAGCAAGCAGTCGAGCAGGTTGGCCCCCTCGTCAGCCTGCAGTGTTTGGTCTGGCAGGTGAATCTCAGGCATGGCGGGTCTCATCAACGGCGCATAGGTCGTGATCCCCTGCCTTGGCGGCCTGGATCACGTGGTCAGTAGGGTGAAAGCAAACTAGCACAAGATAAAGTCGGTCATGAAGGCTACCTCGCAGAACAAGCTCGGGTATAATCGACCACCCTGTTGTTCAAGGCAAGGCAGCCGTCTGCCGCCCTGTCTTGTCCGTGAATCCGGCAACGCCATTGGCCCGTTGGCCTGGCGCTCAGCCACCCGTCAGAGAAGAGGAGCCTGTCCGAGCATGGCCTTAATCAAGCAAGACGACCTGATCCAGAGCGTGGCTGACGCGCTGCAGTACATTTCCTACTATCACCCCGTGGACTTTATCCAGGCTGTGCATGAGGCCTATCTGCGCGAGGAGTCACCCGCCGCGCGTGATGCCATGGCACAGATTCTGATCAATTCGCGCATGTGTGCCACTGGTCACCGGCCGATCTGTCAGGACACCGGTATTGTCACGGTGTTCGTCAAAATCGGTATGAATGTGCGCTGGGATGGCGCCACCATGGGCCTTGACGACATGATCAACGAGGGTGTGCGGCGCGCCTACAATCTGCCGGAGAACGTGCTGCGCGCTTCGATACTGGCCGATCCAGCGGGCAAACGGACCAACACCAGGGACAATACTCCGGCGGTCATTCATTACCAGATGGTACCGGGTGATACCGTCGAGTTTGACGTGGCGGCCAAGGGCGGTGGCTCGGAAAACAAATCGAAGATGGTCATGCTCAACCCCTCCGACTCGATTGTCGACTGGGTGATCAAGACCGTGCCGACCATGGGTGCCGGCTGGTGTCCGCCAGGTATGCTGGGTATCGGTATTGGCGGTACGGCAGAGAAGGCCGCGGTGCTGGCCAAACAGTCACTGATGGACTCCATTGATATTCACGAGCTACGCGCGCGCGGCCCGCAGAATCGTGTGGAAGAGCTCCGTCTGGAGATCATGGACAAGGTTAACGCACTGGGCATCGGTGCCCAGGGGCTGGGCGGCCTGACCACGGTGCTGGATGTCAAGATCATGGATTATCCAACCCATGCCGCCAGTTTGCCGGTATGCATGATTCCCAATTGTGCCGCGACCCGTCACGCGCATTTTGTCCTCGATGGCAGTGGCCCAGCGGTACTGGCACCGCCGCCGCTGGAGGCTTATCCGGATATCACCTGGGAAGTCGGTACGGGTGTACGCCGGGTCAATCTGGACACCCTCAAGCCTGAGGATGTGCTGGAATGGAAAACCGGTGAGACGGTATTGCTGTCGGGCAAGATGCTCACCGGCCGCGATGCGGCGCACAAGCGCATGGTCGAGATGCTGAATAACGGCGAGCAACTGCCGGTCGATCTGAAAGGCCGCTTTATCTACTACGTAGGTCCGGTTGATCCGGTGCGTGAGGAAGTCGTGGGGCCGGCAGGTCCGACCACCGCCACGCGGATGGACAAGTTCACCCGTCAGATTCTCGATCAGACCGGTCTGTTGGGCATGATCGGTAAATCCGAGCGTGGCCCCATTGCGATCGAAGCGATCAAGGATTACAAGGCGGTGTACCTGATGGCCGTGGGTGGTGCCGCCTACCTGGTGGCACAGGCGATCAAGAAGGCCGAGGTGCTGGCCTTCCCGGAAATGGGTATGGAGGCGATCTACGAATTCGAGGTCAAGGACATGCCGGTCACCGTCGCGGTCGACACCAAGGGCGAGTCGGTCCATATCACCGGCCCAGCCATCTGGCAGAAAAAGATTGCCGATAGCCTCGCTGTAGAGATCTGAACACAGCGGCAAGCTACAAGCGGCAAGCTACAAGTTAAAACCCAAGGTCGAGTGGGTCGGGTTTACTTGAAGCTTGTAGCTTGAAACTTGCCGCTGATCCTTAGACCAGCCGTTCCCCCACCTGCATCAACTTCATTGAGTTGGTGCCGCCGCGCGAGTTGTAGACATCGCCCTTGGTCAGTATGACCCAGTCTCCTGGCGCTACATGGCCGGCCTCTAGCAAGGCGTTGACAGCAGCCTGGTTGACATCACTTGAAGTGATTTCCACCGGATTGAAACGTATGCCGGTAACGCCGCGGAACAGGGCTACCCGACCCAGGGTTTCGGCATGCGGACTCAAGGCAAAAATCGGCAGATGCGAGCGGATACGCGACATGATCAGTGGCGTATAGCCGCTTTCCGTCAAGGTAATGATGGCGGTAACACCGGGGAAGTGGTTGCCGGCATACATGGCAGCCAGCGCAACGGTTTCGTCGCAGCGGCTGAACTGCTGGTTGAGGCGATGCCCGGAGTGCTGACTGGTGGGGTGCTTTTCTGCCCCGAGGCAGACTCTGTCCATGGATTTGACCGCTTCGATCGGATAGTTGCCTGCCGCCGTTTCAGCCGAGAGCATGACCGCGTCGGTGTAATCCAGTGCGGCGTTGGCCACGTCCGAGACCTCGGCGCGGGTCGGCATCGGGCTGTTGATCATCGACTCCATCATCTGTGTGGCAGTGATCACGACCTTGTTCTGCTGGCGGGCGCGGGTGATGATGAGTTTCTGGATGCCGACCAGTTCGGCGTCGCCGATTTCCACACCCAGATCGCCACGGGCCACCATGACGCCATCGCTGGCGCTGATCAGTCCATCCAGGGCCTGTTCGTCGGCCACGGCCTCGGCGCGTTCAATCTTGGCAATCAGCCAGGCCTGTGATTCGGAGTCCTTGAGTAGTTTGCGTGCCAGACGCATATCATCGGCATTGCGCGGGAAAGAGACGGCCACGTATTCCATCTGCAGTTCGGCAGCCAGGGTGATGTCAAATCGGTCCTTGTCAGTCAGTGCCGCCGCCGACAAACCGCCGCCACGGCGGTTGATCCCCTTGTTGTTGGACAGTATGCCGCCGCTGGTGACGGTGCAGCGCACTTCATCCCGACCGACACTGTCGACCCGCAGCACCACGCGACCATCATCCAGCAACAGCTCGTCACCGGCGCGACAGTCATTCACCAGTTCCGGGTAGTCGATACCAACAATGTCCTGGTCGCCCTGGTCCAGCGGGTGGCTTACTGACAGACGAAAGCGCTCGCCGGCATCCAGCTGGACGCTACCGTCGCTGAAACGTGCGATGCGTATCTTGGGTCCTTGCAGGTCACCCAGCAGGGCAACATGGACACCCTTATCGCGGGCCACTTCGCGCACCAGTCGGGCGCGCTCACGGTGCTCGTCCGGACTGCCATGGGAAAAGTTCAGCCGCGCCACATTCATGCCAGCATCAATCAGTGCGGCAATCCGGTCACGGCTGTTGGTGGCAGGGCCCAGGGTGGCAACGATCTTGGTGCGACGCAACGGCATGGCATGTCCCTATGATGTTGAGGCGGAATTATGGTCATTACAATAGATCATAAAAGGGTACCATGACAGGCTCCGATGCCATTCGCGTTCGAGTGAGGCTTGACCATGCACCCGCTAGTGATTGAGGTAACCGAGCGGCTGCGCCAGCGCAGCCGGGCCACCCGTGCCGTCTATCTGCAGCAGATGGCTGACGCGGCTGCGCGGCCGCAGGGTCGTCGCAGTCTGCCCTGTGGCAACCTGGCCCACGGCCTGGCGGCCTGTCAGCCGGCGGACAAGGACCGCCTGCGCATGATGGATGAGGTCAATGTGGCCATGGTCACGGCCTATAACGACATGCTCTCGGCGCACCAACCTTACGAGACCTTTCCCGAGCAGTTGCGCCAGGCCTTGCGCGGCATTGGCGCGACCGGACAGGTAGCGGGTGGTGTGCCGGCCATGTGTGATGGTGTGACTCAGGGTGAGCCGGGTATGGAGCTGTCGTTGGCCAGTCGCGATGTGATTGCCATGGGCACCGCCATTGCCCTGTCGCACAACCTGTTTGATGGCGCCCTGTGTCTGGGCGTGTGTGACAAGATCGTGCCGGGCTTGCTGATGGGGGCCTTGCGCTTCGGGCATCTACCGGTGCTCTTTGTCCCCGCAGGTCCCATGAGTTCGGGTCTGGAAAACAGCACCAAGGCCGAGATAAGGCAGCAATTTGCCGAGGGCAAGGTTAGCCGTGAGGAGTTGCTGGCAGCAGAAATGCAGGCCTATCACGGGCCTGGTACCTGCACCTTCTATGGCACGGCCAACACCAATCAGATGCTGCTGGAAGCCATGGGCCTGCAATTGCCCGGCGCCTCCTTTGTGCATCCCCACAGTCCGCTGCGCGAAGCGCTGACCGAACATGCTGCACACCAGGTCGTCAGGCTGGCGCGCAATGGCACGGGGCGCCTGTCTGCCATTCTGGATGAGCGGGCGTTGATCAATGCGCTGGTCATGCTGCTGGCTACCGGTGGCTCGACCAACCTCACCCTGCATCTGATTGCCATCGGTCAGTGTGCCGGCCTGCAGTTGAGCTGGGAAGATATGGATCAACTGTCTGCTTGCGTACCCGGTCTGGCCATGATCTATCCCAATGGCACGGCCGATATCAATCAGTTTCAGGCTGCTGGCGGGACCGCCTGGTTGTTCCGTCAGCTGCTGGACGCCGGCTTGCTGCATGCCGATGTGGACACCGTAGCGGGTCCAGGTCTGGCCCGTTATACCCAGGAGCCGTTCCTTGATGAGGGCAGGTTGCAGTGGCGAGACGGGCCACAGCAGAGTCTGGATCAGGGTACTCTGCGCAGCCATGACAACCCTTTCAGTCAGGATGGTGGTCTGCGACTGGTTCAGGGCAACCTGGGCCGTGGGATCATCAAGGTATCTTCGGTTAAACCGGAGCATTGGCAGGTGAGGGCACCCTGCCGCCTTTTTGCCAGTCAGCAGGATTTTGTCGCGGCCTTCAAGGCGGGCGAGCTTGAGCAGGATCTGGTCGCTGTTTTGCGATTTCAGGGGCCGACCGCCAATGGCATGCCGGAACTGCACAAGTTGACGCCCTATCTTGGTTTGCTGCAGGACCGCGGCTTTCGCGTTGCCCTGGTGACGGACGGTCGCATGTCGGGGGCCTCGGGTAAAGTACCGGCGGTTATTCATTTGTGCCCTGAAGCCAGCGCTGGTGGCCCCCTGGCACGCCTGCGGGATGGGGACATGGTCAGTCTCGATGCGGCGGCGGGCCAGCTTGAGGTGGCTGTAGAGCCGGTGCAATGGCTGGCCCGTGAGCCGGTGCAGCCGCCCGAGTCGGTCAGGACAGGCTGGGGGCGCGAGTTGTTTGCCTTTATGCGCGGGGCTGTGAGCTCGGCCGAGCAGGGTGCCAGTTGCTTTACTGCCGGCTTGGCTGCAGCCGATGGGCGGAAGCCGGATGAGACTTGAGCATCTGGCAGCCGAGCGCGGCCTGTCTTTGCATGTCGCCGATGGTTCGGCACAGCTGGCTGTGGCCGTAGCCGAGCGCATAGCTGACACGCTGCGCCAGGCCATCGATGTCAGTGGGGCGGCGAGCCTGGCCTTGTCCGGTGGTCGCAGCCCGGAGGCTTATTTGCGTTTGCTCGGTCAGCAGGATTTGGATTGGCAGCGAGTCACTTTGACCCTGGTCGATGAGCGCTGGGTGCCCGAGTCGCATCCCGACAGCAACGCCGGCCTGCTCAGGCGCTGCATGCCCAGGGTAATGAAACAGGTGAACTGGTTGCCGCTATACCGTGGCGACAGTCCGCAAGCCGATGCCGCGGAGGCTGCTGCGCATTTGAAGGCCTTGCCGGCGCTCAATCTTTGCGTGCTGGGTATGGGCGCTGATGGACATTGTGCTTCTTTGTTCCCCGGTCTGCCCGGGCTGGCGGCACTGCTCAGTGACCGGGCTGAACAGCACTGTGCCGCTGTTTTTCCCGCAGCTCAAAGTCCCAGGCTGACGCTGACCGGCGCCGTCTTGCACCGCGCAGGCTTGCAACTGCTGGTCATCTGCGGTGAGGATAAGTGTCAGCGTCTGTGCGAAGCTTTTGCTGCTGCGCCGGAGCACCTGCCGGTGAGCGCCTTCCTGCAGCCGCCACTGGCTATTTACTACAGCCCATGAGGCTAACAGGAGCAGCATGAACCTGTCAGACAATACACGCACGCTGGACGGCATATTTGCCCATGCCAGGTTTTTGCCGGTGATCAGCATCCAGTCTGAAGAGAGCATTCTGCCATTGGCTGATGCTTTGGCGGCGGGCGGTATCAAGACGCTGGAGATTACTCTGCGCACGCCGCTGGGCTTGCCGGCCATTGCCCTGTTACGACAGCAGCGACCTGAGCTCTGTATCGGCGCGGGTACGGTTCTGGATGGCCGTCAGTTTCAATCGGTACTGGATGCCGGCGCACAGTTTGTGGTGACGCCCGGTTGTACCGACGAGTTGTTGACGCTGGGGTTGGAGAGTCCGGTGCCCTTGTTGCCAGGTGTGGCCACGGCCTCGGAGATTCTCATGGGCTATCGGTTGGGTTATCGTCGCTTCAAACTCTTTCCGGCTGAGGTGTGTGGTGGCGTTCAGGCCTTGCGTTCGTTCTCCGGTCCTTTTCAGGGCGTGCGCTTTTGTCCTACTGGCGGGATCAGCCCGGATCGCGTGTCGAGTTATTTGGCCTTGGACAATGTCATGGCGGTAGGCGGCACCTGGATGGCTCCCCGGTCACTGATTGAAACCGGGGATTGGGATGCCATTCGCCGTCTGGCTGCCGAGGCGACAGCGCTGTTGGCAGGTTGAACTCAGTCCTTTGGCTTGCTCGGGTCGGTAAAGCCATCCGGTTTGATGACCAGAATGTCGCTGCCGCAATCGTCCAGCAGACGTTCTGCGGTATGCCCCAGCAGTGCAGTGTCCAGCCGTGAACGCGAGACGGCCCCCATAACCAGCAAGTTAACCTGTTGATCTTCAATAAAAGGTGGAATGACTTCTTCCGGGTAGCCCTGCAATAGATGGCGGGCGTCGGGGTCAATCCGCAGGGCGTCGGCCATCTGTTCGAAGGCCTGGGCATGGCGTCGGCACACATCACCGGCATAGCCGTCGTAATCGGCGATCACACTCGCATCAAACACCAAGGTGCGCGGTAGCGGGTTATAGCAATGCACAAGCTGCATGCTGGCACCGAGTTGACTGGCCAGCCCCTGGGTTGTGCTGATCAGTTTCAGGTCAAGGCTGGCTGGCTTGTCGGCTTCATGCAGCGGATCGATACTGGCACAGAGATTTTTCAAGGGTTGCTCGGCACGCTTGACCAGCCACAGGGGCGCTTCGCAGAAGCGGATAAGCTGCCAGTCGGTGTTTGACAGCAGCAGGCGCTTGATCAGGTTGTGATGATGGGTGGTTTTCAATACCAGGTCGGGTTTGTTTTCGGCTACAGCGCGCAGCAGATGGCGATCCAGGCGTTTGCCCCAGACGGCCTCGACATCAACCTGAATGCCTTTTTCACGCAATGGCAATGCCAGCTTGTCGAGCTGCTGCCGGCGATGGTCTATCAGCGAGGCGCGGGCTTTCTCCAGTCCGCGGGTATCGAACAGCAAGCCACCATCCAGCGCTGCATTGTAGTCGCACATGAACAGGGTGATGCGGGCCCGGGGAAAATGCCCGGCGATCTCCTCGGCACGGCGCAGGCAAGGTTGGTTGTCCTCGCTGGTAGGGTCGATAATGACCAGCATGTGCTGGATATGCATGGCTTGGCTCCTTGTGTTGCGGTCTTGCCGATGTGGGCAACGGATGCACATACCATAGTGCACAGTGTATTGCTTTGACACTGACCTTGATCAAAATCGCTTCAGAAAGTCTGTTGCCGGCCGATACGCTGGCAACTCAACAAGGTGACTGTGGTTATGAAAAAAATCCTCTTTATCGGGCTGGTGCTGGGCTTGGCCGGTTGCACCTCAACCAACCACGACGCTGATATCAATAATGCCTATCGGGCCTATGAAATGGGCAACTGTGATGAGGTCTATCTGCAGCTGTCCAGCGCAGAACGCCGCCCGCGCTTCCGTGCTCACCAGCGTCAACCGGAAGTGACCTTGCTGCGCGGGTTGTGTCTTGAGCGCCAGTCACTGTATCTGGATGCGGCTCAGACCTACATGTTCATACAGAGACATTATCCGTCCAGCGAATACAGTTTTCGCGCTGCCGCCCGTCTGCAGACGTTGCAGCAGCTTGGTCATTATGCCCCTGGCAGCGACGCCAGGCCCTGATGCCTGCGTCAGATCCGCGGTGTACTTGACCAGCGCCTACTCAGGCGTATCCTGCTGTTTTAATCTGCCGGGTGGTCCGGCTGATGCACAGAAGGAGGCTGTGTATGCACAGGTTCTTATGGCTAGTGCTAGCCCAGTTGTTGTCAGTGCCGGTGCACGCCGAGATTTACCGCTGGGTTGATGATCAGGGCCGTGTGCACTTTGGTGAGCGGCCGCAACAGGGTGCCGAGCGCATTGAGGTCAACCCGCAGGTCATAGAGCGTGATGCCTCGGTTCGCCAAAGTGAGGAGGCCATGCGTCGGCTTATGGAGGTTCGGCGTGAGGAGCGCAGTGCCGAGCAGGCCGCCCAGGCCCAGCGTTTGGCCCGGCAGCGTGAAGCCTGTGAACGCATGGGCAGAGAATTGGCACGATATGACAGCCGGGTTTTCTGGTATGAAACCGACGCCAGCGGTAAAAAGGTAGAAGTCGATCGTAGTCGCGTCCAACAGCGAAGGTCAGAACTTGAAACGCAAATTCAGGAGCGTTGCTGACATGCTGCCATTACCCCCACTGGTTGATCCATCAGGTCACCAGGACCAACGTCTTATCTCCCGCCAGCAGTTGACCGGCTACTTGCAGGTGTTCAACGCCCATACTGGCAAGCCCATGGGATTTATAGGCAATATTTCCCGCGATGGTTTCATGTTGATCAGCAGTCTGCCGCTGCTGCTCGGGGCGGCTTATTCGATGCAGTTACGGCTGCCATCCGATTCCAGTGATCCCGATATCATCAACTTTACTGCTGTCAGTCACTGGTGCCGGGCTGATGAAACCCCCGGTCATTACGACAGTGGCTTCAGCATCACCGAGAATCACCGTTCTTTTGCCGCACTGGCCGATGCGCTGGAACGGTACTTCAGCTTTTCTCATCCTGTGGATGCCTGATCCGTCCCCATGGGTTACCCTGCAGTTTTGCGCAGGGTGAGATCATGGCTGATTCGTTTTTCTGGTACGACTTTGAATCCACGGGCATTGATCCGCGGCGTGACCGACCGGTTCAGGTTGCCGGTGTGCGTACCGACACCGAGTTAAACGAAATTGCCGAGCCACTGTGTATTGATTGTCGTTTGTCAGACGACATCCTGCCGCATCCGATGGCCTGTCTGGTGACCGGAATCAGTCCGCAGAGATTGGCTTCGGGTTTATCCGAAGCCGATTTTATTGGTCGCCTGCATGCGCAGATGATTGAGCCGGGCACCTGTAGTGTCGGCTACAACAGTCTGCGCTACGATGACGAGATGACCCGTTTCAGCCTCTATCGTAACTTCCATGACCCCTATGCCCGCGAGTGGCAAGGCGGCAACAGTCGCTGGGATTTGCTGGAGGCGATGCGCGCAGCCCACGCATTGCGTCCGGATGGCATTCAATGGCCCGAGCAGGAGGGCATGGTCAGCCTGCGCCTGGAATTGCTCACGGCGGCAAACGGCATTGATCATGGCCAGGCCCACGATGCGCTGGCCGATGTGCGCGCGACCATTGCCCTGGCCCGCTGTCTGAAAGCCGCACAACCCAAGCTCTATGACTATCTGTTGCGTTTGCGCAGCAAGCACCGGGTCAGTGAGCTGATAGATCTGCAGGCTGTTCGGCCGTTGGTGCATGTCTCGGGTCGCTTCTCGCGCGAACGGCACAACCTGGCGCTGGTGATGCCTCTGGCCTGGCACCCGGAGAATCGCAATGCGCTGATCGTCTGGGATTTGCAGGTTGATCCCCAGATGCTGACGGACCTGACGGCGGAGCAATTACGCGAGCGGCTTTATACCCGAACTGAGCACATGGCAGAAGGTGAGTTGCGTCCCGGATTGAAGTTGGTGCACATCAACAAGTGTCCGATGCTGGCTGACATCAAGGTATTGCGCCCAGTTGATATCGAGCGTCTGGAACTGGATATGAGCCTGTTACTGGCCCGTGCACGGCAAGTGGCATCCCTGCGTGGTGTTCAAGCTCAGGCCCTGGCAGAGATTTACCGCAGCGAAGGGCAGGGGGGGGATCAATCCGATGTTGAGCAGCAGCTCTACGATGGGTTTATCAGTGACGCCGACCGGCGTACCAGCGCTCTGATCCGAGAGGCCGAACCACAACTCCTGGCTAAAACGCCCTGGCCCCTGCAGGATCAACGTCTGTCTGATCTGCTTTTTCGTTATCGGGCGCGCAATTACCCCGAGACGCTGTCCAGCAGTGAGGTTTCAGTCTGGCAGGGCTTCTGTCGATCACGCTTGAACGGAGAATTATCGGGTGCACCTATAACATTGGATGCGTTTATTGCGGAAGTTGATAAAGCGCTTGAGCAGGTCGATGGCGCACAATATGACCTGTTGCGTTCATGGAAAAACGAAGCACTGCAACGGGCGGCAACTTTGCATCTGACAGTGTGATGCTGGAATAAATAAACCCCGCTGCCGCGGGGTTTATTCGGTGACCAAGAGCTTGTGCCCGATCAACCCAGAATGGTGACCCAGGATTCGACTTTATCGGCGCCGTACTTCTCTTTCCAGGCTTTCAGTTCTTTATGATTGCCACCTTTGGTTTCAATCACTTCACCGGTATTCGGGTTCTTGTATTGCTTTACCTTGCGTGCGCGCTTGACCGAGCCAGCGCCTTTGGCAACCTTGCCGGAGGCGTTCAGCTTGTTGTCGGGATCAAGAATGGCAACCACATCTTTCAATGATTTACTGTACTGCCCCATCAGCTGACGAAGTTTCTCTTCGAATTCGATTTCCTGTTTCAGGCGCGAATCATTGGAGAGTGCGTTCATGCGCTCGGTCAGATCGCGAACGGTCTGTTGAAGTTGACGGTATTCTTGAAGAGTAGACATGTAAGTTACCTTGAATCGGGGTTTGAAGTTATAACTCGAAGAGTATATTGCATGGTTAAAATTTATACAACGTTAGTTGCAAAGTTGATAGATAAGTTAAGGGTCAAATGTAACTATTCAATGAAGTTGTTCTGTGCCCGGGGCTTTTCTTACTGGCGCGGATTTCTGTGGCAGCAAGGCTGTTATTGTCATGCTGACAGGATAGAATGTGGTTTTTCAACGCAACGGGCTTGCCCGCTGGAGCAAGAGTAATGCGCACTTTTCGATTGGTTATTGCCTGCCCTGACCGTGTGGGGATCGTTGCCAAGGTCAGTAATGTATTGGCAACCTATAATGGCTGGATTACTGAAGCCAATCATCACTCGGATAACCTGTCCGGCTGGTTCTTCATGCGCCATGAAGTCAAGGCGGACTCCTTGCCTTTTGATCTGGAAGGATTGCGCACGGCTTTTGCGACAATCGCCCGCGAGTTTGAAATGGATTGGCATGTCAGTGATTCGGCGCAGCGCAAGAAAGTCATTCTGATGGCCAGCAAGGAATCGCACTGTCTGGCAGATCTGCTGCATCGCTGGCATAGCGGTGAGCTTGACTGTGACATTACCAGTGTCATCTCCAATCACGATGATCTGCGCAGCATGGTCGAATGGCACGGCATTCCCTTTCACCATGTGCCCGTCAACCCGCATGACAAGGCGCCGGCCTTTGCCAAGGTGGCAAGTCTGATTGATGCCCAGCAGGCTGATTGCATTGTCCTTGCACGCTACATGCAGATCCTGCCCGCCGATATCTGTCAGCGTTATGCTAACCGCGTGATCAATATTCACCACAGCTTCCTGCCCTCATTCGTCGGTGCGCGGCCCTATCACCAGGCAGCACAGCGCGGTGTCAAGCTGATCGGGGCTACCTGTCATTACGTTACTGATGAGCTGGATGCCGGCCCCATCATCGAGCAGGATGTGGTGCGCATCAGTCACAGACACAATGCCGATGACATGGTCAGGCTCGGAAAAGACGTTGAAAAAATGGTACTTTCTCGTGGTTTGCGCTATCACTTGGAAGACCGGGTGCTGGTTCACGATAACAAGACAGTGGTCTTTGGTTGAAGCTGAAAGCAGGGATCACGAAGACACTCAGGGGAAGGACAGTTTATGCTCAAATCAGTCAAGGTACGGGATTACATGACGCGCGATCTGATCACTTTTTCGCCCGACATGAGCCTGTTCAAGGCCATTGATGCACTGCTGGGTAACAGCATTTCTGGTGCGCCCGTGGTTGATGCGGATGGTCACCTGCTCGGACTCTTGTCAGAAAGCGATTGTCTGCGCGGGATTCTCAGTGGCAGCTACTTTGAAGAGGCGGGCGGTACGGTGCGTTCGGTGATGACCGAGGTGGTCGAGAGTATTGATGCCGACGCCGACATCGTCAAGGCGGCAGAACATTTTATCCACAAGGGCCGTCGGCGCTTGCCGGTAATGGATGAAGGCCTTCTGGTTGGACAGATCAGCCGGCGTGATATTTTGCGAGCAGTCAAGGCATACAATGAACATGGTGCACCCAAATAGCGAGCAGTACGCAACATCTACAGATGACACCGCAGACCCCTTGAGCGCCGCTGTTGCAGTGGCGCCGGAGATTAAAGGGGGAGGCTGTCTTGCCCGATTTGATCCCGAAGAGCTGACGGATAATCTGGGGGCTGATTTTTCAAATTGTAGTGATTTACTGCCATCAGGCGACAGTTTGTAGCGCCCAAGTTGTACTATACTGGCACACTGACAGTGAAGGCATTGCACAGCGTAGTGCCGTTTGAGTCATCAGGCTACGTCACAATCCATGCTCAAAACCATTTCTACCCGTCGGGCGCGCATCGGCATCTTTGTACACAAGTTCTGTGGCCCCTGGATGCACCACCCCTTCTGGTCCAGGCAGCTTTTGATTGAGGATCAGGCAAGCCTGGACAAGCTGCTGGCCAGTTCTGTTCTGGAAATCATTATTGATACAGAACGAGGCGTCGACGTCGAGGATGTCGTTTCCCATGCGCTCCAGCCCGAGCCTGTTGCAGACCCGTTACCCGAGCCAGCACAACACATTCCGCCTCAGTCATCCGAGCAGATGCACGACCTGCGTCCTTGCCGCATGCAGGACGAAGTCGAGCGGGCTCGGCAGATCATCGGTAAAGCCAAGCATGCGGTGCTGGACATGTTTGCCGATGCGCGAATGGGTAAGGCGCTACAAACCGAAGGTTTGATGGAGCTGATTGGTGATATGTCCAGTTCCTTGCACCGTAATGCCCATGCCCTGATCAGCGTAGCTCGGGTCAAGCATAAGGACGAGTACACCTATATGCACTCAGTGGCTGTGGCTGCTCTGATGCTTGGCTTGGCTCGTCAGTATGGCTGTGATGAGGACACCGTCAGGCTGGCCGGTATGGCCGGTCTTATGCACGATACCGGCAAGGCGCTGATGCCCGAGGAGATACTGAACAAGCCGGGCAAGTTGACCGATGATGAGTTTGCCATCATGCGCAGTCATCCCGAGAAAGGTCATGCGCTATTGATGCAAATCGGACATATTCCGACTGAAGTGCTGGATGTGTGCCTGCATCACCATGAAAAAGTTGATGGTACAGGTTACCCTGCGAAGCTGGCCGGAGATCGCATCAGCTTGTTGTCCCGTATGGGGGCGATCTGTGATGTCTACGATGCCATTACCTCCAATCGTCCTTACAAATCAGGCTGGGATCCGGCCGAATCGCTGAGTCGCATGGCGAGTTGGCAGGGGCATTTCGATCCTGTTCTGTTCAAGCTCTTTGTGCGCATGCTCGGTATCTATCCGGTGGGCTCCTTGGTTCGGCTGAAATCAGAGCGCCTGGCCGTGGTTATCGAGCAAGGTCAGCAGTCTTTGCTGACGCCCCGTTTGAGTGTGTTCTATTCGATCAGGTTGCGTCAGAAGGTCCCACTGGAGCAGATTGATCTGGCGGCAAAGGGCGTGGTGGATGCAATTGTGTCCCGAGAAAGCCCTGAGGATTGGGGTTTTAGTGGGCTGGAGAAGCTCTGGCTGGAAGCGGGCGGTTAATACTGTTTACAGTGTCATAAAAAAGCCGCATCGATTGATGCGGCTTTTTTGATCACAGATAGCTCAGGCGGTCTCTGCCTCGCTGGATGCATGGACTGTCTGTGGGCTGGGTGTGCGGATCAGATGATCAAAGGCGCCCAGGGCGGCCGTCGAGCCAGCCCCCATGGCGATAATGATCTGCTTGAACGGCACGTTGGTCACGTCGCCCGCGGCGAAGACGCCCGGCATTGACGTGGCGCCACGGCTGTCAATTTCGATCTCGCCGTGCCGGCTCAAGGTCAGGCTACTGTCCTTCAACCACTCGGTATTGGGCACCAGACCAATCTGCACAAAAATTCCGGCCAGGTCGATCTGCTTACTCTCACCGCTGACCCGGTCAATATAGGTCAGGCCATTCACCTTGTTGCCATCACCCCGCACTTCGGTGGTTTCGGCGTTCTTGATGATGGTCAGATTGGACATGGAGCGGGCCTTGCGCTGAAGCACTTCATCGGCACGCAGGGTGTCGCTGAACTCCAGCACGGTGACATGCTCGACCAGCCCGGCCAGGTCAATGGCCGCTTCAATGCCGGAGTTGCCCCCGCCAATCACGGCGACGCGTTTGCCCTTGAACAGCGGGCCGTCACAGTGTGGGCAGTAGGCTACACCCTTGCCACGGTATTCCTGCTCGCCGGGTACGTTCATTTCCCTCCAGCGTGCACCGGTGGCGAGAATGACCGAACGACTGCTCAGGGTAGCACCGCTGGCCAGTTCGACCTTGAGCAGCTCGCCACCAATCAATTTACTGGCCTGTTGTTCGGTGATCAGGTCAACCTCGTATTCCTTGACGTGCTGCTCGAGGTGGGCGACCAGCTTCGGGCCCTCGGTGTAGGGCACGGAGATGAAGTTCTCGATACCCACGGTGTCCAGCACCTGGCCGCCAAAGCGCTCGGCTACCAGCGCAGTACGGATACCCTTACGCGCGGCGTAAATAGCCGCAGCGGCACCGGCGGGACCGCCACCCACAATCAGTACTTCGTAGGGTGCACGTTCACTCAGCTCGGCGGCCTTGCGCTTGGCTGCGCCGGTATCCAGCTTGTTGACGATGTCCGCCAGACTCATCCGGCCCTGGCCAAAGAGTTCACCGTTCATATAAACAGCCGGTACCGCCATGATCTGACGGCTTTCTACCTCATCCTGGAACAGCGCGCCGTCGACCATCACATGACTGATGTTCGGGTTCAGTGTGGCCATCAGATTCAGGGCCTGAACGACGTCTGGGCAGTTCTGGCAGGACAGAGAAATATAGGTTTCGAAATGGTACTGACCTTCCAGATTGCGGATCTGCTCAAGCAGCGCCGGATCGGCCTTGGAGGGGTGTCCGCCGGTTTGCAGCAGAGCCAGAACCAACGAGGTAAATTCGTGGCCCATCGGGATGCCGGCAAAGCGCACGCGCGGCGCTTCTCCCGCCACGGCAACGGCCATGCTTGGCGTGCGCTGATTGGCGCTGGCAACCAGACCGATTTTGCTCGACATTTCGGCAATTTCAACAGCCAGGGCATGTAGCTCCTGTGCTTTCGGGCTGTCATCGACGGACACGCTGAGTTCAATCGGTTTAACGATGTTCTGCAGGTACGTGTCCAACTGTTTTTTCAGATTCGCGTCCAACATGAGCGTGTCCATCCTGATAAGTATGAAATGCAGGCAATAAAAAACCCGGCCCGCCGACCGCAGTGGTTTACACGGCGGCGGGTCGGGTGTGCGGCGCGTGCTTAGATCTTGCCAACCAGATCCAGAGACGGAGCCAGGGTGGCCTCACCTTCTTTCCACTTGGCCGGGCAGACTTCGCCTGGGTGGGCGGCAACATACTGGGCAGCCTTTACCTTGCGCAGCAGTTCGGAAGCGTCACGGCCAATGCCACCGGCATTGATTTCAACGATCTGGATTTTGCCCTCGGGATCGATAACGAAAGTACCACGCTCGGCCAGACCGGCTTCTTCGATCATGACGCCGAAGTTACGGGTGATGGCGCCGGTCGGATCGCCCAGCATGGGGTACTGGATCTTGCCGATGGTTTCGGAGCTGTCGTGCCAGGCTTTGTGCGTGAAATGGGTATCGGTGGATACCGAGTAGATTTCCACGCCCAATTTCTTGAATTCGGGATAGTTGTCCGCCAGGTCGCCCAGCTCGGTCGGGCACACAAAGGTGAAGTCTGCCGGGTAGAAGAATACGACTGACCATTTGCCTTTCAGGTCGGCTTCGCTGACCTGAACAAACTCACCGCCGTGGAAAGCAGTTGTGTTGAAAGGTTTGACTTCAGTATTGATGATAGTCGTCATCAGTAATCTCCTTGATGGATTGGATAGGTAGGTTTGGAAGACGTGAGAAATATACGTCTCTCCCATAGGGAAATGAAATAAATTCAAGCTAAGCAATGGATAGTTAAAAGCTATTTATGGCCTGTTATTCATGCTTGGGATTAAATAGATAGGCTTGATTCAGATCAAATACAGCATTCATCTGATCTATTTAACTGAGTTTGGTAGGCGCTCAAGATACCCTTTCCAGAAGTCTTTGGCCAGTTGTGCTCAGTTTGCCCAAGCCCTGTGAAGGTCATATGAAAGCCGTCAGACCTCAGTTCAAGGGCCACGCTCAAGAGGAATGCATCATGGATTTTTCCTATAACGCCAACACCCAGGCCCTGCGTCAGCAACTCAGGGACTTTCTCGACACCCATATAGTCCCGCGCATCGGCGCCTGGCAGCAGGAAGTCGCCGCCGGTCAGTACCCGGTGTCCTTCATGGCCGACCTCAAGGCGCTGGCCAAGGAAGAGGGGCTGTGGAACCTGTTTCTGCCCAGCCTGCGGCCTGATGAGCCGGGGCGCGGTCTGAGCAATCTGGGCTACGCGCCGCTGGCGGAAATCATGGGCCGCGTCAGTTGGGCCTCAGAGGTGTTCAATTGCAATGCACCGGACACGGGCAACATGGAGCTCTTGCATCTGTTTGCCAGCCCGGAACAGAACCGCCAATGGCTGCAACCCTTACTGGCCGGGGAGATGCGCTCGGCCTTCGCCATGACCGAGCCGGATGTGGCCTCATCTGATGCCAGCAATATCCAGACCTTGATCCGCCGCGAGGGTGACGAGTACGTGATCAACGGGCGCAAATGGTTTATCACCAATGCCTCGCACCCGGATTGTGCCTTCCTGATTGTTATGGGCAAAACTGATCCCGAGACGGAGGCTCACCGCCAGCAGAGCATGATCATCGTGCCCTTCAATACCCCGGGGGTTGAGTTGCTGCGCAATATTCCGGTGATGCATCACATTGCCCCGGAAGGTCACAGTGAGCTGTTGCTGCGTAATGTACGGGTGCCAGTGAGCAACCTGCTTGGACAGGAGGGAGACGGCTTCATGATGGCCCAGGCCCGCCTTGGTCCTGGTCGTGTGCACCACTGCATGCGTGCCATCGGTATGGCCGAGCTGGCGCTGGAGTTGATGGTCGACCGCGCCCAGGAGCGCAAGGCCTTTGGTCGCTACCTGCACCAGCACGGCAGTATCGGTGACTGGATCGCCCGCTCGCGCATGGAAATCGAACAGGCCCGCCTGCTGGTGCTGAAAACCGCCTGGATGATTGATGAGGTAGGCGCCAGGGCCGCACGCCGGGAAATCGCCATGATCAAGGCAGTGGTGCCAGGCATGCTCGCCGGGGTGGTGGACCGGGCCATTCAGGTATTCGGCGCCATGGGCCTGACCCCCGATACGCCGCTGGCGGATCTCTGGATAGCCTCCCGTGCCCTGCGGATTGCCGATGGTCCGGACGAGGTGCACCTGCGCAGCATTGCCCGGCTGGAGATTGACGCCAGCAAGGACAGGCGCGGCAGCAGCAGCGATTATCTGACCCCGCCAGATAGCCTGCGGCGTTAAAGGCGTTGCTGGAAATAATGGGCCTGACCTGGGCATGCCCCAACAGAGGTAATGTCTGCTCCTCGGTATTTCGGTAAAGTACCGCTATGACCTTTGAACAGGACGAGCCGATGTTGACGCACCTGAATGCCCAGGGCGAGGCCAATATGGTCGATGTGACCGCCAAGGCCAATACTGAACGCGAGGCGCTAGCCGAGACACTGGTGCGCATGCGCCCCGAGACCCTGCAGATGATTCAGCAGGGCGGCCACCCCAAGGGTGATGTGTTTGCCGTGGCGCGCATTGCCGGCATCATGGCGGCCAAGCGCACGCATGAACTGATTCCGCTCTGTCACCCGCTGTTGCTGACCAGTATCAAGGTGCAGTTGAGCGCGGAATTGCCGGATGCGGTGCGCATTACCGCACGCTGCAAGCTGGCTGGGCAGACCGGTGTCGAAATGGAGGCCCTGACCGCCGCCAGTATCGCTGCCCTGACCCTCTATGACATGTGCAAGGCGGTAGATAAGGGCATGGTTATCGAGTCAACACGCCTGCTGGAAAAGCTTGGCGGCAAGAGTGGGCACTATCAAGCGGGAGAGCATGCATGATCACCCTGCACCTTTTTGCCCGCTACCGTGAAGTGCTTGGCGTCGAGCAGCAACAGCTGGACTGGCATCCGCAGCTGACCTCGCTGCGCGCCCTGCGCGATAGCTTGCTGAGCAGGGGAGAGGGCTGGCAGGTGCTGGCCGAACCACGGCTGATGTGCGCCCTGAACCAGGAGATGGTCAGCCTCGATGCGCCGCTGCAGGATGGCGACGAAGTGGCCTTTTTCCCGCCCGTGACCGGGGGTTGATATGACGGTTACTGTCCAGACCGCCTGTTTTGATCCCGGCGCCATGCTCAACCGCCTGCACGCCCAGCAACTCGGGGTAGGGGCGGTGGTCGGTTTTACCGGCTATGTGCGCGACTTCAATGACGGTCAGGAAGTGGCGGGCATGCTGCTCGAACACTATCCGGGCATGACTGAAAAGGCCCTGCAAAGCATAGTCGAGCAGGCCCAGGAGCGCTGGCCGCTGCTCAGCGTCGAGGTATTGCACCGGGTCGGGCGCCTGGAGCCCGGCGAGCCGATCGTCTTTGTCGGCGTCAGCTCCGCACACCGGGCGGCGGCTTTCGAGGCCTGCCACTTTATTATCGACTACCTGAAAACCCGTGCACCCTTCTGGAAGAAGGAAGACAGCGCCGAGGGCCCGCGCTGGGTGGATGCCCGCGAGAGTGATACGCAAGCCTTGGACAAGTGGCGCTGCCCATAATGCCCTGCTGAGCTACCCCCAAGGGGGAATACAGTACCTGCTTCTGCCTTGTCATGCTGCGGCAAAGCCCTTTGGAGCAGCGCCCATGTCCCACCTGCGACAGACCGAATTCACCCCGTTACCCATAGCCGTGCTGACCGTCAGTGATACCCGCTCACTGGCAACCGATGACTCCGGCCAGACCCTGGTTGATCGCCTGCACAGCGCCGGTCATCACTTGGCCGATCGCCAGCTGTGTATCGACGATATCTACCTGCTGCGCGCCCAGGTATCGCAATGGATAGCCGATCCGCACATAGCCGTGGTGCTGATTACCGGCGGCACCGGCTTTTCCGCCCGGGACAATACTCCGCAAGCGCTCAGCCCACTGTTCGACAAGGTCATGGACGGCTTTGGCGAGTTGTTCAGGCAACTGTCCTTTGCCGAGATTGGCACCTCGACCGTGCAATCCCGCGCCCTGGCAGGGTTTGCTAATGGCACGCTGATCTGTTGCCTGCCTGGCTCGCCAGGGGCTTGCCGCAGCGCCTGGGATGGCATTCTCGTCACGCAACTGGATGCGCGCAGCAAACCCTGCAATGTGGTGCCGCACCTGAGCTTGACCCAGACGCAGGCATTGGCTAGCTGTGGTACACGGGCATGACCGCCTGCACCTGCGAACGCCCGCATGGGCAGAAATGGCTGCCGGTCGATGAAGCCATAGCACGCCTGCTGGCTCAGGCGCCGGCTCCACCGCCCAGCGAGTGGGTAGCGCTCGACGCGGCTTGTGGACGGATAGTGGCTGAGCCCCAATTCGCGCGTCTGGATAGCCCGGCCTGGGACAACAGTGCGATGGATGGTTATGCCCTGCGCGCCGCTGATCTGCCTGCTGCAGGCGGCTGGTTGCCGCTGGCTGGGCGCATTGCCGCAGGGGAAGCCGCAGCGGCCCTGACGGCCGGCCACGCAGTGCGTATTTTTACCGGCGCGCCTTTACCCGCTCTGGCCGATACCGTGGTGGCCCAGGAGGACGTGCAACTGCACGCCGCTGGCGTGCAGTTGCCGCCGGTACAACCGGGTCAGCATGTGCGCAAGCGCGCCGAGGAGAGCAGCGCCGGCGCCTTACTATTGTCGGCAGGACGGCGTTTGCGTGCCCAGGACCTGGGGCTGCTGGCCAGCCAGGGGATTGACCAGCTACCGGTTTACCGGCCGCTGCGTGTGGCGCTGCTGAGCAGCGGCGATGAACTGCGTGAACCGGGTCAGCCGCTGGCGCCGGGCCAGATCTACAACGCCAACCAGCAGACGCTGGCCAACCTGCTGCAGGGCTGGGGCTGCCAGCTCAGCGGGATTCGGGTCATGCCCGACAGTCTGTCTCAGACCTGCGAACAACTACTGGCCGCCGCAGCAAATGCCGACGTGCTGATCAGCTCCGGCGGTGTGTCAGTAGGCGAGGAAGATCATCTGAAAGCCGCGGTACAAAAGCTTGGGCGGCTCGATCTGTGGCAACTGGCGATTCAGCCGGGCAAGCCGCTGGCTTTCGGTGCGGTGGCCGGAACGCCCTGGATTGGCCTGCCGGGCAATCCGGTGGCGGTCTGGATTACTGCCTTGATCATTGCCCGGCCCTGGTTGCTCAAGGCCCAGGGACGGGATGAGCCAGCAGCGACCGGCTGGTTGATGCCTGCGGCTTTTGACTGGCCCAAGGCCAAGCCGCGGCGACAGTTTCTGCGCGCCAGGTTGCAGACAGGCGCAACCGGTCAGCAGGTCATTCTGCACCCGCAGCAGGGCTCAGCCATGCTCGCAGCAGCCAGTTGGGCAGATGGTCTGGCCGATATTGGCGCCAATGCGACATTGGGTCACGGCGATCCGGTGCGTTACTGGCCCCTGTCCGAACTGCTCTATTGATCCGTATCAAGGACCGAGCACGCCTGCTGCGGCACAGTGCCGTTTGATCTGACCCAGGGAGCCAACTATGCAACTGGTCTGTCCCGCCGGCAGCCTACCGGCATTAAAAAACGCCATTCGGCAAGGTGCCGATGCGGTCTATACCGGCTTTCGCGACGATACCAACGCGCGGCATTTCGCCGGCCTGAATTTCACCGATAGCCAACTTGAAATCGGGCTGCAGTTGATTCGCAGTGTCGGCAAGCAGCTGTATATCGCTGTTAATACCTATGCCTTGCCGGACGGTTGGAAGCGCTGGCAACGCGCCGTCGATCAGGCTGCGGATCTGGGGGTGGATGCTCTGATTGCGGCTGATCCTGGAGTACTTGCCTATGCTAGCCGTGTGCATCCGCAACTGCCTCTGCACTTGTCGGTACAGGGCTCCGCGACCAATGCCGCCGCGCTGGATTTCTACCACCAGCACTATGCTATTCGCCGTGCGGTGCTGCCGCGCGTGCTGTCGCTGAATCAGGTGCGTCAGGTTGCCGAGGCCAGTCCGGTGCCGGTGGAGGTCTTTGCCTTCGGCAGTCTGTGCATCATGGCCGAGGGCCGTTGTCATCTGTCTTCCTATGTGACCGGGCAATCGCCGAATCTCTGTGGCGTCTGCTCTCCAGCTTCTGCCGTGCGCTGGAGCCAGGAGCCGGACGCGCTGAGTTCAAGGCTCAACAATGTATTAATTGATCGTTATGAGTCCCACGAAGCAGCGGGCTATCCGACCCTGTGCAAGGGCCGTTTTATGGTCAACGGCAAGCGCTTTCATGCGCTGGAGGAGCCAACCAGTCTGGATACCCTGGATCTGATTCCGCAATTGACCGCCATCGGTGTGGCGGCGGTAAAAATTGAAGGACGGCAACGCAGCCCGGCCTATGTTGAGCAGGTCACCGGCGTCTGGCGTCAGGCGCTGGACAGCTACGCCCAGCAGCCTGAGGCCTTCAAGGTATTGCCGCAGTGGAGTCGGGCGCTGGCCAATCTGTCAGAGGGCAGCCGCACCACCCTGGGTGCCTACCACCGAGCCTGGCAATAGGAGGCAAGCATGCAACTGACCCTTGGACCTATTCTGTTCTACTGGCAACGCCAGCAGATCATGGATTTTTATGCGCAGGTGGCCGAGCAGCCACTGCAGCGCTTTTATCTGGGCGAAACGGTGTGTGCCAAACGCCGGGCCCTGTCACTGGATGACTGGATGGGGCTGGCGCGGGATCTGCGCAGTGCATCCGGGGCTGAGGTAGTGCTGTCCGGTCTGTCGCTGATCGAGGCGGCCTCCGAGCTGTCGAGCTTGCGCCGGCTCTGTGATAACGGTGAGCTGATGGTTGAAGCCAATGACATGGCGGCGGTGCAGTTTCTCAGCAGCAAGGGGTTGTCCTTTGTCGGTGGTCCGGCGCTGAATCTGTATAACGCCTACGCCGTCGATGAGCTGAGCAGACGCGGCATGCAGCGCTGGGTGCCGCCGGTGGAGGTGTCGCGACAATTGCTGATGGCCCTGCGCGATCAGGCCGGTCAGGCGGGCTTGCAACTGCCGGAGATCGAGGTCTTTGCCTGGGGCTATCTGCCGTTGGCCTACTCGGCACGCTGTTTTACTGCGCGGGCGGAAAATCTGCCCAAGGACGATTGCGGCTTTGTCTGTCAGCATTACCCCGAAGGCATGCCCTTGCTGACCCAGGAGGGCCAGCCACTGTTTACCCTGAACGGCATTCAGACCCTGTCCGCGGGTGTCACCAATCTGCTGGCTGAGTACCCGCAGATGCAGGCTATGGGTATCACGGCATTGCGTCTGAGTCCGCGGCTGCAGGGCATGGCCGAGATAGTCGCGAGCTTTGATCAGGTGCGCCATGGCGCCGAACCTCCCTTGGCGGTGGACGGCTGCAATGGCTACTGGCATGGCCAGCCGGGTATGCTGCGGGTCGAGGAGCTCGGCCTGTGGTAACGCTGAGCCAACTGAGCTTGCGTCTTGCCGAACCACTATTGCCGCTGGGCCGGCATATTCCCTTCACGCTGCAGCGCCTGCTGCTGGAACAGCTGATGGCCCGTTGGCTGGCTGAACCGCTAGTGGCCGGTGACTTTGACCTGTTGCAGGGCCGCTGCCTGCGACTGGTCATCGAGGACCTCGGTCTGGCCTGGAATCTGACCCGTGGGCGCCTCGGACTGCAGTTGTCCGAACATGGCCAGGCAGATGTCTGTATTCGCGGCAACTGGCGCGCCTTTCTGCTACTGGCCAGCCGACAGGAGGACCCGGACACGCTGTTCTTCCGCCGGCGTCTGGTCATCGAGGGCGATACCGAACTGGGACTGGCGATCAAGAACCTGCTCGACAGCCTGGACCCCGACAATCTGCCGCCCCGCCTGTGGCAGACCCTGCAATCTCTGGGTCGCGCTGCGGCCGGATTTGACTTTGATCAAGGCGCATTGAATCCCCAGAGCTGAGCATGGAGCCATCCACAGGAGGCGCCATGTCCCGCTCAGCCCAACCCCTCGTTTACGCCTGCTCCGGTTGCTCCAATGTGGCGCAACTGGCCAATAGTCTGGCCCTGCGGCTCGACCGTCAGGGTCTGGCCGAGATGTCCTGCATTGCCGGTGTCGGTGGTCGGGTCCCGGCATTGGTCCGCACCGCGCAAAGTGGCCGGCCCATCATCGCTCTGGATGGTTGCCGTCTGCACTGCAGCAAGGCCTGTTTGCACCAGGTTGATGTCCAGCCTGACCTGCATATGACCCTGAGTGATTTTGGCCTGCGCAAGCGCTTTGGCGAGGACTGCAGCGACCAGGATATCGAGGCTCTGGACAAGCAGATTCGTGCGCTCTGGCAGCAGCACCTGGAGCAAACCTGTGGCACCGATTCCCCCTGAGTAGAGGTAGCCTGTATGCAAAAAATCACTGCAGCACTAGTCGTGGCGGGTCTGGCTGCGCCGGGTAGCCTGCTGGCCGGGGTCAGCCCTGAACAATGGCTGGCCGATGGCAAGATCAACCTGGACCTGCGTTATCGTTACGAACAGGTAGAGCAGGACAACGCCCTGCGTGACGCCCATGCGCAGACCCTGCGTACCCGCCTTGGTCTGCAAAGTGCCGAGCTCTACGGCGTCAGTCTGCTGCTCGAAGCAGACAACGTCAGCCGGGTTGGCGATGCGCGCTACAACTCGACGCGCAACGGTCAAACCGAGTATTCCGTGGTCGCTGATCCGGATGGTACCGAGATCAATCAGGCCCTTCTCAGTTACCGGCATGCACTGGCAGAATTGCGGCTCGGGCGGCAACGCATCAATCTGGACAATCAGCGCTTTATTGGCGGGGTCGCCTGGCGTCAGAACGAGCAAACCTTTGATGCCGCGCAGCTGTTGCTCAAACCCCTGGCGGGTATGGCCCTGAGCTACAGCTACATTGATCAGGTCAACAGCATTTTCGGGCCGGACGGCAGTCATGGTTTTGCTGCCGGGCCAGCCAATATCGAGGGGCACAGCCACCTGCTAAACCTCAGCTATGAATGGATCCCGGCAGTCAAGCTCACGGCTTATCAGTACCGGCTTGGGCTGGATAATCTGCTTGCTGGCAACCAGTCGAGCATTACCTCGGGTCTGCGCCTGTCCGGTCAGCATGACGGCTGGGAATACGTTGCCGAACACAGCTGGCAACGCGAGCACGCAGACAATCCACAGCAACTCGACAGCCGCTATCACCTGCTGGAACTGGGACGTCATATTGGCGCGTTGCAGCTCAAGGCCGGCCATGAAGTGCTCGGCGCTGGCGACCAGCCCGGAACGGCCTTTCAAACGCCGCTGGCCACAAAGCACCTCTTCCAGGGCTGGGCCGATGTCTACCTGACTACCCCGGACGATGGTGTGCGCGATCTCTGGCTGGGTGGCAGTTATCCGCTGTTGGGCGGACGGCTGCAGGCCTGGTATCACGACTACCGGGCTGACAAGGCTGGTGACCGCTATGGTCGCGAGCTGGATCTGGCCTGGGGCAGGGCGGTGCCCGGAATCAATGGCCTGCATGCGCTGGTGAAGTACGCCCATTATGATGCGCGGGATTTTGCCGTGGATACCAACAAGCTCTGGCTGCAGCTGCAATACAGCCTCTGATCCATGGTCTGAGCCGGGCCGCCTAGCCCGGCTTCAGTTCAGGTCAGGTCAGGTCAGATTGTTCTCTACTACCCAGACTGCTGCTTCCGTGCGTGAACGCATGCCGAGTTTGTTCAACAGGCGTTTGACATGGACCTTGACCGTGCCCTCGGTAATTTCCAGTTTGCGCGCAATCATCTTGTTGCTCAGACCCTTGGCGATATGTCGCAGTACATCCTTTTCACGTTTGGTCAGGCTGGAGGCCTTGATCTGGGTGGTGGTCTTGCTGCGGCCACGGATGGCCTCGGCCAGCACCAGGTTCAACTCCGGGCTCAGGGCCAGTTTGCCGCGTGCCGCCAGACGTATCTGCTCGACCAGGTGTTCGGCATCCATGTCCTTGAGCAGATAACCGTCGGCGCCATTGCGCAGGGCTTCGAGTACGTGCTCATGGTCATCCGAGACGGTGAACATGATGATCCGCGCATCGACCTGTTCGTCGCGCAGGCGTTTCAGGGTCTCAAGACCGTCCATGCCGGGCATATTCAGGTCCATCAGGATCAGATCGGGTTCCAGGCGGGTGACCAGCTCCAGGGCTTCCTGGCCGCTGCCGGCCTCACCGATCGGCTGCATGTCGGCTTCCATGGCCAACAGATCACGCAGACCGCGGCGCATCATCGGGTGGTCGTCTACCAGCAGAATCTGAATAATGTCCTCGTCAGCCATGGCTGGGTTGTTCCTCATGCAGGTGAATGCGTTTGTAATCCGGGGTGAAGTCCATGCTGACACAGGTGCCGCGGGTTTTGCCGCGGGTAATACTGATGTTGCCCTGCAGGCTGTTGGCGCGCTCGCGCAATATGCTCAGGCCATAGTGTCCGGTTGGGCTGTCCTCGACCTGAATACCCACGCCATCATCCTCAATGCGCAGGTGAATGGTGCCGTGCGAATCCTGACTGAAGCTGACCCGGCAGTGACTGGCTCGGGCATGCTTGATGACATTGCTGAGGGCCTCACGGGTTACCTGCAGGCAATGGATTTCCTCATTGGGTGTCAACGGGCAATGTTCCAGCGGGAAGACCAGGTCGATGATCACCCCGGAGTTGCTGCTGAACTCCTTGACCGTGGCCATCAGCGCGGGTTTCAGACCGGGCTGGTCAAGCTTGATGCGGAAGGTTGTCAGCAGTTCGCGTAACTGTCGGTAGGCGGCATTGGCGCCGGCCTCGATTTCGTTGATGGTGGCATTCAGGGTCAGACTGTCACTGCCCTGGGTGGCCTGGCGCTTCAGCCGCGCCAGTTGCAGTTTCTGCGCCGACAGGGCCTGGGCCAGCGAATCATGCAGTTCGCGAGCAATGATGGTGCGCTCCTCCATCAAGGCCAGCCGTGCCTGCTTTTCACCCAACTGATTCAAACTCAGCGAGGCGGCAAAGAGATCAGCCAGGGTGGTCATCAGCTGTGATTGCCAGCCTTCCAGCTGTGCACCACTGGCCAGTTCCACCCTTAGGTTGCCGAGGTGAGCCTGTCCCGAGTCGAGGGCAAAGCTGACCAGGTGTCCGCCATTGGGCAAGGTGCCGGCAGTCGTATGGGCCGGGCACTGCTCACAATCCGGCAAGCGACAGTAGGCCGGTTGCAACAGATCAATCGAGGTCATGGCGACATAGCTGTCGCTGCTCTGTTCGCGATTCAGGCACAGGCTGACCGGTCCGCTATGCAGTATCTGTTGCACCTTGCCGAGCATATGCCCCATCAATTGCTGGGGATCCTTGGGCTGGCGGTAAAGCATCTGGGCGCTATTGAACAACAGCTGCAGGGTTTCGTTGCTGCGCCGCAGGGCAGCAGTTTTTTCGCTGACCTTGTTCTCCATGTGCGAATACAGCTCTGCCAGCTCGGCACTGGTCTGATTCAGGGTGCGCCCGAGCAGACTCAGCTCGGTATCGCCGGTCACCTGCATGCGTGCATTGAAGTCGCCCTGACCGACCTTGCGGGCCATGGCAGTCAGGCCGCGCAGGGGGCCAGCAAGATTATTGTGCAGCCGGTAAATCAGCACGAAGGCAATGATCACGATAATAAACAGCGTGCTGATATGCAGAATCCGGATAACGCCCAGTTTCGACTCCGAGGCCTGTTGCAGGCTGTGTACAAAAACCTCCAGCTCGGCGGTGAAGTCATCCAGTTGAGCTATGTAAGGTGCGGCCGAGGCATCGGGTTGGCTGGCCAGGGGCAGCATGGTCTGTTGCCAGTGCTCACGCACGCGCTGATAGTTGTCGCTCAGCGGACTGTTGGGGTGACGGCGCAGGGTGGACTGCAGCACCGGGCCTGACAGCGTCGCATTCATGCCCTTGATCTGTTCCTCCAGCAGCGGCTGCTCGGCGCTGCTCAAACTCACGGCAATACGGTAGGACTGCATGCGCAGGCTGCCGGCCTGGTTAATGGCGGCGGCATCGCCATTCAAGGCGTCGGCAACGTACAGGTTACCCAGCAGACTTAACACCGACACGCTGATGATCACCACAAAGGCCAGCAGGGTGTCGAACACCACCGAATGTTTCGGGTTCATCAGGTCGGACGGTTGCTGCGTCATGGGCAAGGCAGTTCCAAGGGGGGTGTGATGAGTTGATTGTGGGCTAATCGGGCTTGATTGCAATTCCCCAGGTGGGTATCCCGAAAGCCCCGTGGTTGATTACAGATAGCCTTGGACGGGGCAGGGATGTATGGCAAGTATATGAATAGTATAGAGTTTATTTTTTATAAAGGGATACCCAGGAATAGGTAGTCAGCTCGGCGAGCTCCCGCGGCGCACTGCTGCGCATTGATACAGGTCAACTTTTACAGCCTATCCTCCGCTTAGTTTGCAGGCATGCAGCCGGGTATCCGGAACTGCCAGCACACTATCGAGGATACGCCATGAGCAACATCAAGAAATGGGATGTGGAAGACCCGGTCTTCTGGGAATCGACCGGCAAGAAGATTGCCAGTCGTAATCTGTGGATTTCGATTCCCAGTTTGCTGATCGGCTTTGCCGTATGGCTGATGTGGGGAATCATCACGGTGCAGATGCTCAATCTGGGCTTTCCCTTTGCCCCGGCTGAACTCTTCACACTGACCGCGATTGCCGGTTTGACCGGGGCTACGCTGCGGATTCCGGCGTCCTTCATGATTCGTATCGCCGGTGGCCGCAATACCGTATTCCTGACCACCGCGCTGTTGATGATTCCAGCCTTTGGCGCCGGCATGGCACTGCAGAGCACCGACACGCCACTCTGGGTGTTTCAGCTGCTGGCGTTTATCTCGGGTATTGGTGGCGGCAACTTCGCCTGTTCGATGAGCAATATCAGTGGCTTCTTCCCGAAGAATCAACAGGGCCTGGCGCTCGGTCTGAATGCCGGTCTGGGCAATTTCGGCGTGACCACCATGCAGATTCTTATCCCCTTGGTGATGACCGCCGGGGTGTTCGGTGCCTTCGCCGGCGGCTCGATGATCCTGACCCAGGACAGCGGTACGCTGATCGGCCGGATTGCGGCAGGTACCCCGACCTGGATTCAGAACGGCGGCTTTGTCTGGCTGGTGTTTCTGGTGCCGCTGGCCTTTGCCGGCTGGTTCGGCATGAGCAACCTGTTACCCATTACCCCCAACCCCGGCAATCCCCTGGCAGCCTTTGGCAAGATACTGGGCTTGTATGGCGTCGGCTTTATCGCTGCGGGTGTGGGTCTGTATCTCTACTTGCCTGCGCCGGTCGGACTGGGGGTGCTGAACATGTGGGTGGCCATGCTGCTGATCATGGGTGCGACCCTGGGCATGCTGCGTCTGCTGCCTGGCACGATCAAACCCAATATCAAGCGCCAGTTCGAGATTTTCCGCGACAAGCACACGTGGTCCATGAGCGTGCTGTACATCCTGACCTTTGGCTCCTTTATCGGTTTTTCCATGGCCCTGCCGCTGTCGATCACGGTGATCTTCGGTTTCATGAACGAGGTGGCCGCTGACGGCACAGTGACGCGCGTGGCTAATCCGAATGCGCCCAGTGCTCTGACCTACGCCTGGATTGGCCCCTTCATTGGCGCCCTGATTCGCCCGCTCGGTGGCTGGGTCTCGGACAAGGTGGGCGGCTCGATAGTTACCCAGTTGATCTCGGTGGTCATGGTGGCGGGCTCTGTGGCGGCTGGTTATGTGATGCAGCAGGCCTACGGCTCCAGCCAACCCGAGCAGTACTTCTTCCTGTTCCTGGCCCTGTTCCTGCTGCTGTTTGCCGCCTCCGGGATTGGCAATGGCTCGACCTTCCGCACCATCGGCGTGATCTACGACCGCGAAAAGGCCGGCCCGGTACTGGGCTGGACCTCGGCGGTGGCGGCCTACGGCTCCTTTGTTGCGCCGATTGTTATCGGTGAACAGGTCAAGGCCGGTACCCCTGAAGTGGCGATGTACGGTTTTGCCGTGTTCTACGCCCTGTGCCTGGTACTCAACTGGTGGTTCTACCTGCGCCGCAATGCCTACGTGAAGAACCCCTGAGCCTGGAGATGACCATGAGAATCATGCTTGCCTACGACAACTCACGCAACGCCAGAAAGGCCCTGCAGGCCACCATCGACATGTTCAAGCCGCTCAAGCCGCTGATCATGCTGGTGGGGGTGGTGGAGGGCAGTCTGGATACCAGCGATGTCAGTACGGAAAAATTTGAGCAGGACAAACGCGAGTTTCAAAGCTTTCTGCGCGAGGCCGCCGAGCTGGTCGGTCAGCAGGGCCTGGATGCCGAGGTGATCATCGCCGAAGGCGATGCACGCAAGATGATCCTCAAGGCCGCCGAGCACAAGAAACCGGACCTGCTGGTCATCGCTCGTCATTCCAATGAGCCGGACGGCGGCTTTATCTCTCGCTCACTGAACCTGCTGGTGGATGAGCTGGATTACATGACCTTTGGCAGTGTCAGTGCCTTTCTGGCACGTCGGGCCCCGTGCCCGGTGTTGATCCAAGCCTGCCCCTGATCGAGCGGAGAAAAAGCCATGAAAGTTGCTGACGTATTCAAGTTCCGCAATCCGGAGATCAGAGCCCTGCACCTGACCTGGATCGCCTTCTATATCTGTTTCTTTGTCTGGTTTGGTATGGCGCCTTTGGCCTCCAGCATGCTCAAGAGTCTGAACTGGCTCACGCCTGACGATATCAAGCTGTTCGCCATTGCCAACGTGGCCCTGACCATTCCGGCTCGCATCATTGTCGGCATGGCCCTGGATCGCTGGGGGCCACGCCGGGTGTTTTCGGTCCTGATGGTGATCATGGCCTTGCCGGCGCTGTTCTTCGCCTTTGGTGACACCCGCACCCAGTTGCTGGTTGCACGCCTGATTCTCGGCTCCATTGGTGCCAGCTTTGTGGTCGGCATCCATATGACCGCCATGTGGTTCAAGCCCAAGGATATCGGTTTTGCCGAGGGCTTCTATGCCGGCTGGGGCAACTTTGGCTCGGCCGCTGCGGCCATGAGCCTGCCTGCTATTGCCATACACATCTTTGGTGGCCCGGAGGGCTGGCGCTGGTCGATTGCCACCTCGGCCATCATCATGGCGGCCTACGGGGTGTTCTACTGGTTTGCCCTGACTGACGGTCCTCCCGGTACCGTGCAACACAAACCGAAAAAAGCCATGGCCATGGAAGTCAGCAGCTGGGCTGACATGATCAAGCTGATTCTCTGGACCATTCCCATGGTCGGGGTACTGGCGATCTTGGTCTGGCGCATACAGAACATGGGCTTCCTGTCGATGACTGGAGCGGTGATCTGCTATCTGGTGATTGCCCTGGTGGTGTTGTACCAGGTGGTGCAGATCCTGCGGGTCAATATCCCGATCCTGAAAAAGGGCGTGCCGGAGGACGATAAATACCCCTTCAACACAGTGGCTGCCCTGAACTCCACCTATTTCGCCAACTTTGGTGCTGAACTGGCGGTAGTCTCCATGCTGCCGATGTTCTTCGAGCTGACCTGGGGTCTGACGCCAACCACCGCAGGTATCATTGCTGCGTCCTTTGCCTTCGTCAATCTGGTCGCCCGGCCCATGGGTGGGCTGGTCTCCGACCGCATGGGCAACCGCCGTTTTGTCATGCTTGCCTACATGCTTGGCATCGGTATCGGCTTCCTGCTCATGGGGTTGATGAACGAGAAGTGGCCGCTGCTGATTGCTGTGGCGGTGACTGTGGCCTGTTCGGTCTTCGTACAGGGTGCCGAGGGCGCCACCTTTGGCATCATTCCTTCGATCAAGCGGCGCATCACCGGGCAGATCTCTGGCATGGCCGGTGCCTACGGTAATGTCGGCGCAGTGTGCTACCTGACCCTCTTTACCTTCGTAACGCCCTCGCAGTTTTTCATGATTATTGCGTCCGGTGCCTTTATCAGCTTTGTCCTCTGTTTTATCTGGCTCAAGGAGCCTGAGGGTGCGTTTTCCGAGGAGTACTACGTGTCCTCGGTGGACCGAGAACTGGAGGCCAATCATCACCCGAGCTGAAGCCGCTTCAAGACTGTGCGGCCCGGTCCGGGCCGCGATAACGAACTGATGAGCCGACCGGTCGGACACGCATCCGCACCGGCATGAGGAGAAAAACCATGAGTCACCTGCTCGATCAATTGCGCTTTTTCAACCGCAAACAGGATGAGTTTGCCGATGGTCACGGTGAGACCCGCAAGGAGTCCCGCGACTGGGAAAATGTCTACCGTGCACGCTGGCAGTACGACAAGATCGTGCGCTCGACCCACGGGGTCAACTGCACCGGGTCCTGCTCCTGGAAGATCTATGTCAAGAACGGTCTGATTACCTGGGAAACCCAGCAGACCGACTACCCGCGCACCCGCCCGGATCTGCCTAACCATGAGCCGCGCGGCTGTCCGCGCGGTGCCAGCTACAGCTGGTATATCTACAGTGCTAACCGGCTCAAGTACCCCAAGGTACGCAAGCCGCTACTCAAACTCTGGCGTGAAGCGCGAGCCAAGCTTGATCCGGTGGATGCCTGGGCGAGTATTGTCGAGGATGCCGACAAGGCGCGCAGCTACAAGAGCCAGCGCGGCCTTGGCGGTTTCATTCGCTCGAGCTGGGATGAAGTCACCGAGATCATTGCCGCCGCCAACGTCTATACCGTCAAGCAGTATGGCCCGGACCGGGTCATTGGCTTCTCGCCGATTCCGGCCATGTCGATGGTCAGCTACGCGGCGGGTTCGCGCTATTTGTCGCTGATCGGCGGGGTGTGCCTGAGCTTCTACGACTGGTATTGCGACCTGCCGCCGGCCTCGCCGATGGTCTGGGGCGAGCAGACAGACGTGCCGGAGTCGGCCGACTGGTACAACTCCAATTACATCATTGCCTGGGGTTCCAACGTACCGCAGACCCGCACACCGGATGCGCACTTCTTTACCGAGGTGCGTTACAAGGGTACCAAGACGGTCTCGATTACCCCGGACTACTCCGAGGTCGCCAAGCTCACCGATCTCTGGCTGAACCCCAAGCAGGGCACTGATGCCGCCTTGGCCCAGGCCTTCAATCATGTGATTTTCAAGGAATTTCACCTTGAAAAGCCCAGCGCCTATTTCACTGACTATGTGCGCCGCTATACCGATCTACCGATGCTGGTGCTGCTGGAGGAGATGGAGGGTGGTTACAAGCCGACGCGCTTCCTGCGCGCCTCGGATCTGGACGGCCAACTGGGTCAGGACAACAACCCGGAATGGAAAACCATTGCCATCGACAGCACCGACGGGCAACTGGTGTCGCCGCTGGGTGCTATCGGTTACCGCTGGGGCGAGTCCGGCAAGTGGAACATTGAAGCCCGCGAAGGTGGCGAAGGCCGTAACGTGGCGTTGCAGCTCTCGTTGCTGGAAGACGGCGAGGCGGTCGAGGTGGCCTTCCCGTACTTTGGCGGCCAGTTGCATGACCATTTCCAGCAGGCCAATGGTGAGGAGATCCAGTTCCGCCGTCTGCCCAGTAAAACCCTGAGCCAGGCCGATGGTCGCAACCTGCGGGTCGCCACGGTGTTTGATATCCAGGCGGCTGGTCTGGGTATCTGTCGTGGTCTGGGCGGCAGCAACGTGGCCAGCAGCTACGACGATGCCAGCGTGCCCGGCACGCCGGCCTGGCAGGAGCAGATTACCGGTGTCAGCCGTGAAAAGGTCATTCAGGTTGCCCGTGAGTTTGCCGACAACGCCGACAAGACCAAGGGCCGCTCGATGATCATCGTTGGCGCGGCGATGAACCACTGGTACCACATGGACATGAACTACCGCGGGCTGATCAACATGCTCATGCTCTGCGGTTGTGTCGGACAGAGTGGCGGTGGCTGGGCGCACTATGTTGGCCAGGAAAAGCTGCGGCCGCAGACCGGCTGGCTGCCATTGGCCTTTGGTCTGGACTGGAGTCGTCCGCCACGACAGATGAACGGCACCAGCTTCTTCTACAACCACAGTTCACAGTGGCGTCACGAGAAGATGAGCGTGCATGAAATCCTCTCGCCGCTGGCGGACAAGGCCCAGTTCCCCGAGCATATGCTCGACTACAACATCCAGGCCGAGCGCGGTGGCTGGCTGCCCAGCGCCCCGCAACTGAACCGCAACCCGTTGGCGATCTGCCGCGAGGCCGCGGCACTGGGCATGGATCCTAAAGACTATGTGCTCAAGTCGCTGCAGGACGGCACATTGAAATTTGCCTGTGAACAGCCGGACAACCCGGACAACTTCCCGCGCAATCTGTTTATCTGGCGTTCCAACCTGCTTGGCTCATCGGGCAAGGGCCATGAGTACATGCTCAAGTACCTGCTGGGTACCGACAAGCACGGAGTAATGAACGAGGATCTGGGCAAGCGCGACGGCGTCAAGCCGCAGCAGGCCGAGTGGGTTGATGACGGCGCCGTGGGTAAGGTGGATCTGGTCACGACCCTGGACTTCCGTATGTCCTCGACCTGTGTTTACTCGGATATTGTCCTGCCGACCGCGACCTGGTACGAAAAGGACGACATGAACACCTCGGACATGCACCCCTTTATTCATCCGCTGTCCGCGGCCATTGATCCGGCCTGGGAATCCAGGTCCGACTGGGAAATCTACAAGTCCATCGCCAAGGCCTTTTCCGAGGTCTCCCAGGGCGTGCTGGGTGTGGAACAGGATCTGGTTACTGTACCCATGCTGCATGACAGCCCCGGCGAGCTGGCGCAGCCGTTCGGTGGTACCGATTGGAAAACCGCCGGAGTGGCACCGGTCCCGGGTAAGAACTGCCCGAATATGGTGGTGGTCGAGCGTGACTTCCCCAGTACCTATAAAAAGTTTACCTCGCTCGGTCCGGCGCTGGAGAAGCTCGGCAATGGCGGCAAGGGCATCAGCTGGAACACCGATGACGAGGTGGCTTTCCTCGGCAAACTGAATCACGACGTGCTGGAGCCGGGCGTCAGTCAGGGCCGGCCCCGGATCAACACGGCGATTGATGCCGCCGAGGTCATCCTCAGCCTGGCACCGGAAACCAACGGCCATGTCTCGGTCAAGGCCTGGGCAGCACTGTCCAAGTTTACCGGCCGCGACCACAGCCATCTGGCGGTGGGCAAGGAGCACGAGGCGATTCGCTTCCGTGATATCCAGGCGCAGCCGCGCAAGATCATCTCCAGTCCGACCTGGTCGGGGTTGGAAGACGACCATGTCAGCTACAACGCCGGATACACCAACGTCCACGAGTACATTCCGTGGCGCACTATTACCGGCCGTCAGCAGTTCTTCCAGGATCACCCCTGGATGCAGGCCTTTGGCGAGCAGTTGATGAGCTATCGGCCGCCAATCAATACCCGCACCACAGGCTATGTGAAGGGCAAGAAGCCGAATGGCAACAGCGAGATCGTGCTGAACTGGATTACTCCGCACCAGAAGTGGGGTATCCACAGTACCTACTCGGACAACCTGCTGATGCTCACCCTGAGCCGCGGCGGACCGATCATCTGGCTGTCGGAAACCGACGCGCTCAAGGCCGGTATCGAAGATAACGACTGGGTCGAGTGTTTCAACGCCAACGGTGCCCTGGTGGCCCGTGCCGTGGTCAGTCAGCGGGTCAAGGAGGGCATGGTGATGATGTACCACGCCCAGGAACGCATCGTGAACATGCCGGGCAGTGAAATGACCGGCACCCGTGGCGGGCACCACAACTCGGTGACCCGCATCGTGCTCAAGCCCACCCATATGATCGGCGGTTATGCCCAGCAGTCCTGGGGATTCAACTACTACGGCACCGTCGGCTGCAACCGCGATGAATTCGTGGTGGTACGCAAGATGAGCAAGATCGACTGGCTGGACGGGCCAGAACACGGCGGCCTGGGGGGTGATGCATTGCCCCAGCCGTTACCCCGGGATATCGAGTGAGGAGACAGCCATGAAAATACGTTCACAAGTAGGCATGGTATTGAATCTGGACAAGTGCATTGGCTGCCATACCTGTTCGGTTACCTGCAAAAACGTCTGGACCAGCCGTGAGGGCATGGAGTACGCCTGGTTCAACAACGTCGAGACCAAGCCCGGTATCGGCTACCCCAAGGAGTGGGAAAACCAGGACAAGTGGAAGGGCGGCTGGAAGCGCAACAGCAATGGCTCGATCAATCCGCGTATCGGCGGCAAATTCCGCGTACTGGCGAACATCTTCGCCAACCCGGACATGCCGACCATCGACGATTACTACGAGCCCTTTGATTTCGATTACCAGCATCTGCATACCGCGCCGTCTTCAGCTCACCAGCCGACGGCGCGCCCACGTTCGGCGATTTCCGGCAAGCGCATGGAAAAGATCGAGTGGGGCCCGAACTGGGAGGAGATTCTCGGCACCGAGTTTGCCAAGCGGCGCAAGGACAAGAACTTCGACCAGATCCAGGCAGACATCTACGGTGAGTACGAAAACACCTTCATGATGTACCTGCCGCGTCTGTGCGAACACTGCCTGAATCCAACCTGTGCGGCGGCCTGCCCGAGCGGGGCGATCTACAAGCGCGAGGAAGACGGCATTGTCCTGATTGACCAGGAAAAGTGCCGCGGCTGGCGCATGTGCATCAGCGGCTGTCCGTACAAGAAGATCTACTTCAACTGGAAGAGCGGCAAATCCGAGAAGTGCATTTTCTGCTACCCGCGCATCGAAGCCGGTATGCCGACTATCTGTTCGGAAACCTGTGTCGGGCGCATTCGTTATCTGGGTGTACTGCTGTATGACGCCGACCGTATCCATGAGGTGGCCAGCACCCCGAGCGAGCAGGATCTGTACGAAGAGCAACTGGGGCTGTTCCTTGACCCCCATGACCCGGCCGTGATCAAGCAGGCCCTGGCCGATGGTGTGGCCTTGTCAGTGATCGAGGCTGCGCAGCAGTCACCGGTGTACAAACTGGCGGTGGACTGGCGTCTGGCTCTGCCGCTGCACCCGGAATACCGCACCTTGCCGATGGTCTGGTACGTACCACCCTTGTCACCGATCCAGAATGCCGCCGAGGCCGGCAAGGTCAGCATGAACGGCATTCTGCCGGACGTCGATAGCCTGCGTATTCCGTTGCGCTATCTGGCCAACATGCTCACCGCCGGTGACGAACAACCGGTCAAGCTGGCGCTCAAGCGGCTGCTGGCCATGCGTGTTTACAAGCGTGCCCAGCAGGTCGATGGCGTCGAGAACCTCAAGGTGCTGGAGGACGTGGGTCTGACCAAGGCACTGGCCGAGGACATGTATCGCTATCTGGCGATTGCCAATTACGAGGACCGCTTTGTAATTCCCACTGCGCACCGCGAGGAAGCCATGAGTGAAGTCTTTGGCGAGCGCAGCGGTTGCGGCTTCAGTTTTGGCAGTGGCTGCAGTGGCGAATCCGATGTGAACATGTTCGGCGGCAAAAAAGCCACCAGCCGGGATGTCCTGAAAACCGTACAGATCTGGGAGGATTGAGCATGCGCATACTCAAAGTGATATCGCTGTTGATGGACTACCCCAGTGCCGAGTTGCAACAGGCCCGAGACGAACTGCAGCAGGCCATTGATGCCAGCCGCGAGATCAGCCGGGAGCAGCGTACCGCGCTCACGAGCCTGCTGACTCGGCTGGCCGACAGTGACCTGATGGATATTCAGGAAGGCTACAACGAGATGTTCGAGCGTGGTCGCTTTCTCTCCCTGTTGCTGTTCGAACACGTGCACGGCGAGTCCCGTGACCGGGGTCAGGCCATGGTCGATCTGATGGCGCAGTACGAGGCTGCCGGTTTTGCCATCGGTGTCAAGGAACTGCCGGACTATATCCCGCTGTACCTGGAGTTCCAGTCCAGCTGCGATCCGATTGTTGCGCGTGAAGGGCTGGCGGATGTCGAGCATCTGCTGGCGCTGCTGGCGGCGCGTTTGCAGGAGCGTCAGTCCGATTACGCCGCCTGTTTTACCGCGCTGTTGCAGATGGCCGGGCATGAGCCGCAGGAAGCGATTGACGCCGTGCGCAATCAGGTCGCGGCCGAGGAGTCCGATACCAGCCTGGAAGCCCTCGACAAGATCTGGGAGGAGGAGCAGGTGACCTTCCTCAATGGCGACCAGAAGGATGCCTGTGGCACCCGTCCGGCGGCCGGTCGAGCCAAGGATGCGGTGGCGGTTCCGGTCCACTGGGTGGATTTCAATGACAAGGCCCTGCCGGCTGGCCGGGCGTAGGAGACAGACATGTCCAACTTGAATTTACTGTTGTTCGGGGTTTATCCCTACGTCGCCCTGGCGGTATTTATCATCGGTAGCTGGGCACGCTTCGATCTGTCCCAGTACACCTGGAAGGCCCACTCCAGTCAGCTGATGAGCAGCAAGGGCATGCGCCTGGCGAGCAATCTGTTCCACGTCGGTATCCTGTTCATTTTTGCCGGGCATTTTGTCGGGCTGCTGATTCCGGAGTCCATCTATCACCATGTGATCAGTACGTCCGGCAAGCAGATGCTGGCGATGATCTCCGGCGGCTTCTTTGGCACCCTGTGCCTGATCGGCCTGCTGATGCTGATTCACAGACGCATGACCAATCCGCGGGTACGGGCGCAGTCCAGCTTCTCCGACATCATGATCCTCTGGGTCCTGCTGGCGCAGTTGCTGCTGGGGCTCAGCAGCATTTTCTTCTCGCTGCAGCATCTGGACGGTTCGGTGATGGTCATGCTGGCCAATTGGGCGCAATACACCGTGACCCTGCAGCCGATGCTGGCCGCCGCCTCGATCGAACCGGTCGGGCTGGTTTACAAGCTGCATGTGTTCCTTGGTCTGAGCCTGTTCGTGCTGTTCCCCTTTACCCGCCTGGTACACATGATCAGTGCGCCGGTCTGGTACCTCGGTCGGCGTTACCAGATCGTCAGGCAGAAGGGCTGATGTGGGCATCGGGTGCTGCCACTTGGCTGCACCCGATGAACTGCAAGGCTGAACAGCAGGAAAACGCTCCTTGAGGATTTGCATATGAACAACAGCGCTATTATTGCGTCCAGTCACACGCAGGCCTGGCCGCTTATTCGGGTCAACGGCGTAGAGCTGGATTGCGACATGCTGGGTATGGAAATGCAGTATCACCCGGCTGAAAGCCAGGACGAGGCCATGTTCATGGCCGCCCAGGCGTTGGTAATTCGCACGCTGCTGATCCAGCGTGCCTCCGAGTTGGGCCTCAAGGCCCAGCCCGAGGCTGAGGAAACCGAGGATGAGGCCCTGATCCGCGTACTGCTCGAGCACGAAGTCAAGGTGCCGGTCACCGATGATGAGAGTCTTGAACAAGTCTATCGGAGCAATGTGTCGCGTTTCTGCAGTGCTCCGTTGGTACAGGCGCGGCATATTCTTCTGGCGGTAGCCCCGGATGACACCCCGGAACGCAGCCGGCTGCGCGAACAGGCGATTGCACTGATCGCCGAACTGCGGAACAATCCCGCGCGATTTGTTGAATTGGCCACCTTGCACTCCGGTTGCCCATCCAGGGAGCAGGGCGGCGATCTGGGGCAGTTGAGCCTGGGTCAGACGGTGCCGGAATTTGAAAGGCAGCTGTTGCGTCTGCCGCTGGGTCTGGCCGGACAGCCAGTGGAAAGCCGCTATGGCTTCCATATTGTTGAAGTACAGCAGCGGGTTGAGGGGCGACAATTGCCTTTTAGTGCGGTGCGTGAGTCGATTCGTGAAGAGCTGGACGGGCGGGTCTGGAACAAGGCCGTGGTACAGTATCTGGAAACCTTGGTGGGCCAGGCCCGAATTGAAGGCATAGCATTGCGTGCAGCAACCTCACCGCTGCTGCAGTAGGGAGCATCCGATGGTGGATACAGGACAGCATGAAGGACTGATCGACGGCCTGGGCCGGCGTATCGACTATGTGCGCATGTCGGTAACCGACAGGTGTGATTTCCGCTGTGTCTATTGCATGGCCGAAGACATGACCTTTCTGCCGCGCCAACAGGTACTGAGTCTGGAAGAAATCGAACGCATGGCGGCCCTGTTTGTCCGCCATGGCGTGAAGAAAATCCGTCTGACCGGCGGTGAACCCTTGGTACGGCGCGGTATTGTTGGCCTGTGTGAGCGCATTGCAGCGCTGCCAGGCCTGCGCGAGCTGGTGATGACCAGCAATGGCTCGCAACTGGTCAAACTGGCCCAGCCGCTGGCTGATGCCGGGGTCAAGCGTCTGAATATCAGCCTCGACAGCCTGGATGCAGACAAATTTCGCGCCATTACCCGTACCGGCGATCTGCACCAGGTACTGGCCGGCATTGATGCCGCCGTAGCCGCTGGCTTTCAACGCATCAAGCTGAATGTGGTGGTGATGAAGGGCCGCAATGATCAGGAGGTGCCTGCGCTGGTGGACTATGCACTGGCGCGCGGGCTGGATATCAGTTTTATCGAGGAAATGCCGCTCGGTCAGGTTGGTCGCTCACGGGGCGAGGCCTTCTGTTCCAGTGACGAGGTTCGCGCCCTGATCAGCCAGTCGCATCAGTTGATCGACAGCACCGAGAGCAGTGGTGGCCCCGCCCGTTATGTGCGGGTCGAGGGTTTTCCGCAGAGCCGTATCGGTTTTATCTCGCCGCATTCGCACAACTTCTGCAGTACCTGCAACCGCGTGCGCATGACCGCCGAAGGACGGCTGCTGCTGTGCCTGGGACAGGAAAATTCCATCGATATGCGCGCCCTGCTGCGTCGCCATCCGACCACCGATGCGCCGCTGCTGGCGGCCCTGCACAAGGGTCTGCAAGGCAAACCGGCGCACCATGACTTTTCATCCGACGGTGAGGTGCAGATTCTGCGCTTCATGAATGCCAGCGGTGGTTGAGGCTGGCAAATCGCTTTATCTCCCTTTGGGCTGCCTGTGCAGCCCTTTTTTGCTCAATCCTGTATGGTTTTTCACTTCCGAAGCCATGCTTGTCTCAGGCACTCAGGGTGAAGGTATCCAGCAGGCGGCTGATACTGGGAATGCGGATATGTCGACTACGGCTCTCGATCAGGCCCTGATCGCGCAGCGTGGCCATGGCCCGTGACAGGGTCTCGGGTTTGATTGACAGGCGGGCGGCGATCAATCCCTTGGGCAATACCAGATCCAGCTCGACATCATCGCCCTGGCGATCGCGCACCTGGCCAATCAGATAGAGCGCCAGGCGTTGGGTGGCATTCTGCAGGGTCAGGTTTTCCAGCTCATCCAGGCGCTGATGCAGACGGATACTCATATGCCCGAGCAGATGCAGGCAGGTGCTCGGGTTGGTTTCCAGCGCCTGCAGCATCAGCCGATTGGAAAAACCCACCAGTAGCACCGCCTCAAGCGTTTCGGCGCAGACCGGGTAGACCGGCTTTTGCAGAAACATCACCGCCTCGGCAAAGGACTGGCCGTTCTGGATGATCTCCACCACCTTTTCCTTGCCGTCTGCGGAGATCCGGTAGAGCTTGATCTTGCCAGCCAGCACCAGAAAGAAACGTTCAGCCGGGTCACCCTGCCGGAGAATCTGTGCCTGTGCCGGGTATTCACGGCACCAGGCTTCAGTCAGCATGGCTGTGCGCATCTCATCACTCAAATGTGCCAGTAGCGGGTGGCGGGCAAGCTGTTCGCGGTGAGCCGATAGCAGATGCATGGGTTATGTTCCCCGGTTCGTGATGGTGGCCTAGCCGGGGCGTCCGTCCGGTCGCGGGCGAGACAGCATGCCGGCGTAGTGCCAGACGAACAGCGCAAAGGCCAGTGTCCAGCACAGCGCGGCAAGCCAGTAACCGGTCATGGGCAACCAGAGCGTCAGCCAGATGCGCAAGGGTACCGCCAGATTCAGCAGCACAAAGGCCAGTGACATGGCCGCTACCGGCTCCAGTGGGCGTCCGGTATGCCCGAGGCTGACGCGTGCGATCATCGCCAGAATCAGCCCACCCAGGCTACCGATGGCGAGCATGTGGATGGCGGCGCTGGCACTGTTCATCCAGCCTGCATGCCACAGTGCCATGCTGAACAGCGCCATGACTAGCCAGGCGTAGGCCAGATGCAGCGACCACAGCAGTGGTACGCCCCAGATTCGCGGATGATGCCAGCGCATCAGCCGCAGCAGATGCCCTGCGCCCAGTACCATGAACAGCAGGGCAATCCATAGCTGCGGCTGCAGGCCCAGACCGCTGACCATCAACAGGGCGACCAACAGGCTGCCGGCCAGCAGCAGATTATCCAGCCAGGGCAGGGCGGCCGCAGCGCTTGGCAGTCCCAGTCCACGTTGGGTGAAAAAGGGAATGACCCGCCCGCCAATCAGCCCCATCAAGGCGGCAATCAGCCATAGAGCACCCTGAGACGCTTGGCGTTGCCAGGCGAACTGCTCCTGTTGCATGCCCAGCAGGCTGAACAGGTTGGTCAGGGCCAGCAGGAGCAGCACCAGCACAATCGGGTAATTGCGCTGCTGGCGCACAGCCCAGAGCATGCGTCCCAGCAGCACTGCAACCAGCGGCAGAAAGACCAGCTCCAGTGGGAATAATAGCCAGAATGGGGTGTCCAGCAACCAGGCCAGTCGGGCTGCCAACCACAGCAGAACCAGCAGCAGAATTGGCCAGCTGCTGGGGCCGGGTTGATTGGTCCAGTTCTGGGCGGCCGTCAGCACAAAACCGGCGATGATGGCGCCAGCAAAGCCGAACAACATTTCATGCTGATGCCAGGCCAGCCAGCCACCGGCTGGTTGCCAGCCGGACAGGTGACCACCGAGTCCGGCAATCCATAGCACAATGGCGATGGCGGCAAAGCTACTGCCGAGCAGAAAGAATGGTCTGAAACCAAGACTGAACAGTGCTGATGATGCTTTTAACATGGACGATCCCCTTTGCGGTCATCCTGAGGGGCATCGGCATCAGCGGCAATATATCCTAATGGGTACGTTGAGTTGACGGCCTATTGACCTGTATCAAAGAGCGGATGGAGTCGTGGGTTTAGCCTGTGCAACATGACAGTCCACGAGCCGGAGACCGCTCCCATGTTCCATACCCCTCGCTGGGATATCGACCTGATCCGTCGATATGATACCGCTGGGCCGCGTTACACCTCCTACCCGACGGCGGTGCAGTTTCATGACGGAATCAACCCGCCCGATCTGCTGCAGGCGCTGGATGCCAGCCGTCAGGCCAAGCGGCCCCTGTCGCTGTATGTGCATATCCCGTTCTGCGCCAATATCTGCTACTACTGCGCCTGCAACAAGGTGATTACCAAGGATCGCAGTCGCGCCGAGCCCTACTTGCACAGTCTCTTTCGGGAAATCGAACTGCTCAGTGCGCATACCGGGCCGCAGCAGGTAGTGGAGCAACTGCATTTTGGTGGTGGTACACCGACGTTTCTCAGCCATGATCAAATGCGCGGCCTGCTGAGCAAGCTGCGACAACACTTTGCCCTGCATGATGACGATAGCGGCGACTACAGTATTGAGATTGACCCACGTGAGGCCGATTGGTCGACCATGGGCCTGTTGCGGGAAATCGGCTTCAATCGGGTCAGCTTTGGCGTTCAGGATATTGATCCGGAGGTGCAGCGTGCCGTCAACCGCCTGCAGAGCCTGGAACAGACCCAGGCGATCATGGAAGCGGCACGTGCGCTGGAATACCGCTCGATCAATATTGACCTGATCTACGGTCTGCCCAAGCAGAACCCTGACAGTTTCAGCAAAACCGTAGAGGCGATTATCGAGCTCAAGCCCGATCGTCTATCGGTGTTCAATTATGCCCATCTGCCTGAGCGTTTTCTGCCACAACGGCGGATTCAGGCTGCGGATCTGCCTAGCGCGGCGCAGAAGCTGCAGATGCTGGAAAACAGCATTCGCCAATTGACCGAGGCGGGGTACCGCTTCATCGGCATGGATCACTTTGCCATGCCGGATGACAGCCTGAGCATCGCCCAGGAAAGTGGCGAGCTGCAGCGTAATTTTCAGGGCTACACCACCCACGGACACTGCGATCTGATCGGTCTGGGCGTGTCATCCATCAGCCAGGTGGGTGACCTGTTCAGCCAGAACAGCACCGATATCAAGATTTACCAGCATTGCCTCGATCAGGACCTGCTGGCTACTCGTCGCGGATTGATCTGTAACGAAGATGACCGTTTGCGCCGAGCTGTGATTGGTCAGCTTATCTGCCATTTCGAGCTGCAGTTTGCCGACATCGAGCAGCGCTTCGGGCTTGTCTTCAAGGATTATTTTGCCGGCTGCTGGCCGATGCTGATGCAGATGCACCGCGATGGGCTGCTGCAGCTCAGCGAACAGGGAATTCAGATTCTGCCCTCAGGCCGTCTGTTGGTGCGTTCGGTGTGTATGGTTTTTGATGCGTATCAGAACCATGACAATGCGCAGCGCTTTTCACGGATTATTTGAAAGCTTCGGCGCCCTTTTTGGCGTTGTTGGTTATGATTCAGTGCCTTGATGAATCTGGCACTTTCTTGGGAACCCTCTAAGCTGAGCGAATAGGTACACATCGGGGTGTGCTTTGGGTTTAGAGGGTTGTATATGCGTAACAATCAGCCAGTCACTGATCGGGAAAGGACTTTTGACCCAAACCAAAGGCTGATCTCCGCGACCGACGCGGTGGGTAAAATCGTCTATTGCAATGATGAGTTTGTTACCGTCAGTGGCTTCAGTCGTGACGAACTGATAGGTAGCCCACACAATATCGTGCGTCATCCTGACATGCCTCCCGCTGTCTACGAAAGCATGTGGAGCTACCTCAAGTCCGGCAAAAGCTGGATGGGTATTGTCAAGAACCGTACCAAGCAGGGCGACTTTTACTGGGTCGAGGCCTACGTCACGCCGATCCTTGAGCATGACCGCATTGTCGGCTACGAATCGGTTCGAACCCTGCCCGACCGTGATCGCGTGCAACGTGCTGCCGCCCTGTACAAACGGATCAGCAGTGGCAAGCCCGCCCATAGCCATATTCTCGAAGGCCAGCATCTGTTGCAGAAAATGCTGGCCGCCCTGTGTATGGCGCTGGGCTGCTTTCTGGTGCTCTGGTGGCTGTTTGGTCTGGTCGCAGCCACCCTGGCGGCTCTGAGCGTGCTGCTTGGTAGTTATTTCACCCTGTGGATGGCCGAGCATTCGGTCGAGACGGCCCTGCGCAGCTTGCCGAATGCCTTTGACAACGAGGTCGCCTCCCTGGCCTTTGCCAATGACGATGGTATGGTCGGGCGTCTGAAGATGGTGCTGATCAGTGAGGCCGCGCGTATCCGCACCGCACTGACCCGGTTGTCCGACTATGCGGCGCAAACCAGTTCCGGCGCCACACAGGCCAGAGGCCTGGCAACGCAAACCTCCACCGCCCTTGAGGCACAGCGTCTGGAAGCCGATCAGGCTGCTACCGCCATGACCGAAATGGCGGCCTCGATCCATGAGGTGTCGCGCAATGTCCAGCAGACCGCCAGCGAAGCAGAGCACGCCCGTCGCCTGATCAAGGACAGCACGCAGATTGCCAGTACCACCATGGCGGTGATTTCTGCCTTGGCCGATACGGTCGAGCGTATCAATCAGGCGGCCGCCAGCGTGGCCAATGAAGCGGAACATATCAACAAGGCAGCGAGCCTGATCCAGTCGATTGCCGATCAGACCAATTTGTTGGCCCTCAATGCCGCTATTGAAGCGGCGCGCGCTGGCGATCAGGGTCGAGGTTTTGCCGTGGTAGCGGATGAAGTGCGTTCATTGGCGAAGAAAACCCGTGATTCAACCGAGTCAATCAAGTCGGTAATCAGCACCTTGCTGCAACGCGCTCAAGAGGCAGTGGATGTGGCCCGCAGCGGTGATGTTGAAGCGGAAAAGGGGGTGCAACAGGTGACATTGACTCAGGAGGCTCTGAGCAGCATTGATTTGGTTATGGAGCGTATTTCACAAATGACCCAGCAAATGGCTGCGGCGGCGGAACAGCAGAGTACGGTGGCAGAAGATATCTCCAAACAGATCAGCCGGATAGCTCAGGCCGCGGATCAAAGTCTGGAGATGGCGCACTCGGCTAATTCACGTGGCGCCTCGCTTGAGCGAACGGCGGTAGACTTGCAGAGTCTGACGGATCGATTCAATCACTGATCATGGAGTTTTCAAAGCGTGGCCAGGTCGCCGCTTGAATTTTGCCAGCTGTGTAATCGACAAACCTGGTTGACCTTTCACCATCTGGTGCCCCGCAAGGTGCACCGGCGTGCACGTTTTCGCAAAAGCCACTCACGCGAACAGCTGAACACCGGATTGTGGCTTTGCGTGCCTTGTCACAAGGGTGTGCACCGGTTGTACGATGAAATGACCCTGGCTACCGTGTTCGACAGTCGAGACAAACTCTTGGCCGATCCGGCGATTCAACGACACGTGCAGTGGGTGGCTAAGCAGCGGGTCCGCTAGCGCGGAGCTGCTTTCGTTATAACCTCTTTTCTGCCCTGCGCGATCATGGCCTGTTGGCCTCCGTCAGCAGCGCGGCCCGCCGGGCAATAAACTCAGCCGTCATGTCAGCTTGGGTAATGGGCAGCATATGGCCGCCGTCTATCAGCTCCAGCTCGCACTGGGGTAAGACCTCTACCAGCGCCTGACCCTGTTCTTGAGGGTTCAGAATCCTGTCCTGTCTGCCGTAAAGCACAGCGACCGGAAGGCTCAGGCCGGGATATTGCTGTGGCATCAACTGCATGCTGTCGGGCAAGGCGTTGACATCCGCTGACGCACCCATGAACTGGCTGGGGCGCAGCCCGAGCAGACCGCCTCCGCGTACCGGGAAGTCTGCAGGCACTTTCTCTGGGCCAAATACGACCTGCATGATCTTGTCACGCTGCAGAATAGACATCGGTGTTGCCAAGGTCCAGGCGATCAGGCGCCGCAACCAGAGCCAGCGGATAGTCAGGGCAGCAAAGGCCTTTGGCGTGTCTTTGGGCATATGCGTCAGGGGGGCGACCAGAGCCAATCCGGCGATCTTGTTTGGGTGACGCAGCGCGGTGGCGAGGGCGACAGCTCCGCCCAGTGAGTGGCCGACCACCAGCGGCTTGTCGAGACCCAAGGCATCAATCACGCCAGCAACGATATCGGCCTGCACCGCTATGCTGGCCGAGGCGTGCCGATGCCGTGTTGAATAGCCACTGCCAGGCCGATCGATTACGACAACCCGGTAGGTCTGGCTCAACTGTGAAACCACACCGTAGGTAAAATTCTGCGCTACGCCGGTGAGACCGTGAATCATCAGGATTGCTGGCTTGTTACTGTGTGAGGTGCCTTCTTCTATATAGTGAATACGGTTGCCCATGACGGTAACAAAACGACCTTCTGCAGGCAGTCCCATTTCTACCCGCCAGGCGACCAGGCAGGTAAATAGCATCAGCCCACCAACCAGAATCAATAGTCCTACAATCACTGCAGTAATCAACAAGCTCATCCTGATAGTCCCTTCTGGTTCAGATAATTAGCGGGCTTTTCCGGTAGCAATGCCGGGTAACAGCCGCCAGTAGTTGACCGGCATCAGGCGCTCAAGCCACGAGAGGATGCGCGCATCCATGCCTACCAGCACACGGGCTTTGTCCCGCTCAATGCCCTTGAGAATAATATTGGCCGCTTTGCTTGGCGGCATCCGCAGTAACTTTTCAGTTTGCTTAAGCTGGCGCGCATGCTCCGCGGCGTCAACGCCCTCGGGTGCCCTGGCACTGGTGGCGATGGCTGTTGCCACACCACCAGGGTGAACTACAGTCACACCTACCGGCCCCCCTTGCAGCTCCAGTCGCAGCGCATTGGAAAAGCCACGAACAGCAAACTTGCTCGCGCAATAGGCGCTTTGACCGGCTGGAGTGATAAGGCCAAACAGGCTGGAAATATTGACGATCCGGGCCGCTTTGCGTTGGCTCAACAACGGTAGAAAGGCGCGAGTCATGCACACGACAGCGTCAAAGTTGATCGCCATTAACCAGTCAAAATCCTCTGTCTTGACCTGATTGAAATGGCCTCCCAGTGCGACGCCGGCGTTATTGATCAACAGGTCCACCTGACCATGCTCTGCGATGACAGCCTCTGGCAGCGCTGCGATAGCGCTGCGGCTGGCTACATCAAGCGGGTGCTCGCTGACACGCACACTTAGCAGGCGCGCTTCAGACGCTGTTTCACTGAGCGCTATGGGGTTGATATCAGCCAGTGCCAGATGGCATCCACGTTGCGCCAAAGCCAGCGCCAGAGCCCTGCCAATACCACTACCCGCACCGGTGAGGACGGCTACGCATTGATTGACTTGCATGCTGTGTACTCTTGTTATTTGAATTGGATGACGCCGTCATCAACCTGGCCATACTGAATGGTCAGTTTGTCCTGGAGATAGTTTTGGTGAACCTGCCAGGGTTTGCGATCACCCTGTTTTGGCAGCATGCCCTTGGCACGCTGGACATAGCCAGAGGTAAAGTTGAGAAAGGGCGCTTCCTGGACGCTTGTATCCAGGCGCGGTACTGCGACACGCAAGCCTTTGCGATCCATATAGCGTAACAGACGGCAGGTAAAGCTGGAGGTCAGTTCGGCCTTGAGTGTCCAGGAGGCGTTGGTATAGCCAAAGGTCATGATCATGTTGGGAATGTCACTGAGCATCATGCCCTTGTAGGCCATATGGTCGCCCAGGGTAATGGCTTTGTCGTCAACGCTGATCTGCACATCGCCGAGTGCGTTCAGTTTCAAACCGGTTGCGGTGATGATGATGTCGGCTGTCAGCTCCTCACCTGAAGCCAGGCGAATACCGTCCGGAGTAAAGCTGTCAATGGTATCAGTGACAATGTTGGCACGTCCGGCCCGGATATCGTGGAACAGATCACCATCCGGTACTGCGCATACGCGCTGATCCCAGGGTTTATAAGACGGGTTGAAGTGCTTCATGTCCAGCTCCGGACCCACCTGAGCTTTAACCATGGCCAACAAGCGCTTTTTGAACAGCTCCGGTTTGTTGCGGGCAATACGGAAAAAGAACGAGCCCAAAAAGATATTTTTCCAGCGGGTCAAGGCATGCGCCGCTGGCATTGGCAGCCACTTCTGCAGGCCTTGGGCAAAGGCGTCCTGCAGCGGGCGGGATACCACATAGCTGGGTGAGCGCTGCAGCATAGTGACCTGTGCGGCCGTCTTGGCCAGCGCGGGTACCAGGGTGACCGCAGTCGCGCCACTGCCAATCACGACAATGCGCTTGCCAGCATAATCCAGATCAGCTGGCCAGAACTGAGGGTGAATGATCTGCCCCTTGAAGGTCGACTCGTTAGGAAAGTCCGGACGGTAACCTTCATCGTAACTGTAATAGCCTGCGCACACCGACAGCATGCGGGCTTCGAACTGTTCTTCGCGCTCAACGCCCTGCGCATCGGTGGCAAGGGCAGTGACGGACCAAACCGCCTTTTCGCTGGACCAGTGCGCGGAGATAACCTTGCGCTGAAAACGAATATGGTTGGTGATGCCCGACTCCTCCGCGATGTCCTCGATATAGCGCTTGATATCGGATCCGTCGGCGATGGCCTTGCGGTGGGTCCAGGGTTTGTAGCTGTAGCTCAGGGTGTACATGTCCGAGTCCGAGCGAATGCCCGGGTACCTGAACAGATCCCATGTGCCGCCAATCGCTGCACGTCTTTCGAGAATAAGATAGCGCTTGTCGGGGCATTGTTCGGTCAGGGCATGTGCGGCGCCAATGCCGGATAAGCCTGCGCCGATGATAAGCACATCCAATGGCATGGGTTGGAAAGGTTGGTGAACTGAGCTCATGCGGATATACCGGTAATGGGTGATAGTGACAATCTAAATTGTCATATAGAATTTAGCAATCCCTATTGTCAGAATTAGGCGTATGAATATACCCTCCGTCAAATCGACCTCAGTCAAATCCAGCCCAGCCACTAAAGGGCGTTACCGTGGCTCAGCCGTGGAAGAACGCCGTGCCCAGCGGCGCCAGAAGCTGATCGAGGCGGCCATACAGGTGTATGGTGAAAAGGGTTACCGCCATTCTGGCGTCAAGCAAGTGTGTGATGCGGCAGGACTGACTCAGCGCTATTTTTATGAGTCTTTCGCCCATAGTGATGAACTGTTGATTGCCAGCTATGAACAGGCCGCCCGTTGGATGCGCGAAGCCAATATGGCCGCAGCGCAGGCAGCGGGAAAGGATCCGATTGAGCGCAGCAAGGCGATGCTGTTGTCCTATTTCCAACAGCTCAAGGTCAATCCTACGCTGGCTCGCTTGCTACTGATTGAAATTCGGGGTATCAGCCCTGCGGTTGACCGGGCAATTGAAAACGCCTTGCAAGCTACCAGCGATGATATTGCCCGCGTGCTTGCGCGGCCTGGTCAACAGTTCGATGCGTTATTGCAGGCGGGTATTCTCGGCGGAGTAATTCATATTGCCCTGTATTGGATGGCAACTGGGTACAGCACGCCGGTAGAGGAGGTAACGAATACGGCGCTCAAGCTTGGTGTGTCGTTGTTTGAGAGCAGTGCCTGAAAAAGGGGCTGGATCGTTCGTTAGGAGTGAAGTAACAGCCTATCAAGAGCTGATGTGATTATGCACCATGCTGAATTGGACTAGGATACAGAGATCAATCCAAAGAGTGGTCCTTTCTTTCATTCGATGGGTTTTCACGTAGTTTTCTGACGTGCAGCAATGATTCTTGCCTGCTCAAGAATATGTTCACGCCAGTCCAGCGGCTCAATCACATCAATGTTTGCGCCAAAGCCCATGATCCACCAGCGGGTTTGCTGGTCATTCGGCACTGTGGCTTCAAGT